>JAJYNL010000010.1:0-60987 GCA_021786375.1 Actinomycetes bacterium
CACCCCGAGCTCTTTCGCTGCCATCCCTATCGGTACCAGTCGCCCCATCACAATCAGAGTAGCACCTGGGTATATCACACATGAATACCCACGTATATACATGTAGGCGCCAGCAGTTTGAACCCCCTTTATCGACTCATTATCGGGCCATCGTGGTTCGGCCAGATCCAAGAGTCACGCCACGTCCGGCACGGATAGCGGATCTTTGCCCTTCGAGACCAGATACTGGGAGAAATCTCGGCCCAGTCGCGATGCCACCCCTGCTGAGCCCCGTATAGCGTATCAAGGCCCGTCGACCGCAATTCGGAATACTTGGAGCCCTGCCGGAGCAGAACCGCGACGCTCGCCTCAACATCGTTTTGCGCGTCATGGAGATCCTCGCCCTCGTCAACCGTACAGTCCCGCACAAGTCGATTAGTGTTCGCCCGCCCCTGCGATACTTGTCGAAGTGGCGATCTATGACCAAGACGTCCAGCACCGGTCCAGTCCAGCCAGCGTCCGCCAGCGATATTCCCAACACCCGCCGCGAGCAGGTGTCGATCATCTTCAAGTCGTAAGAAACGTTCATCCCCACTACGGGTACGCCATCCTTCGACGCCACGAGTAACGCATCCACGATCTCCGCGATTGCGTCTTCGAGATCGTCGCCCTCGGCCGGGGCTCGCTCATTGGTGATGCCGTGCACCGCGATGGCGCTATCTGGAATCACCCGCCCCGGATTGATCGAGGCGGTGCGCGCCGTCGAGCTCTCGCCCTTGCCGTAATAGACGAACGCATAGCTCACCGGCATATCCTGCTGTACGTCGGTCCCAGTGGTCTCCAGTCGAACCCCAATAGCGGTCTATCGGCCCAAGGTCCCATGTCATCCTCCTGTATCGGATCTACATCTGGTGTGCACCGGGGCGTGCGTAGGATGTGTGTCGCTGGACCTCTGGCCCCGGTGCCCACGGGTAACGCATGGAGCCTTTCTGAATGTTTCCGGCCATCTTCGGCCGCCCGGGCCGCACAGTCCCCGCACGTAACGACTTCGCCCTCGACGCCGCTATTGGTCCGCCCAGCATCGAGAAGAGCTCGAAGCACCGTCGCGGCGAGGTCAAGTAAGGCGACCTCGGTCACGAGGGTTCGAGCGGTCCGATTTTCTTGTATACAGGTCGAACAGATCAAGGCACGGAGTGCATGGCGCCTCGGTGCGTCGAATCGCGGGCCAGGCGCGACGGACACCCTGACGGCCAAACCGTCGAGTGGTCAATTATCTCCGTTAGCCTCGCCTCGTTGGCAGCTGCAATACTGGGCGTGTGATGGGGTGCGTGTTTTGCGAAGTTCTTTCGGGTGACGCGCTCTTCCTACGGGGTGGCCATTTCGCGGCCTTCTTTGACGCCTTCCCTGTCTCGCCAGGCCATCTGCTGGTGGTCCCGCTGCGGCACCTCGAGAGCTTCTTCGACTTTGACGAGGAAGAAGCGGAAGAGCTTTACGGTTTCGTCGCGCGCTGCAAGAAGGTTCTGGATAAGGAATTTGCACCTGACGCCTACAACCTTGGCGTGAATGCCGGGCGCTCCGCCGGGCAAACGGTGATGCATGCCCATATTCACCTCATTCCCAGGTATGCAGGGGACGCCGCCGACCCGCGTGGTGGTGTGCGTGGTATTTTCCCTGGAAGTGCACGCCACGGGGTGGACTAAACCGCTGGGTGAGACCGCTGTGATGGATTTCACACGACTATGCTCGCCTCTGGCCGGTGGGCAAGTACAAAACTAGGGCTGTCTGTCGCGACCCATCGCGAGACAGGGCGGTGAGTTGAGTATATGAAGATCGTTGAGCGAGGAGAGAAGGCCGTACTGAGGCCGGAACGCTACAGTGGCCCGGTTGAAATGGAGACGCTTCGCCTTGCCGCCAATCCCGCCGATGCAGACGTTCTGAAGGTTACCTACGAGGCCGGAACCGTGACCAACTGGCACTCGCATCCCGGTGGCCAGTTGCTTTACGTCCTTTCAAAGACAGCCTTTATAGGCAATGAGGAGACGGACGAGCTCGAACTCGACGAAGGTACTCTCGTGGTGGTTCCTCCGGGGGAGCGGCATTGGCATGGCTCCCGGGGCGGATCTCCTGCCACGTTCCTCGTCCTCACCTGGGGAGTCACCCGTTGGGAGGAGACCTCGGGCCTGGAGCGCAGGCAAGAATGCTGACGGTCGCGAACCGGCCAAAGCCGGATTGACTTGGTAGCGTTGCAGTAGCATCGGGTTGGGGCCCGATGGGCATGGCGTTTGGTGGTCTGATAATTGGCATGGGGCTTCATCGGTAGTGAACCGGTAGAGATCAGCTCCGTCGAGCGGGATATTCGTGCCCGCATCGGCAGCTATGAGGCCGATGTCCATGCGAGCGGTGTGATGACGAACATCTACCGCGTTGCCAGCATTCTCCGAAACCACATGGAGCGCGAGGTACTCGGCGAATACGGCCTGTCGTTTACCGCGTTCATCGTTCTGTTCACGCTTTGGGTGTGGGGAGATATGGAGCCCCAGCGCCTGGCGAGCAAGGCGGGCGTTACAAAAGGAACGCTGACCGGTGTTGTCAAGACCCTCGAGCGGCGTGGCCTGTGTACCCGTCAGGGGCATCCGCAGGACCGGCGCCGCGCCATCGTCTCGCTCAATGACGCGGGGGCGAGGGTGGTGGAGAAGGTGGCTCCGCTCTACAACCGCGAGGAGAGCAGGCTCGTAGCGGGTATGGATACCGAGACCCAGATCGCCTTGGCCGGTAGCCTGCGAATGATCGTGGCGACCGGCGTGAAGCTCAGGTCGGCTTCCCTCAGAGGCGAGAGCGCTGCGGAGGCTGGTGCTCAGGAGGGGTAGCAGGTCGCAAGCGCACCCTTGCCAAAGAGACTGAAAAGGATGAAAGGCGGCGCCTGCCCGCAAGGCACTCCGAGGTAGGCCTGCACGGCGCTCCAGTTCAATGCCGTCTCCCGCTCAAGTACGCCGGTGTATCCGTCAGGAACGCAAGTCGTTCTTGTGGTGACCCCGGCCGTCGATTGGGTCTGGATCACCCCGTAGCTCGGGTCCGCTGCTGATATCAGGGTTTGAGCGTTGCCATTGCAGCTCGAGCTCCATCCGGCGGATGCGGCCGCCGAAGCCATTTTCGGAGCTTCCGAGGAGTTGGCGATTATCGGTTGGCAGGTGCTGCCAAGTGCAGCGCTGAGGGCGACTAGCGCTGCCGGGGGGACTCCAGGCCTTCGGCTCGTGCCAACGGCAAAGCTCAGCTTTGCCATATCCTGGATCACCGGACCGCTCCGCAGCGCAGGCGGAGAGAGGGACGACGTCTTCAAGTCGTGCAGCGCCTGGAGGTAGTCGACCGAAGCCGCCTTCGCCTCGGTGGCGGTATCTGAGACTATCCGTCCGACAAGGACGTTGTCTGCGAGCACCAGGTAATAAGCGCTGCAAAGCTGGGAAACCGCAGTCGAGGCGGGCGTGACGGGCAGCGTGGTACTGGTGCTCGTGTTTGGAAGGTCGGTGGTCGCCGGCGGAAGCGAGGAGCCGGTCGGACCGCCTGTGGAGGTGCCGCAAGCGGCCAGTGCCAGGGGAGCCAGCAGGGGCAGGTACTTAAATCTCATTGCGCCTCTTAAACCTAATGGCGTCCCCGCCGGCTGCTTGGTCCTTCAAGTAGCCGCTGGGTAGGATTGCGCGAGAAGGAGAGTGCGGGGCGGCATGCGCAAGCTCGGTGTGAGGATCGCAGTCGTCGCGCTCTTGGTGGCGGCATACGTCCTTACGCGCCACGAGATTCCTGCCGCAGCACCCAGACCCCCGGTCAACCCAAAGGCGAACGTACCCCTCGCCCAGACTGCCTGGGACACCTGCGTGTCCGGTGACCCCAACGCCGGAATCCCTGTTTCCGAGTATCCCTCGTCGTTCGATCCCAACAGTCTCATCAATACTCCGTCATGCAACCAGGCGGTCCTGGGGCAGATCAACCAGCGGCACCAGGCGGAGGGGGTGGCGCCCATGAAGCTTCCCGGTGATTTCAATTCGCTCAGCCCGGCGATGCAGCTGCTTGTTGTTACGAATGCGGAACGCACCTCGCGGGGGTTGCCGCGAATTTCCGGCATGGTGTCGAGCCTCAACAAGGATGCCTTGGTGGGGGCACGTGCCGGAGTCGATCCCAACCCCAGCAAGGCGGATGGGCCATGGACCGTATATGACAGTATTTGGGCCGGAGGGTATCCGAGCGCGCTCCTGGCGGACTACGACTGGATGTACAACGACGGCTGGGGCGGCAATTCCAACAGCACCATCAATCTGGATTGTCAATCTCCGAACGCCAAGGGCTGCTGGGGCCATCGCGACGCGATTCTCGACAACTACCAGATGACCCCGGGGGAGATACTTGTGGGTGGTGCCGCCGTCGTGACCAGTGGACCAGCGTCCCTGACCCTTCCTTCTTTGGCGGCTGCCTTCGAGGCCGTTCCGGCATCGGCGGTAAA
This sequence comes from Actinomycetes bacterium, assembly GCA_021786375.1. Taxonomy (GTDB): domain Bacteria; phylum Actinomycetota; class Acidimicrobiia; order Acidimicrobiales; family Acidimicrobiaceae; genus Acidithrix. The sequence continues at coordinate 4,469 of JAJYNL010000010.1, forward strand.
GCTCGCCTCGCGGATTCCCGGCTAGAGCGAGATCGGTGCCGCGCTGGTGGTAATCGGTGCGGGCAGGTCGCTGCTCCCCATCAAGTAGCGGTCGACCGCCGCCGCCGCCGAGCGTCCCTCCGCGATGGCCCAGACGATGAGGCTCTGCCCACGTCGCGCATCACCGCAGGCAAAGACACCGCTGCGGGAGCTCATCCAGTCGTCTCCCGAACGGATCGTGCCTCTGGGCGTGAGTTCCAGTCCGAGCTGGGAGACCGCATCTTGTGAAGCCACGCCGACGAAACCCATGGCGAGCAGGACCAGATCCGCGCGGAGCTCGGTCTCGCTGCCTTCGACCTTGACGAAGCCGCCGTCTCCCGCAGTCACCTCATGCACGCTGAGTGCTGAGACCCGGCCCTTGCCGTCGGATAGGAAGCCCTGTGTGTTGAGAGAGAAGAGGCGGTGACCACCCTCCTCGTGCGCGGAGGAAATCCTGAAGATGGCGGGATACGTCGGCCAGGGCTGGGAGGGGGGACGCGTCTCACCTGGTCTGGGGAGGATCTCGATCTGCGTGACGCTCAGCGCCCCCTGCCGGTGGGCGGTCCCCAGGCAGTCCGCCCCCGTGTCGCCGCCACCGATGATCACCACGTGCTTGCCTTGCGCGCTCATCGGCGGCGCGTCGATGTCACCCTGCTGCACCCGATTGGCCCATGGGAGGTACTCCATCGCCTGGTATACGCCGGCCAGTTCCCGCCCTGGAACGGCCAGATCGCGAGGGCGCTCCGAGCCGATGGCAAAAACCAAGGCATGGTAGCGCTCGGCCAGCTCGGCAGCATCCAGGTCGTGTCCGACCTCGACGCCGGTGACGAAGGCGGTCCCTTCGGCCCTCATCTGGTCTATTCGGCGATCGAGGATGCGCTTCTCCATCTTGAACTCGGGAATGCCGTAGCGCATAAGCCCGCCGACACGGTCCGCTTTCTCATATACGGTCACGGCATGGCCGGCCCTGGTGAGCTGCTGGGCCGCGGCAAGTCCTGCCGGGCCGGAGCCGATCACGGCGACCCGAAACCCGGTGGAGGGGCTGGGTGGCATCGGAGTAACGAGTCCCTTGGCAAAGGCGTGCTCGACGGTCTCCTGCTCGATGAGCTTTATGGAGACCGGGTCGCTCGGGATGCCCAGCACGCAGGCCGATTCGCAGGGAGCCGGGCACAGGCGTCCGGTGAACTCGGGAAAGTTGTTGGTGGCGTGCAGACGCCCGATGGCCTCCTTCCACTCGTTGCGGTATATCAGGTCGTTCCATTCCGGAATCAGGTTTCCCAACGGGCATCCCTGATGGCAGAAGGGTATGCCGCAGTCCATGCAGCGGGCGGCCTGGGTGGTCAGGTCCTCGTCAGAGAACGGGAGGTACACCTCCCGCCAGTCGTGGATGCGCAGTTCGGCCGGGCGCCGCTTGGGCCCGTCGCGGTGGTACTGCATGAATCCGCGTGGATTGCCCATCGAATCGATTCTCCTTCTCGTCACTCTCGCCGGCCGTCAGGCACCCTGGACGGATGCTCGCCGGCTGGCCATGAGAACGCGCTTGTAGTCACGCGGGAAGACCTTTACGAACCTGTCCACCTCGTAATCGAAGTGGGCCAGGATGGTTTCCGCCCGGGAGGAGCCGGTTTCGCGGAGATGCTCGGAGATAATCTCGAAGAGCCAATTGCGGTCCTCCTCTTCGAGCGGATCGAGGTCGACCATCTCCGGGTTGACAAGTTCTTTGAAGCTGCGGTGAGGATCCCAGACAAAGGCTTCGCCTCCTGACATTCCGGCTCCGAAGTTTCTTCCGGTCGGGCCCAGGACGACCACCCGTCCGCCGGTCATGTACTCGCAGCCGTGATCCCCTACTCCTTCGACCACCGCCGTCGCGCCTGAATTCCGTACGCAGAAGCGCTCGCCGACAACCCCGCGTATGAGGGCTTTGCCACCGGTCGCACCGTAGAGGATGACGTTCCCCGCGATGATGTTCTCCTCCGCCACCAGCTTCGATCGGGGATCCGGGCGAACCACCAGGATGCCGCCGGAGAGACCCTTGCCGACATAGTCGTTTGCATCCCCGAACAGCGTGAGCTTTATCCCCTTAGGGACGAAGGCACCGAAGCTCTGACCCGCGGACCCGGTGAAGGTGAAGTCGATCGTTGCTTCGGGAAGGCCCGCGCCACCCCAGCGCTTGGTCAGCTCGTAGCCGAGCATCGTCCCGACGGAGCGGTTCAGATTGCGGATCGCGAATTCGCCGCGCACCGCGCTGCCGCTTGCAAGGGCGTTCCATGCGGCGTCGATCAGGCGGTTGTCGAGCACTCGCTCGAGGCCGTGCTCCTGCTTCACCGAGGCCTTGCGCGGCGGCTCTCCCGCCAGATGAGATGTGGAAAGAACCGGGGAGAGGTCGAGGCCGGCCGCCTTCCAGTGTGCGATTGCTTCGGTGGCGTCCAGCAGCTCCACTTGCCCGATGGCCTCGTCGAGGCTGCGGAAGCCAAGCTCGGCGAGATAGGAGCGGACCTGCTCGGCGATGTACTCGAAGAAGGTCACCACGAATTCGGGTTTGCCGCTGAAGTTCTTGCGTAGCTCAGGATTTTGCGTGGCGATCCCGACCGGGCAGGTGTCGAGGTGGCAGACGCGCATCATGATGCAGCCCGAGACGACGAGCGGCGCGGTGGCGAAGCCGAATTCCTCTGCCCCGAGCAGCGCGGCGATCACGACGTCGCGGCCCGTCTTGAGCTGGCCATCGACCTGTACCACTATTCGGTCGCGCAGCCCGTTGCCGATGAGGGTCTGCTGGGTTTCCGCCAACCCGAGCTCCCAGGGTATGCCGGCGTGCTTGAGGGAGGTGAGCGGGGAGGCGCCCGTGCCCCCGTCATGGCCGGAGATCAGCACTACGTCGGCATGGGCCTTTGCCACCCCAGCGGCCACGGTTCCCACCCCTACCTCGGCCACCAGCTTCACGTGCACCCTCGCCTCGGGGTTGGCGTTCTTCAGGTCGAAAATGAGCTGGGCAAGATCCTCGATGGAATAGATGTCGTGGTGGGGTGGGGGGGAGATCAGCCCGACGCCCGGAGTCGAGTAGCGGGTCTTGGCGATCCAGGGATAGACCTTGTCCCCGGGTAGCTGGCCACCCTCACCCGGCTTGGCGCCCTGGGCCATCTTGATCTGGATGTCGGTGGCATTCACCAGGTATTCGCTGGTTACTCCGAACCGGCCGGAGGCAACTTGCTTGATTGCCGACTTGCGCGAATCGCCGTTCTCGTCGGGGACGAAGCGCTCAGGATCCTCGCCGCCCTCGCCGGTGTTGGACTTGGCGCCAAGACGGTTCATGGCGATGGCCAGGGTCTCGTGCGCCTCCTTGGAGATGGAGCCGTAACTCATCGCCCCGGTCGAGAAGCGCTTTACGATTTCAGAGACCGGTTCGACCTCCTCGATCGGCACCGGGGCGCGTACGCCTGTGCGAAGCTTGATCAACCCGCGTATCGTGGCCAGTCGCTTGGATTGGTCGTCGATGAGGCGTGCGTAATCGGAGAAGACGTCGAATCTCTGGTTTCGTGTTGAATGCTGCAGCTTGAAGACCGTCTCCGGGTTAAAGAGGTGGTATTCGCCTTCGCGCCGCCATTGGTATTCACCACCGACCTCGAGCTCGCGGTGGGCGAGCTCCGATTGTCGCTCGGTGAAAGCCAGGTGATGTCGAGCAGCCACCTCGGTGGCGATCTCCTCGATCCCCACGCCTTCGATCCTGGAGGGCGTACCGGTGAAGTACTCGTCCACGAAGCTCGTCTTCAGGCCGATCGCCTCGAAGACCTGGGCGCCGGTGTAGGACGCGACCGTTGATATACCCATCTTGGACATAACCTTGAGCACCCCCTTGCACGCCGATTTCACGTAGTTGTGGATCGCTTTGCGTGGCGGGACGTCCTCAAGTACGCCTTCGCGGATCATATCCACGATGGAATCGAAGACCAGGTAAGGGTTGATTGCAGCGGCTCCGAACCCGATCAAGAGCGCCATGTGGTGAACTTCGCGTGCCTCGCCTGTCTCCACCACCAACGCCACCTGGGTGCGCTTCTTGGTGCGGATCAGGTGATGGTGCACCGCGGAGGTCAAGAGCAGCGCCGGGATGGGCGCCATGGTCCTGTCGGCGTGTCGGTCGGAGAGGATGATGATGTTCACGCCCTGGGCAATGCGCTCACTAACTTCTGCGCGGATTGCCTCCAGGGCGGCGGCCATGCCGGCACCTCCCTGATCGACGGGGTAGAGCCCGTCGATTACCGCCGCGGAGAAGTCCGGTGTTCCCCCGGGTTCGGAGACGTACATGAGCTTGGCAAGCTCGTCGTTGTCGATTACCGGGTAGGGGAGCTGTATCTGGCGCACCGAACTCGCTGCGGGGGCGAGCAGGTTGCCCTCCGGCCCGATGGTGCCCGCCATGGAGGTCACGAGCTCCTCCCGGATGGCATCCAGTGGCGGGTTGGTCACCTGGGCGAAGAGCTGGGCAAAGTAGTCGTACAGCATGCGTGGGCGCTCCGAGAGGACCGCAACCGGCGTGTCCGAACCCATCGAGCCGATGGGTTCCTGACCGGTCCTGGCCATGGGGGCGACGATGATGCGCATCTCCTCGGTGGTGTAGCCGAAGAGCCGCTGCTGCCAAACGATGCTGGAGTGCTGGGGTACCAGCATGTGGCGAGGTGGCAGGTCTTCGAGGGTTAGGAGGTTCTGGTCGATCCACTGCTGGTACGGGTGCTCCGCGGCAAGGCGGCTCTTGATCTCGTCGTCACCGACGATCCGGCCCGCGAGCGTGTCGACGAGGAACATCTTGCCTGGTTGCAGGCGTCCGCGGGCGACCACCCGCTCCGGCTCGATTTCGAGCACTCCCACCTCGGAGGCCATCACCACCAGCCCGTCGCTGGTGACCCAGTAGCGGGAGGGGCGCAGCCCATTTCGGTCGAGCACCGCCCCTATCTGGGTGCCGTCCGTGAAGGCGATCGAGGCCGGACCGTCCCAGGGCTCCATGAGCGAGGCGTGGAACTGGTAGAAGGCTCGCTTCTCGGGCTGCATGTGCCGGTGGTTTTCCCACGCCTCGGGAATCATCGTCAAGACCGCGTGAGGCAGTGGCCGTCCGCCCAGGTGGAGAAGCTCCAGCACCTCGTCGAAGCTCGCGGAATCCGAAGCGTCGGGCGTGCAGATGGGGAAGATGCGCTCCAGATTGCCACTGAAGAGGTGCGAGGAGAGCAGGCTTTCACGTGCCTGCATCCAGTTGCGGTTGCCCTTCACCGTGTTTATCTCGCCATTGTGGGCGATCAGGCGGTAGGGGTGCGACAGCGACCAGGATGGGAAGGTGTTGGTGGAGAAGCGGGAATGTACCAGCGCCAGTGCCGAGACCAGGCGCTCGTCAGAGAGATCCAAGTAGTACTGGCTGACCTGAGGCGTGGTGAGCATACCCTTGTAGACGATGGTGCGCGACGAAAGCGACGGGAAGTAGACGCCGCCCACCTCATGCTCGATCCGCTTGCGCAGCACGAAGGCCAGCCGCTCCATGGCCAGTCCCTCGAGGGCCCTTCCCTCGGCAGCGATGAAGAGCTGCTCGATGTGTGGTTCCGCGCCTCTCGACCCCTCACCCAAGGTCGAGTTGTCGACGGGGACCTTGCGCCAGCCGATCACCTCGACCGCTTCCTGCTCGGCAATGGATGCGATGGCGTTCCTTATCGAGGGAGTGTCGCCGTGCGGATCGAAGAAGGCCAGCCCGGAGGCGTAACGGCCCGCCCGGGGAAGGTCGAAGCCGGCTACCTCTCGGAGGAAGGCGTCCGGGATCTGGATAAGGATCCCCGCGCCGTCACCGGTGTCCGGGTCGGCGCCCGAGGCTCCGCGGTGCTCGAGGTTCATCAGCGCGGTGAGGCCCTTTTCGACGATCGAGTGTGACCGCCGCCCCTTGATGTCCACCACGAAGGCGACGCCACAGGCGTCGTGTTCGAATTCCGGGCGGTACAGGGTGTTGCCAAGATGGGCAGATGCACCAGTAGCCAATCGAGTCTCCAATGCCATACGGGTTCCAATGGTTCCGCTGGGACGTCGTTGGCCCAATGGGGTGCCTAGATATTAGACGCCGCAGGCGTCACGGCGTGTCGCCACGCGGCTCCGTCGGCACCTGGCGCACGTAGATGGACCGCGGCCGGCCGCGGCCATCTGGTCAGCCGGCCAGAAAGACTCCGAGGATCATCGCGGCGGCGGCGGAAGTCCCGGAGATCGCACCCCAAACCGCGTTCTGAGCAGGAGTCTTGGCCTTGGTGTGCAGCCAGGCGGAAAGGCCGGAGAGGGCGACCACCACGATCTTCACGCCCAGGACGATCTTCCACGCCATCGTGGTCTGGCTGGTTTGGAAAGTGGCAACGTTCCACAGCCCGGTGAGAACCAGCACCGCGTAGGCGGGCCATGACAGGCGGGCGAAGGCCTTGGCGGCCACATTGGCCACACCTTCGCCGGCTCCGCGCAGCGCGGGGACAAGGCCGGCCAGGGTGAACTGGCCACCTACCCAGATCGCAGCTGCAAGAACGTGAATGGAGATCCTGATCCCGTCCAAGGCGGATGCCAGCATCTAGAAACACTCCGTTTCGGTAGCCAGGACTCATCTCCTGGCGGCTTGTGCGCCCATGCGAGCGGCGGCTATATATCTTAGGCATGCACCCTCCCACGCGCGCAGTGGAGGCCAGTGGTCCGACGCCGGCTTCGCCTTTGCCCTGGGCCGTTTTCTGGCTTCTCGAACCGGGTTCACCCGCCGACAGGCTGGAACGCAAAGCGCTGGCGGCGAGCGTCACTCGTTGGCGGGCATCGGGGTACTCGCTGGTGGTGGTAGTCGAAGGGCTCCTCACCGCCGGCATGCCGGACCTGGAGACCCTCGGGGTGGAGGTGCTCGGCGATGACTCCGGCTATCTGGCCCGTGCCTACGGGGTGGCCAGGCCAGGGCGGGAGCGCTACGGATTCGTTGCCCGGCGCGCTTTCGTGGCGGTCGGGGCGGACGGCCGGGTTGCCAAGCGAGCCTTCCTATATCAGGTGGAAGAGGATGTCTCCGCCCTGCTCGACGAGCTTTGCCCGTTCCCCGTGGAGGAGCCGGGCTGAACGTCCGAGCCGCTCGAACAGCTGGTATGGCCCCAAGTTTCTCTCATATTTGCTGGCGAAGTTGTCGATACCGTATCTAAGCCAGCGCGCCGAGGTGCTTAGCTGCCCTGCTGGGCCGGAACAAGGCGTGTTTGGTGGACGTTTAGCGGCTCATCGGCGTGCGACGACGCCATGGTTGCCGGAGGGGCTTGCTGATGAAGACCGACATCGAAGTGGAAGCTGGAGTTGGATCCGGGGAGGCGACGGTCTCCCTCGCACGTGCGGGAAGGCGCGTGAACGCCACTAGCCCAGGCTTTGCTGCTCTGCTCGGCTACGGTCCCAACGAGCTGGACAATCTCGACCTGGCGGTTGTGGTGCATCCCTCGGACGTCGAGCTCTTCGAGGCGGCCTTGCAGACTTTCTTCGACGAAAACGAAGCAACCCAGGTTGAAGTGCGCTTGATGGAAGGTGGCGGATCCTACGTACGGGTCCGTGCCCTGATTCATGCATCAACCGAAGATCCTGACAGCTTCCTGGTCGCGCTGGAACCCATGGACGACTACGTCACCTGGGATGGCGCGCAGGCGGATCCGAGTGCGGAGCAGCCTAATTACCAGGTCTACCAGGAGGAGGTGGCCCCCGAGGAGTTCGGATTCGACCCGGTAACGATGTTGCGCCAGCGCGACTACCTGCTTCACGAGTACGAGCTCCTCCGTCCAAGGCTTGGACGTGACGTACCCCGCGCGGCGTTGATCGTCGTGGATGTGGACCGCTTCAGTGTCATCGAGCGGGCAATCGGCTCCGGCGGGGCCGGCGCGGTTCTCAAGGTGGTGGGCCACCGCCTGGAGGACTCCCTGGGCGCGGACCAGATTCTGGTGCACCTGGAGATCGACCGTTTTGGAATCCTGGCCGCGGGAATTGCCGACCAGGAGGCAGCGGAAGTTCTGACCCGCTCGTTGAGGGCGGTGCTGGACAGCCCGGTGGTCGCGCCCGAAGGCGAGGAGGTGGTCGTCACCGCCAGTATCGGAGTGGCACTTCTTTCCGACCCGGGGCTCGATGCACACGAGGCCATCTCCCATGCAATGGCAGCCAAGGAGCGCGCCAAGTCGCGCGGGCCGGCCAGGGTGGAGTTCTATTCGAACAAGGAGTCCGCCAGGGACGCCCGTGCGCGCAAGACTTTCGAGAACGAGGTGCGACGTGCCGTCGACTCCGAAGACCTGGCACTTCTCTTCCAACCTATCTACTCGCTCGACAGCGGTCGGATAGGAGGGGTGGAGGCTTTGGTTCGCATGCGCCATCCCGACCGCGGAATGCTCTTCCCGGCCGAGTTCATGCAAGTTGCCAAAGAGATCGGCAGGCTTCCCAGGGTGGGGACCTTCGTAATCTCCAGCGCGCTCGATGCTCTGGCCGGCTGGCTGAGGACCTATCCCAACTCCGGCCTCGCACTCAACATAAACCTCACCGGAGACGAGCTGGACGAGCCGGAGGTGACCAACGCCCTCATCGAAAGGGTCCAGGCTCTCGAGCTCCTGCAAGGCTCGGTGTACGTGGAGCTTTCCGACATCCATCCCGATCTCGACTGCACCTGTCACGACTCCGTGGCCAGCATCGGCGCCGCGGGCATCGCCCTCAGCGTGGACGAGTTTGGCTCGGGGGCCAGTGCCCTGGCGGTTTTCTCCCGGTACGACGTCGCCCAGGTCAAGCTGGGCAGGGCCATGGTCCTCGGGCTGGAGGAGAACTCCCGCTCCTGGGGCGTGCTTTCCGGCCTGGTCGAGCTTGCCCATTCGCTGAAGGCCGAGGTCGTCGGCATTGGGGTGGAGAAGGCCGGCCAGATCAGATTGATGCGGAAATTGGGCATAGACAAGGTCCAGGGATTCCACCTCGGGTATCCGATGGATCGCGATCAGATCGAGAGCCAGTTGGAGCTCGTGGCGGAGTGACCACCATTATCTTGCATATTCGCAAGCCGGGAGTGCGTCGCCCGTAGAATGATCGACGTGCCGCCGAAGAGACCTTCCCAGCCCAGGGTGCCGGTTTGACCGGACTTCACCTTTTGGCGGTTGTCGCCATCGCCGGCTTCAACTGGGTGGATTTGCTGATACTTGTCGGTGTCGGCTACGCGGCGGTGCGCGGCGCGCAACTCGGCGCCACGGTTCAGCTCGGCTCCTACGGTGGCTTTTGGCTGGGTATGTTCCTCGGAGCGTTGATTGCACCCGCGATTGCCTCTCTTATTCCCGCCACCTCGTTTTGGCGCACGGTCGTCCTGCTCTTCGTGGTTTTTGGGGCGGCGTCACTTGTCGGAGGGTTCGGCCGTCAGCTGGGGAACCGGCTTGGCGCCAAGCTGACCAAGTATCAGCTGGGCGGCGTCGACTCCGGCGTGGGAAGCGTTGTCGCGGTGGTCGCCACCCTCCTGGCCATTTGGCTGATCGGCTCCGTCGTGGCCAACCTGCCCCTTGCCGGTATTTCGTCGCAGGTGGCGAGCTCGAAGATCGTAAAGACGCTCTCCAAGGTGATGCCCCCCACCCCCGCGGTCTTCTCCCGGATCGAGAGTTTCATCAGCTCCGAGGGCTTCCCCTCGGTCTTCGCGACACTGCCGCCAAGCATCTCCGGGCCGGTACCGCTTCCCTCGGCCGCCCAGGTGGCGGCGGTGGTCTCCAGGGTTGCACCGAGTGTGGTCAAGATCGAGGGCATCGGTTGCGGCCAGATCCAGGAGGGGTCGGGCTTCGTTGTCGCCCCCGGGGAGGTGGTCACCAACGCCCACGTGGTCGCGGGAACCCACAACATCTCCATTTTCGACGCCTCGGGCCAGCACCCGGCCACCGTGGTGCTCTTCAATCCGGAGCTGGACATCGCGATCCTGAGGGCGGGCGGGATGTACGAGAAGCCCCTGACCGTGGATACGGCGGTCAAGACTCGTGGCGAAATGGGCGTGGTGCTGGGTTATCCCGGCGGCGGCCCCCTCACGTCGAGCTCCGCCGGCGTGATGGACGCCTTCGAGGCGCAGGGTCGTGACATCTACAACCAAGGGGTTACCACACGGCTGGTCTACGAGATCGCGGCCATCGTCCGCCCGGGCAACTCGGGAGGTCCATTGGTCGACCTGCAAGGCAACGTGATCGGCGTAGTCTTCTCTCGTTCGACCACCAATCCCGACGTTGGCTTCGCTCTGGCCATGCCCGCAGTCGCCCAGCAAATCAGCGCCGCTCAGAACTCGACTGCCGCCGTTTCTACCGGTGCCTGCGCCGCCTAAGAGGCGTTTCGCGCATTGGCGCGATGGCTCAGTGCCGTACCGGCGCTGAAATTCCAGGCCGGGACCCTTCACGTTGCCGGGTGCGGTGCGTGCGCGTCCTTGTCATCCCCGGCCCAACACCGCTTAATCCATTTTGATCCCGACCAAGACCCACTGGTAGGTGAGTAGATCCCGCAGCTGTTCGGCGTTCTCGTAGCGAATCGCGGCTCCCCCGATGTCCAGCGTTCCGCGAGCGGGACTGCTTTCCAGGCCCTGCTCCACCGAGGGCGCCGCGAAGATCGACTTTGCCCTGGCCAGAACGAATCCGGCGTCCACGAGCGCCTCGGTGAAGGTGGCGCGAGTGAAAAAGCGAAGGTGTGTCCTGTCCAGCAGGCCCGCATCCTGGTAGTCGAAGCGGCCCTGTATCAGGCCGGAGATGATCTCGACGGAGCCGGCGTTTGGGACGCCCACGATGATCACTCCGTACCGTGAGAGCAACCGGTGCGCCTGCTTGAGCACCCGCCAGGGATCCCGAAGGTGTTCGAGGACGTCAGCCGCGACGATGCAGTCGAAGTTCGCGTCCTCCCACGGAAAGTCGAAGCTATCGAGATCGGCTTGTCGCACCTCGTCGAGCACCTCGGAGGCGATACACGCCACGGCCGACTCCAGTTCGACCCCGGTGACGGAGGCCTCTTGGCGGTGTTTTATCGCAGCTCCGGTGCGCCCTTCACCGCAACCGAGCTCGAGGACCCGCTTGGCCGAGAAGGGGACCAGCTCGACTATTTCGGGCCGCGAGTTCTGGTAGTAAGACGCGTCCACCGAGGTCAATCTGGTCGGGCTTGGGGTGGTCGACATTTTCTCTCCTCCATTTCGTGGTGACGGGTGCGGACGGGGCTGCCGGATCCGCGGCGCTTAGCTGGATGGCTGTGGGGAGCGGATCCACTTCTTGCGGAAGATGCTGTCGTTGGAGGAATACGAGCGCATGTCGCCATAGCCCCCCTTGGTGTGGTGGAAGAGGTCGAGGCTCGCGACCACGACTCTTCTGCCTGTCGCGCGCACCGAGAAGCAGAGGTCTGCGTCGTAGCCGTGGAATCCCTGGTAGGCCTCGTCGAAGTGGTGGTTCCGGACCACCCACGGAGAAAGGCAAAGGAGCGCTCCGTCCAGGGTTTCCACCTCCCTCTCGGCGAGGTTGCCTTCCACGCGGAAGCGCGACTCGGCCAAAGCGCCGCGGATCTCGCCCTCCCACCAGGCAAGCGAGGTGACGTTGACCGCGCCAATCGCCCCGGCGACCCCCACGGAGGGGTCGTGCATCGCCCCGGCCACCTTGTTACGGAAGTGCCGGTCGGAGATTCTTAGGTCCTCGTGTAGAAGCACTAGGGCTTCCAAGCCTGGCAGACCGCGGACGTGGTTCAGGATCTTGTTGTAGGCGGAATGTATCGACGCCTGGTTGCGCAACTCGATCACCAGGTCGCCAGGACGCACGGTCCTTTCGAGGCCAGGTCGCGCGAAGCGCCGGTATTTTTCGTCGTTGCCGATGCAGATGCCGAAGGCGAACAAGTTTCACTCCCCTGCCGGGACCGTCGGGGAAGCTCGTAGCGGAGCCGGCGTGGCGGGGACGGTCACAGTGGCTCCGTGGCCCGGTGGGGGTCGAGAGCGTCGACGAAGCCGACGTCGGCCAGGATGCCCTCCCCCCACTTGCCGACAAAACGATCCCGGTCGGTGATGGTCTGTGCGCGTATCCAAGGCTTCAGTATCGGATCGTCGCTGGCCACCGTTGTCGAGGGGATGTGGGATATCCGGCTCTCCGGAACATATCGGGGCGCCTGGCCACGCTCTTTCAGGCGCAGGTAGAGGTCGGTGTCCTGAAACCAGATGGTGAAGGCCGGGTCGAAGAACTCCCCCGACGGCAGGGAGAGCTCCTCCAGGGTCGAGCGCGCCAGGGCGAAGCACCAGGCGGAAAAGTCGGGCCGCGTGTACTCCAGCGTGTGCGGGAAGACCAGGGCGCTTCCGGCGGCGAGGGCGTCCTGGAGAGGTTGCCACCACCCCTCGTGCACCTGAACGTCATCGTTGACGACGGCGACGTACTGGGTGCGCGCCGCCATCAGGGCGGTGTTGACCGGAGCGGTGAACCCCTGTGGGGAGTTTCCGTTGTCGACCAGGACCGCCTGGAAAGGCACGGTCGTGTGGCTGCGTAAGGAGTCCAGCAGGCGGCAGGTCCGCTCCGAGGAGGCGTCGAGCGTCGGGATGACCACGGTCAGAACGGGAGCGAGACCGGGCTGCCGTGTGGCGCCGGCTCTCTCGTCGGCCCGCCTATCCACCACCCAGATCTTGGTTACTTCAGGCTCCGCCGCCGGTAGGCCGAGAGCCAGAAGGTGTGCTGCAACCGATTCCACCAGCGATCTGGCACTCGGCGCTCTTGCCCCGCGCGGGGGAGGTGCCCACTTTTCGCGCGGCAGCATAAGGCTAAGTTCGCCGCCGACCCCCAGGGGGAAGGCCGACAACGAGACGCTGCGATGCTCCGCGGCGGTAACCGCAGCGACCAGCAGATGGGTCAGCTCGACGTTGTGAAGTGCGGAGATGACGATGTAGGAGGCTGAGCCGGCTTCGACCGCAGCCGCCAGCTCCCCTCCGGCACCGGTCGTGCCGTTCCCTGCGCGGGCGGGGACGCGGCCTTGGAAGAACGGGGATTCTCGAACGGCGGACCAGAGTGCGGCGGAGCGCTGATCCAAGGCGATGCAGCCGATCGATGCCAGCAGGTGGCCGGCTCCCGATGACAATTGGGCGAGGCGGATGAAGTCGCTGCTGCTCGTGCGTTCGTCCGCGACTATGACCAGGTCGATTCCCACACCCCTAGGTCGGCTTGATGCCGAGTGGACTTTAAAGAAGCCTTCGTCTGACACGAACCACATTGCTGGCTCGGGTCGTATTCCTCCGCCCTGGGTCGACCTGCGCGGTCCGGTGTGCTATGCCATAAGCCGTGACGGCTGGTGGTGGCGAGAGCGAGGTGCTTGGCAAGCGCGAGGCGGCCCGGGAAGCCCTTCGCCGCTGGGAGGGGTTTCCGGCTCACGCCGAGCGGCGACCGATCGTCCTGGTCGGCCCCACCGTCATCCCAGGCCAGGGCTTCCTGGACGGCGAGGCCAAACTCGCCTTCCAGTCGGGGCGAATTCGAGCCGCGAAGGGAATCCCGGAGGAGGTGGTTGACCTCTTGCACCGTACGCGGCTCGAAGGGGAGCCGTTCCTGGAAGCACGCCCCCTGCTGCTCAGGGCGGCCGAGCTCGGTGAGGGGGAGTTCCTGACCGACCGGGGGAAACGCCACCTTCCTGCCTGGATAGTGGATGCCCAAGGGGTGCGCGGGGATTTGGTGGTGCTCAGCCGGGCCGGTCTTGGCCTCTGCTGGCAGCCGCCTGATTCCGTCTCGCCCGAGAGCGTGCCGGGGCGCTTTGCGCACGAGAGCAGCATTTCGGCCGACGGCATGACCCTTACCTATCGCTTTTCCGGATGGCCGCGCAACATGGCCGAGTATCCGGGGGCCGAGGTGATGGAGACCGAAAGTGCGGTGGCCGTGATCCCGCTCGAGCATTGGATCGGGCCGACATCGGGCTGGGTCACCCTGGCCGGAGCGGTGCGTGAGGTCGAGGTTCTCCTCGAGCGGCCACTGGGGGGCAGGGTTCTGGTTGGCCCGGGGGGCGAGGCGGTACCGGTCTACTGAGCCAGGCCGGCCGCCGGGGGATGTTCCCGTAGCCAGAACTCGGCGATCTGACGCCTGGTGGTGATCCAGACGTTACCGAGTCCCGCGATCCGATCGACGAGCTCCTCCACTGCCGAGGCGCGCCCGGGCTGGCCCGAGAGGCGGGGGTGTAGGCCGACGGAGAGCAGCCGGGGCACACCGTCATCTTCGGCGAGCATGAAAGCCGCTGCGCGCAGAGTTAGATCGACGAAGTCCGAGGGGCTGGCCAGGTGGCCGTAGGAGTACTGCGCGTCGTTGTAGGTCAAGGAATACGGGACCACCAGATGGTCGGCGGAACCGACCTTCACGTAGTAGGGAGTGTCGTCGTTGTAGGCATCCGAGTCGTAGATGAAGCCTCCCTCCTCGGCGAGCAGCCTGCGAGTGCGCTCGGATCGCATCCAGCGGCTGTACCAGCCAACCGGCCGTCTTCCTACGCTTGCCTCGATGCTTGCCACGGCGCGGGCGATCGCCTCTCTCTCCTCATCCTCGCTCATGGTCCAGGATTCCGCCCAGCGGTACCCGTGAGCGCACACCTCATGGGGTGAACCGGCGATCGCCTCGGCCACCGGAGGGTTGCGCTCCAGGGCCTGGGCGGCTGCGAAGACGGTGACTTCGACACCCAGGCGGTTGAAGAGGCGTATAAGCCTGAGCGCGCCCACCCGGCTGCCGTACTCGTAGACCGACTCCGTGGCGAGGTCGCGCACTCCCGGTGTCATGGCCCGGGGTACTTCTCCCAGCCCTTCGTTGGCGGCGTCTCCCTCGTAGGGCGTGCGCTCGGAACCCTCCTCGACATTCAGGGCGATGTTGAGGGCAAGTTGTGCTCCGTTGGGCCAGGATCCTTGCGGCTGCCCGGGGGCGTAGCCGATAAGGTCGCGGGGTTCCATCAGTCCCTACCTCCGAGGCCCTGCAAATAGGAGGTGATTTCCTCCGACCACATTACGTCCCCGTACTGGCGGTCCAGATCGAAGAGGGAGACGGCATGAGAGATGACGAAACGGTCAAATACGCAGTCGGCCGGGATCAGGGCGCGGAAGTTCAGTGAGACGGCGTCCACCACGGTGGCGCGCACGCAGTTGGAAGTGGAGCCCCCGGCAACGATGACCGTATCGACGCCACGGTCGATGAGCAGCTGCACCAAGGGGGTACCCACGAAGGCGGAGGGCTTCTTCTTGACCAGCACGAACTCGCCCGCGACCGGTGCGATCTCGTCGGCGATATCCGCGCCGGGCGTGCCTTCCAGGCACCATCCGTCGATGGGGAGGATGCTACGCTTCCGTCGGTAGACCCCGGCGTCGCTCCCATCTGCGGCCAGCTCGAACTTGGTGTAGATCACCGGGATGCCGGCTCGTCGAGCGGCGGCCAGCAGGGCCGCGGTTTGCTTGAGCGCCAGGCGGCCCGCCTCCCCACAGGAGGAGGGGAATACGGCCAGTTCCCCATCTCCTAGAGCGGCTGATCCGACCATGTACTTTTGCACATCGATCAAGAGGAGCGCCGGCCTGGTGCCGGCTCCTGCCCGACGCGCGAAGCCGGCGCGGGTGACCTTTTCGGCTTCCTCGGCGCTCAGGTAAGGCGTCCATAGAGAGGATGGAGGTTTGGAATTGCTCACTCGCCTTCCCCTCCCGTGCCGGGCCGCTGCCGGATGCCGAGCAGCTCCATGGCCCGGTAGACGACCGGATAGTCGATAAGCACCCCATCGAGGCCGACCGCTGCCCGGCCCGCGCTTTCCGCCTCCTCGAATGCGGCAACTATGCGGCGGGCGCGCTCCAGCGCCTCGGCGCTGGGTTGGAAGACCTCCTCGATGACCGGAACCTGGTCGGGGTGGATGGCGTGCTTGCCTCCAAAACCGAGGCGCTTGGCGTGATGAGCCTCGGTGCGCAGTCCGTCCGGATCGCGATAGCGGGGGTAGGAACCGTCGTCCGGGGGAAGCAGCCCTGCCAGCCGGGAGGCCAGCACCAGCTCTATCTTGGCTGCCTCCAGGGTGGGCGAGAGCCCATCCGGATCCGGCCATTCCAGGCCGATGTCGCGGGAGAAGTCACCGGCTCCGAAGCCAAGGCGCTCGAGCCGTCCTCCCACCGCCGCGATGGCCCGGGCGTTGGCCAGGCCCCGCACGGTCTCGATGCTTGCCATCACCTTCACGGTTCCCGGGTGCAGCCCCTGCTCATGCTCGGCTGAGCGGAGTAGCTCGTCTATCTCGATGAGCTGGCCGGCTTCCTCGACCTTTGGGACGACGATCCCCCTGAGTCCCGGAAGTGCGACGGCGGCGATGTCCGCCCGCCCCCACGCGGAGGGTAGCGCGTTGATCCTGACCCAGAGGCGCTCGGTCCCACCCGCGATGGTGATGTGCTCAGCGGCTATCGCACGCGCGGACTCCTTAAGCCCGATCGCCACCGAGTCCTCGAGGTCGATGATGCAGGGAAGCGCACCGAAGCCGGCAATCTTGGCCAGCTTCTCTTCGCTGGTGGCCGGAACGAAGAGCATGGAGCGGAAGTGTCCCCCTTGGGGATCCTCAACAATGTTCGCGCTCACGACGCGCTCCGTGCCAGTCGCGCAGCATCCTCGGCGGCGAGGAAGGCGAGGCCGAGGGCGGGGAGCAGCCCGTTACCGGCCAGATACCCCGACGCACCATGCCCGGACATGCCAACCGCCGCACCTCCGGAGGCGTAGAGATGGCCGACACGCGTGCCGTCGTGGCGGAGAACCGCAGCGTGCTCGTCGACCCGGAGGCCACCCTGGGTGTGGAAGAGCGCGCCGGTTACCCGGACCCCCCCCAGCCGGCCGCTCAGGGTGTGTGGCCACCAGCTGCGCCCGAAGGCATCCGCCTTGCCCTCTTCGGAGCTGGCCTTGGCGTCCGCCACGGTGGCGGCGAGCTTGGCGGCATCCAGCCCGAAAAGATCCGCCAGCTCCTCGACGCTCTCGGCCCACTTGAGCGCGCCGGCCTCGACCGTGGCCCGGAAGTCGTCGAAAGGCCGGCACTTGTCGAAGATGTAATCGTCGATGACGGCGATTGCCGTACCCCCGGGCTGGGCGAGCACTTCGGCGGCGTACTCGGAGTATCCGCGGGACTCGTTCCCGAAGCGCCTGCCCTCACTGTTCACGAGGATTCCACCATGCATGATGGTCGCCCATCCCAAAAGCGTTGCGTAGGGCACCGCCAGAGCGGCATGCCCCTGGTAGGCGTCGAGGCAGTCGGCTTGTGCCCCAAGTGCGAGGCCGATGCGCAAGGCGTCGCCCCTGGACTCGGCGCTCCCATGATAGGTCGCCCCTGCGATCTCGGGGATGTAGCGCTCCACCATCTCCCGATTGGCCCCGTAGCCGTTGGTGGCCAGGAGAAGCGCACCGCAATCCACGGTCTCCCGCGAGCCGTCGGGGAATTCGATCACCGCCGCGAGTCCGTCGCCGGCTTGCTGGGCATCCACCAGGCGCGCCGGAGCGAGGATGTCGATCCTCGGATCCGCCTCGGCTTTGGCAATCAGTCCTGCCAGCATCTTGGCGCCGCTGCGGCCAGGGACGGTGTGGCAGCGGAAATTGGTGTGCCCCGGGTAGGGGATGTCCGTGGCGAGCTCCATCGGGAGCCCCACGTAGTCGGCGAGCCAGGTCACCAGGCGCGCACCCACCTCGGTAAGCGCATGCGATACGGCCCGGTCTGCCATGCCCTTGGTCTTGGCCATCACGTCGGCCAGGAAGATCTCGGGGGAGTCGTCGATCCCGGCCTCCTTTTGCCACCGGCTGCCCGCGCCGGGGACCATAGCGGTCGACATCGCGGTGTTGTTCCCGTGGGCAAAATGCGGGCTGGCTTCCACCACCAGCACGCTAAGGCCCAACTCGGCCGCTCTCAAGGCGCCGGCCAGGCCGCCACCGGCTCCCGCCACCACCAGATCGGGCCTCAAGCCGTCCTTGCCGGCACCGGCCATTCCCTCTTCGCTCATGGCTGTCTCCGTTCGCCTACCCAATCCAAAGCGGGCACTTGTTCCAAATAGCGGTACTGCTTTCCGACTTTAGCAAAAGGGTGGCACCTGCAACTTGCGGAACGCCGTTCCGCGAATGCCTTGCACGAGGGTTGTGGGCGTGCTAAAAGTATTTGGCGGAACAGCGATTCCGATTATCGGGACAAAGGTTCCAAGAGTGAATTGGGGGGTGCAAGAGGTGAAGGTCGAGCGCAACGAGCGCGCAAGGGAAGAGGTTCCGGCTCAATCGCTCGTCAAGATTGCCGAGGCCGCAATGCGTTTTGTCACCCAAGAGGCGGGGTTCGCGCAGGTCTACACCGTCAATCGGGAGGGCTTTCCGGTCGGGCGGACCATGGTGGCCGTGCTGAATCCGGATTGGAGCGTCAGCCTGGTGCAGCGCAAAGTGCACAAGCGCATCGGCCAGCTCCAGCGCAACCCCGATATCGAGATTCTCTGGCTGGGGGATCCCTCTCCCGATTCGGTTAACGACCGGCCACATGTCTACGACTGGGGCCTGGCCATTCCGCGCGCCGTCTTCCTACGCGGACGGGCGCGCTTCATGAGTGACGAGGAGCTTGTGGAGACCTTCACCACCCAGACTGCTATCCAGAGGGCAAAGGGATTGACCAAGGCGCCTGAGCGGGATCGGGAGAACATCTTGGAGGAGCTGGCGGGCATCGTCGTCGATCCCGTGCAGGTCCGCGCGGAGGGCTTCGGTACCGGCGCGGAGTCCTTTACCTGGAGGGCGGGAGAACTTTGAGTATCAGGACCATCCTGGGTTACGACATCGTCGAAGGTGTCTCGGAGGCGGAGTACGAACGCTGGCTCTTTGATATCCATGTGCCGGACATCCTGGCCAATCCCCACGTCGACCGCCTTTCCTTCAACAAGGTGCTGGGGCCGGTCGGTCGGGCGAGTGACGGCTCCGCCACAGCCGATGGTCAACTCACGTTCTACCGCATAGCCGAGATGGAATTCGCCGACATGGAGGCCTACCAGGCTTACCTCAAGTGGTTCGAGGAGCACCCGGTCCCCTCCTCCCGCGGCCCCGCGGGCCGCACGGCTTTCCGCTTCTACCTGATCACCGACTCCGTGGTTTGCGACCGCAGCGGTGATCTTCCCCCGTCGTTCCTGGACCTGCAAGGCGAATCGTAGCCGTGGGCCCCGAGGAGCGGCAGATGCACCCAGGCGTGGAGGGAATCCGGGAAGCGATCGAGCGCCTCGGCTCCTTTGCCGCCGACTTTTCGCTCGCCTCCCTCGGAGAGTCGACCATGGTGCAGCTGCGCAAGGTGCTCCATGACTCCCTGGCCGTCCTGGTATCCGGTGGGTTGCTTCCCGAGTCGCGCGGGATCGCTTCGGCGCTTCCGGCACCCGGAGGTAGATCAAGCGTCTTCGGGTCGGCCAAGCAGTTCGGCGTGATCGACGCCGCCTGGCTGAACGGCACCGCCATGGTCGCGCTGGAGCTCGACGAAGGCAACAAGACCATCCGGGGACACGCCAGCGCACATGTGCTTCCCGCTGTCCTCGCCCTGGCCGAGGAGCTTGGCGCAAGTTCGAGAGACGCGCTCACCGCCTTCGTGGCCGGGCACGAGATCGCCAGCCGTTTCGGCGCCGCGGTACGCCTGAAGCCGGGGGTGCATCCCCACGGCACCTGGGGTGCGCTGGGTGCGGCAGCCGCCGCAGCCAAACTGATGGGCGCCGATGCCGCGGGCATCGCATCGGCGATCGACAACGCCGGTGCCCTCGCCATCGCCACGCCCTTCAGTGTCGCCACCAACGGAATGTGGATACGAAACGCCTGGGTCGGGGCCTCGAATGCCTCGGGGATCTGGGCGGCCACCGTGGCCACCGGCAGCGGCCGCACTCCGATCTTCGCGCCGGCGGCCGAGTCCCTGGGCGCAATCCTGGGTGAGATCGACGCGCGTGTGCTCAACGACGGGCTGGGCCGGAGCTGGTTCTTGGACAGCGGCTACTTCAAGATCCATTCGTCGTGTTCTTACACCCACCCTGCGGCCGACCTGGCTATCGGTGTCTTTTCCGAGCGTGGCCCGGTCCGGGCGGAGGACGTCGATGCCATCCTGGTGGAGACGCATCATCTTGGCGCCGGCCTCCGGTCACTGGAGTGGCCGACGCGGCTGGCCGCCATGTTCTCGATCCCCTGCGTCGTGTCGACCGCGCTCGGGGTCGGCCACTGCCTCCCTTCCGACTTCGGACTCGAGCAACGCTCCCTTGCGGAGCGCCGCGAGCTGGCCGCCAAAGTGGAGCTGGTGCACAACCCGGACTTCGACCGGGAACTGCCGGCGCGGAGAATCACCCGCATGACCATCGACTGGCGGTCTGGGGAAACGTCCGTCCTGCAGGCGGAGAACCCGGTCGGAGATTCGGCCTACCGTCCGCTTGACCAGGCGGCCATAGAAGCCAAGGCCGAGCGGTTGCTCGGCCCGGAGCTGGCAGCACGGGTGGCGGAAGCCACCGAGCTGCTGCTGTCCGGTGGAACGGCGGCGCAAGGGCCGCTGTCCGGCCTGCGCACGGCTGCTGCGCGCGCGGCCGGGGGATTGGAGGTCTGAGATGCTGAGAGTCAAGGCGATCGCCCCTCTGCGCCTGGACGAGCCGGAAATGGTTCGCCGTCAGGCCCGTTACTCGGCACTGGCGGGGCCGGAGATGAAGATCGTCCTTTTCAACCTGGAGGACAAGAACGCCCCTCTGCGGTTCGACTCCTTCGAGGAGATCGAGGCCTCCGAGAGGCTCACCTGGGAGGAGATCTCCCGCACCAGCCCCGAGCGGTTCGATGCGGTCCTTCCGGACTGCGTCCTCGACCCGGGCTTGGACAAGGCGGCCGATGCGCCCGTACCTGCCTACGGTATCCTGCGCCTGGCCGCAGGGCACCTGCACTCGCTGGGACGCCCGTACGCCGCGGTCACACGAAATGACGTGATCGGCCAAGTCCTGGAGGAGAAGGTGGCCGGCTACGGCTTTTCCTCGGTGCTGATGGGCCGCGAGGTGCTCGACATCGACTTCTGCTTCGTCTCCGAGGGCGCCGGCTGGAACGAGGCAATGGCCCCCGTCGCACGCAAGCTCGCCGACCGCGGCGTCACCGCCCTCCTCAACGGCTGCTCGGCGGTGGACATCGAAAACCGCACGCTGGAAGGCGTGGCCTTGATCGATCCGACCGAGATGGCGCTCGCGGTGCTCGGCCTCGCTCATCGGCTCGGTGCCGCGATATGACCCAAGCCGCCTCGCAGCCCCTGCTCTCCATCCGCAATCTGACCAAGTACTTCGGCGCGTCCGCGGCTCTGGACAACGTGTCGCTGTCGGTCGGCTACGGCGAGGTACGCGGCCTGGTGGGCCAGAACGGCTCCGGCAAGTCAACGCTGATCAAATGCCTGGCCGGTTACCACTCCCAGGATCTCCAATGGCGGCTCGAGCTACCCGGCAAGGAGCTCACGCGTGCCCTGCACCCGGGCGAGATCACCGCTTTTGGCGTGGCCTTCGTCCACCAGGACCTGGGGGTGCTCGGCGACCTGAGCGTGCTCGAGAACCTGCTGCTGACCGAGTTTGCCACCGACCACCGGCGCTACATCGGCTGGGGCGACGAAAGGGCCAAGGCCAAGGCGATCTTCAAGCGTTTCGGCCTGGACCTGGACCCGGCTGCCAAGCTTTCCACGCTGAGGCCGGTGGAGCAGGCCCAGGTGGCGATCGTCCGCGCCGTGCTGCAGCTGCGCAGCGCCAAGCAGGCAGACCACCCGGGCGTTCTCGTGCTCGACGAAGCGACCACCTTCCTCGACCGGGCCGGCCGCGAGGGGATGTACGACCTCCTCAGGGCCGTCGCGGCCGAGGGATCCGGGGTCGTCTTCGTCTCCCATGACATAAACGAGGTCCTAAAGGTCTGTGACGCCGTCACCGTCTTGCGTGACGGGCGGGTGGTCGCGGATGCGCCCCGCTCCGAGCTGACGCACGACGACCTGGTGAGCCTGATCGTCACCGGAAAGCGTGGGGTCGAGGTCGTTTCCAGACCCGGGCGGCGCGCGGCGGTTTTGCCGGCCTCCTCGAGCCAGGCTTCCCTCGAGGTCGGGCACCTCTCGGGAGATCTGTTGAACGACGTTTCGCTAACTGTTCACCCGGGCGAGATCGTTGGGGTCACGGGAATTGTAGGTTCCGGCTGGGAGCTGGTGGTGGAGTACCTTTGCGGCGCCCGGCGGGCTGAGTCCGGCTCCTGCCGCCTTGGTGGCAAGACAATGGCCCTCGAAGCGATGAGTCCCGACAAGGCGCTTGCCCTCTCCATGGTCTACGTTCCCTCCGACCGCCTCCGCGAGGCGGTGGTGCCCGATCTTTCCTTGCGCGAGAATGTCATGCAGCCCGTGCTGGACAACTCCTTCGAGAAGGGCTGCCTGCGCCTGCGGCGCCTGACGGCGGCGTGCAAGGAGGTTCTGGAGCGATACGCGGTCGCACCCGCCGAGCCCTCCATGCCGGTTGGGCTTCTCTCCGGGGGGAATCAGCAGAAGGCGGTCCTGGCCAAGTGGCTACAGACCGATCCCCTGTACGTCCTGCTAAACGAGCCGACCCAGGGAGTGGACATCGGCGCGCGCCAGCGCATCTACGAGTTGGTTCGTGCCGCCGCTGGGCGTGGCGCGGCGATCATCTACGCCAGCGCCGACTGGGAGGAAGTGGCCGGTATCTCCGATCGGGTGGTGGTCATCTCCGAAGGAAGAGTGGCGGAGCGGTTGGAGGGCGCGGGCATCTCCGTCGACGCCATAGCCCAGGCCGCTTATCTGGGTATGCGCCGGAGCGCGGACCTCTCCAAGGCCGCCGCGCTGCTGGAGGACCTCTAGCCGTGCGCACGTGCCAGGCGATATCCCGGGCCCGCGGCGGCCTGACGGGGAGTTGTTGGAACGAGTCGTGCCAGGTCGTGCGACAGGAAAAGGGAGGGCAGCCTTGAGCACGGCACCGCGCCGGACCCAAGACGGGTTTGTTCGCCGTTACGGGGTGATCATCGTTTGGGTGGTCGTCATCATCGTCTTTTCCCTTCTCAGGCCTAAGACCTTCCCCACGGCATCCAATTTTGAGACATTGCTTGCCTCCCAGGCACCACTGGGGATCCTCTCACTCGGTCTACTGATCCCCTTGAGCGCCGGCGACTACGACCTTTCCGTTGCCAGCGTCCTCACGCTTTCCGGGATGATCGTGGCCATCCTGAACGTGAATCACGGGATGAACGTATGGCTCGCGGCACTGGTGGCCGTGGTCGTCGGGGCTGCGATCGGCCTGCTGAACGGGGTCATCTGCGTTGGCGCGGGCATCGACCCGTTCATCGTGACGCTGGGCATGGGCACCGTGGTCAACGGGGTGACATTGTGGATTTCCAACTCCACCCCGGTCTCGGGGATCTCGCAGTCGCTGGTGAACATGGTGGTGGTCCATCGCATCGGCGGTCTGTCGGTGGAGTTTTTCTACCTGATGATCGCGGCGGCCATCATCTGGTACCTCTTCGAGTTCACGCCGGCAGGCCGGCGGATACTGGTAGTGGGCCGTGGGCGCGAGGTGGCCCGGCTGAGCGGTATGCGCGTGAAGCGGATCCGCATCCTCGCGTTCGTGGCGGCAGGCTTCGTCGGCGCCATTGCCGGCGTCGTCTACGTCGGGACCAGCGGGTCGGCCGACCCGACTGCGGGCACGACGCTTCTCCTGCCCGCGTTCGCGGCGGTCTTCCTGGGATCCACCACCATCTCCCCGGGGCGCTTCAACGCCTGGGGGACCATGGTGGCGGTCTACTTCCTGACCACGGGGATCTCGGGCCTGGCATTGCTGGGCGTCCAGACCTTCGTGCAGCAGCTCTTCTACGGTGGCGCGCTCGTCATCGCGGTGCTCCTCTCGGGGATCACGCGCCGGAGCAAGCGCCACAAAGATGCCTCCCAGTTGCCGGCGGAACCACAGCAACTGGGAGATGCAGGGATGACGGAGGGCCCGGGAACACCCGGGCAGGCCGTCGCCACGCAGTCCCCACCAGGCGGAGGAGCGATCCTCGGCACCGGTGGAGAGTAGCCACATTCCGAGGTCCAATGTCCCGGGCAACGGGGGTAGCGAAACATGGGTCCGAATGGGGGACCCGGGAAGGGGAATATCCAAATGAGAACAGGAAAGAAGGGCACGGTCCGCGTCGCAATGGCGCTGGGCGCCCTGGGAATGGTCGCCGCCGCATGTGGCAGCGGCTCGTCTTCGTCCACCACGACCTCCGGTGGCTCCGCCACCACAGCGGCGTCCGGAGGAAACGTCGCGGCGGCGCAGTCACTTATCAACCAGTACACGGGAGATCCGGCGTTCGTCTCTCCCGGTCCTAGCTTCGATGCCACCAAGCTGGCCGGCAAGACCATCTTCAGCATCCCGGCCAACTCGAGCGTCCCCTTCGTCAACACCGTCGACCAGGTGATGGGCCAGTACGCCAAGAAGCTGGGTATCAACTACGTCGACTACACCAATCAGCAGCAGCAGTCGCAGTGGGTGCAGGGCATGAACCAGGCGATCAGCCAGAAGGCCAACGTGATCGACCTGCTGGCCGGAATCCCGCCGGAGATGCTCGCCCCGCAGGTGCAGGCGGCCAAGGCCGCAGGCATCCCGACGGTGGACACCAACGAGCGCGACCCGAGCCAGCCGACCGATCCCTACGTGGCGGCCTACACCTTCGCCCCGTTCAAGTTGGCCGGTGAGCTGATGGCGGCCTGGGCGGTAACCCAGACCCATGGCAAGGCGGATGTACTGGTTGTGACTTCCAATGCCGACGTCAGCTCCCAGGCGGTGCAGAACGGCGTCAACCAGGAGATGTCCAAGGTCTGCCCCAGCTGCAAGGTGTCCGCGGTCAACGTGAACCCGGTCGACTGGGCAACCAAGCTGCAGACCACCGTCGAGGGCTCGCTCGCGGGCGACCCCAACATCAACTACATCCTGCCGGTCTTCGACTCCATGGCCCTCTTCATCGCCCCGGCGATCACCGCGGCGAACAAGGTCGGCCAGGTGCACGTGGCGAGCTTCAACGGGACCCCGGCAATCATCGACATGATCCGCACCGGGAACATCGTCTCGATGGACGTCGGCGAGAACACCTCCGCCGTCGCGGCGGCCGGTCTGGACCAGGCCATGCGCATCATGGCGGGCATGCAGCCCGGCAAGGAGCAGATCATTCCGCGCATCGTCGACAAGTCCAACGTGACCGAGTTCGGTGTGCCGGCGGTTTCCGGCCAGGGCTATGGAAACGCCTTCCTGCAGGGCTACGCCTCCACCTGGCAGGTGCCGGTCTCGAAGCTCCAGTAGTCGGGCCCATGCTCGACGGCCTCGGGGCGCCCTCGCGGCGCTCCGAGGCGTGGCTCCCGGAAGTTCGAACCGTTTGGAGCCAAAAAAGGGTGCGGGGTTAGGCTTTGCCTTGCCCAAGGGGGGCGGCCCGCCGCCGCGAGGCTGGCGAGGTTGACAAGGATGAAAGGGCTGGTGGCGCAAGATGACTGAGCGCCCCAAGGGATCTTCGACAGTGACAGTCGAGCGGGCGGCCGATGTGCTGCTGCTCTTCTCCGAGCAGCCTACGCAGCGGCTGGGAGTGACCGAGATCGCCAACGCTCTCGGCCTCTCCAAGGCGGCGGTGCACCGAATTCTGTCCTCCCTGAAGAACAAGGGGATCGTCGAGATAGACCCGGTCAGCCATCGCTATGCGCTCGGCCCCGTGCTGGTGAGTCTGGGACTTACCTATCTGAACAAGCTTGATGTGCGCAAGGTGGCGGCTCCCGAGCTGGTCGAGCTGTCGCGCTACACCAATGAGACCGCCACGCTTTCGATCCGTACCGGCAGCTCGCGTGTCTATGTGGATCAGGTGACCCCGGATCGCGAGGTGCTGATGATGGTGCAGATCGGTGTGTCGTATCCGCTCCACGCAGGAGCATCTTCGAAGGCGTTTCTCGCCTTCCTGTCCCAACAGGAGATCGATCTCTATCTCTCCGAGCCCCTACCCAAGCTCACGCCTGCCACCCAGACCGATACCGACGTGCTCAGGCAGGAGCTGGACCATATTCGCGCAGCCGGTTACGCCTCCTCCTTGGGGGAGCGCCAGCCCGGCGCCGGTTCGGTCGCGGCGCCGGTTCTCGACTACAGGGGCGTACCCCTGGCGGTGATAAGTGTCTGCGGGCCCTCGGAGCGCATGGAGGGAGAAGTGGACGAGTGCGCTTCGGCGCTGCTCGAGACCACCAAGAAGGTCTCCGCCAAGATGGGGCACACCTTTTACGAGGAGGGCAGGAGTTAGCCATGGCCGGTGGGCTCCCGGGCATCTTGGCGGAGGCCGCGGCGCGTGTGCGCTTCGAAGCGGCTCCGGCAGAGGTACGCGAGCGGGTGGAGTTCCTGGTGGCCGACGTTTTGGCCACCATGGTATCCGGCGGTGCAAGGCGTGACGTGACGGCCATGCGCAGGGCCGCCGGCACGGGCGATGGAGCGGCAACGCTGATCGGCGAAGGACGTGGAGTGCCTGCGGCGACGGCCGCCTACTGCAACGCGCTGGGTGTTGGCGCCGAGCAGCTTCAGGACGGGCACAGACTGGCAAGGGGCCATCCAGCGTCTCACCTGGTACCGGTCCTATTTGCCCTGGGCGAGGAGTCCGGCGCCGACGGAGGCGGATTCATGAGCGCCATGCTCGCCGGGTACGAGGTGGGAGTTCGCATCGGCATCGCGATGGGAGGCACACCGCCGGGGGTGCACGATATCGGCACCTGGGCACTGGTGGGGGCGGCGGCGGCCGGAGCCCACCTGCTCAGCGGGGGCAAGGCGGAGGTGATCCAATCGGCGATCCGCATCGCGGGAGCTTCGCCACAGGCTTTCGACGCCGAAACCATCTTCGCCGGCAGGAGCGCGGGTCATCTTGCTTTGGCCGCGGCCTGCCAAGCGTCGGTTATGGCGGCCTATGCCGCGGTCGCAGGATTCGATGCCGAAGAGGACGTCTTCGAGCGTCATTGGCTGGCGCACAGCGCGGCCAACTTTGATTCAGGGGCAATTCCGTCTTCCGTGGATCAGAATGGAAGCTTGAAAGAGTACTCGGTGACAGGTGGATATGTGAAAATCCATCCTGCCTGTGCGCATTTGCACGGGGCGATAGATGCAGCGCTGGCACTCGCAGCCGATGAGCGAATTGATCCGCACGAAGTGGAAGATGTCGTGGTATCGACCTACGCAGGGGCGGCAGTTTTCGACGACCCGGAGCCCTCCAATGATCTCCACGCCAGATTCTCGCTTCCCTACGTGGTTGCGGCGGCGCTGGCCCGTGGCCGGCTGGACGAGACCTCCCTGGTCGAGGGGGCGATCCGGGATGGTGGGGCTGCCGAGTTGGCAAAGCGTGTGCGCGTCCTCGCGGCGCCTGAGATGGATAGCGGATACCCCGCTGGACGGCCTGCGAAGGTGGAAGTTCACCTGGTCTCGGGTCGCACGCTTCGGGGCGAGTGGTCTTTGCCCAGAGGTGACGGGCCCCAGGCGCTCCTCGATCCCGAAGTTCTCTCCAAACCTCGGCGGCTCTTGGCCGGGACCGTCGGTGAGGCGTTGGCCGACCGTCTCCTGGCGGAGCTGGCGACTCTGGCGGGAGGGGGCTCCCTTGCCCCTTTGTCGGCGGTGCTGAGGAGTCTGCACCTTGGCTGATCCCGTAACCGGCACTCACAAGACGGAGCTCTGTACTTGAGGATTTGAGTATGTGGCAGGCGCGGGGTGGGGGGTGTTTCGTCGTCTTGGCGGGCGTCGGCCGGCGCTGCTGTAAATGTCATGATTCGGAGCTTGCCCACTGGAATTGGTACGGCTAAAGTTAGTCGGAAAGACGTTTCAAATAGCGAAACAAGGTTGTATGACTGAGAGTAATCCGGGACCATTGAGCGGGGTTCGCGTTCTGGATGCTTCGAGCATCCTGGCCGGGCCGTTGTGCTGCCAGATTCTCGGCGACTACGGTGCCGATGTCATCAAGATCGAGAATCCTCGTGGAGGTGACAACCTTCGAGGCCATGGCCGTGCTGCCAATGGGGTTCCGCTGTGGTGGAAGGAGGTTGCGCGGAACAAGCGAACCGTGGCCATCGACCTTCATACAGTGCAGGGTGCAGAGCTGCTGAAGCGCCTGGTTGCCGAGGCCGACGTGATGGTGGAGAACTTCCGACCCGGGACTTTGGAGCGCTGGGGCATCGGGCCCGAGGTATTAAGGGCCATTAATCCGGGCCTCATCATCCTCCGGCTTACCGGCTTCGGCCAGATCGGCCCCTATGCCTCCAGGCCCGGCTTCGGAACGTTGGCCGAGGCCATGAGCGGATTCGCGCACCTTACCGGCGAGGCCGATGGCCCACCGACGCTGCCGGCATTCGGCCTCGCAGACAGCATCTGTGGAATCGCCGGGGCAGCCGCGGTAACGATGGCACTCCGCCATCGGGAGGTGCAGGGCGGGGGTGGCCAGGACATCGACATGAGCATCCTGGAGCCGATCATGACCGCGGTGGGACCGTCTCCCGCCATCTATAGGCATACCGGCGAGATCGAGACCCGCCACGGGAACCGGTCGACCAATAATGCGCCGCGTAACACCTACCGTACCAAGGATGGATCCTGGGTGGCGGTTTCGGGCAGCGCGCAACGCATTGCGGAGCGTGTCATGAAACTCGTAGGCCGACCTGAGATTGCGGAGGAGCCCTGGTTCGCAAGCGGCAGGGGCCGCTTCGAGCATGTGGAGGAGATCGACGCGGTGGTCGGCGCCTGGATCGCCGAGCATTCCCGCGAAGAGGTTCTATCCGCCTTCAACGAGGCGGAGGCGGCGATAGCGCCGGTCTACGACGCACGTGACATCGTGGAGGATCCCCATGTACAGGCGGCCAGGATGCTTGTTGAGGTGGAGGATCCGGAGTTGGGAACGGTGATGATGCACAACGTGATGTGGCGGATGTCCAAGACGCCGGGCTCCATTCGCTGGACCGGAAGGGCGATGGGGGCCGATACCGACGAGGTTCTGGGAGGTGAGCTGGGCCTGAGTGCCGAGGATCTCGCCCAGTTGCGCGAAGCGGGGGTGATCAAGTGAGCGACGCGCTACTCGAGGCACTGGCGGGCGGAGTCGAGGTCTTCGACCTCGGCCGGCCACTGTTCATAGGAATGCCCCAATCCCCCAACCATCCGGCCTTCACGCACACGCTGCCCCGGCGCCACGGGGACATGGTTCGCCCCGACGGAGGGTCGGCCGCCAATGACCTGATTGTCATGGGCACCCATGTGGGCACGCATATCGACGCTCTGGTGCACGTCTCCCATCAGGGACTGCTCTACGGAGGGGTGGATGCCGTGCAGGCCTCCCGCGGGGGACGCTTCACGGAAATGGGGATCCACAGCGTAAAACCCATGGTGTGCCGCGGAATACTGATCGACGTGGCCGGCCATCTGGGGCAGGACATCCTGCCCGGAGGGTACGAGATCTCTCCGCAGGAGCTGGAGGCGACTGCCAGGGCCCAGGGCACCGAGCCCCGGCCAGGGGACGTCCTTTTGGTCCGCTCGGGGTGGGGTGCGAATTTCTCCCAGGGCGTTGCCGCCTACACCGGGGCGGCCTCCGGTGTTCCGGGAGTGGGTGAGGCGGGCGCCTACTGGCTTGCTGACCAGTCTCCCCTGGCAGTCGGTGCCGATACCATCGCCTTCGAGCGCCTCGCTCCCGGCAGCGGCCATTCGCTGCTGCCCGCGCACCGGGTGCTTCTCGTCGAGCGAGGGGTCTTCATCATCGAGGCGATGGAGCTGGACAAGCTTGCCGCCGAACGCAGGCACGAGTTCACCTTCGTTCTCTCCCCTCTGGCGATAACCGGCGCGACCGGCTCCCCGGTCCGCCCCTTGGCACTGGTGGCCGCCGGTGACTAGTGAGCCCATAGCCGTCACACTGGGACGGTTCGCCGTTGAGCACTCCTACGACCGCCTGCCGGCCGAGGTGCGCGAGAGCGTCAAGAGCAGGGTGCTTGACATCCTGGGAATTTGCGTAGCTGCCACCAAGCTGGACACGAGCGCGGCAGCGATTGCCTTTGCCCGATCGCAGGGCGTCCTGGATCAGGCTCACGGAGTGGGCGCGCCGTGCGGCCTTCCCGCCGCGATGGCCGCCTTCGTCAACGGCGTCCTGGCTCACAGCCTTGACTACGACGACACCCACCTGCCCTCGGTCCTGCACCCATCAGCGACGGTTGTTCCTGCGGCGCTGGCCGCCGCGGAGATGACCGGAGCGGGCGGCAAGGAGACCATCGCCGCCATAGCGGTGGGGCTGGAGGTCTGTGTCCGGGCGGGAATGGCCGGCTACAACGAGGAAGGGCGCAACTCGACCTTCTTTGATCACGGCCAGCATGCAACTTCCATATGCGGGGCCCTGGGAGGGGCCGTGGCGGCGGGTGTGCTCATGGGTTTCGACGCCGACGGCATCACCAATGCCCTGGGCGTCGTCGCATCCATGGCATCGGGGATCATCGAGGCCAACCGCACCGGCGGCACCGTCAAGCGCATGCACTGCGGTTGGGCGGCCAATTCGGCGCTTTCCGCCTGCGAGCTGGTTGCCAATGGCTTTACCGGTCCGCCCACCGTCCTGGAGGGCCGCTTTGGCTTCTACGAGGCCTGGCTGCACGGTGAGTTCGAGCCGCGATATCTGACCGAGGGGTTGGGGGAGCACTGGGAGGTCCCCGGCATTTTCTTCAAGCCCTACCCGGCTAACCACTTCACCCACACCGCGATCGACGCTGCCGCCGCCGTCCGAGCCAGGGGAATCAAGCCGGGCCAGATTGCTTCGATGCGCCTGGGTGTGGCCGCGCCCATCGTTCACACCATCGGCGAGCCGATCGAGGTAAAGCGGCGGCCGACGACCCCGTATATGGCCCAGTTCTCCGGGCCGTATGCCGTGGTGGTCGGCCTGCTGGGTGGGGGTGGCCTGGGAGCCTCGCTTGCCGACTACCGGGAGGAGCTGATCGTCTCCCCGGAGCGGACGGCCCTCATGGACCTGGTGGAGGTGGTGGCGGACGATCGCTGCGGCGCGATCTTCCCCAACCAGTTCCCCTCCGTGCTGACCATCACCTTGCGTGATGGCACGGTGGTGGAAGAGGCGGTGCTGGCAAACCGCGGCGGCACGGAGAGGCCGCTCGCTTATTCGGAGCTGGCGGCCAAGTTCCGCGACAACGTTGCCGGCCTTCTCGAGGCCGACGCCTCCGCCCAGGTGGAGATGCGCATCGCCTCCCTCGAGGAGCTCGATTCGCTGGAGCCGATCTTCGAGCTGCTCAAGGGTCTGGGGGGCGGGTAGCAACTCGTACCGCAGAGACGCGGTCCGACAAATCACGACCGAAATCCTGAAGGAGCATTGATGTACGACCTGTTGTTGAAGAATGCCACTGTGGTGCGGCCTGGCCGCCCCGAGGAGGTGGCCGACGTCGCCGTGACTGACGGCAAGTTCGCCCGTATCGCGCCGGGGATCGATGCCTCTGAGGCGAAGATGGTGATCGATGCCGGCGGGAAGCTGGCCTTCCCCGGGGTGGTCGACTCCCATCAGCACTGGGGCATTTACAATCCGCTGGCCGATGACACGGCCAGCGAATCCGCCGCCTCGGCTCAGGGCGGTGTTACCACCGGCATCACCTACCTGCGCACCGGGCACTACTACATGAACCGCACCGGCCCCTATGCCGAGGTGCTGCCCGACGCCATCGCGGCAGCTGAGGGGCATGCATGGGTGGACTACGGCTTCCACGTCGCCCCGATCCTGAAGAAGCACCTGGAGGAGATTCCCTCTCTCATCAGCGACTTTGGTATCCCCTCCTTCAAGATCTTCATGTTCTACGGCAGCCACGGGCTTCATGGCCGCTCCCAGGCCCAGGGACAGTTCCTCATGCTGCCCGAGGGTGAGAGCTACGACTACGCCCACTTCGAGTTCATCATGCGTGCGATCGAGGCTGCGCGCGAAGACCCGCGCTTCGCGGACTTCGCCGACAACATCTCGCTCTCCCTCCACTGCGAAACCGCCGAGATCATGGCCGCCTACACCAAGATCGTCGAGGAGGAGGGCAGGCTCAAGGGGCTCGAGGCCTACCACGCATCGCGTCCGCCTCATTCCGAGGGCCTGGCCGTGACCATCGCCTCCTACCTGGCGCACGAGACCGGCCTGCCCAACATCAACCTGCTCCACCTTTCCTCCGCCAAGGCGATGGAGGCGGCGATGCTTATGGCCAAGACCTTCCCCCACATCGACTTCCGGCGCGAGGTGACCATCGGCCACCTGCTGGCGGACATCCACACCGCGAGCGGCATAGGCGGCAAGGTCAACCCGCCGCTTCGCCCCCGTGAGGATGTGGAGGCTCTCTGGGAGCACCTGCTGGCGGGCAACGTCGACTGGGTGGTGAGCGATCACGCCTGCTGCCGCGACGAGGTCAAGTTCGGCGAGCCACGTGACGACGTGTGGGTCGCCAAGTCCGGCTTCGGTGGCACCGAATACCTGCTCCCCGGCATGGTGAGCGAGGGCCGCCGCCGCGGGCTTCCTCTCTCCCGTATTGCCGAGCTGGTCTGCTCCAACCCGGCCAAACGCTATGGCCTGCACACCAAGGGCAACATTGCCGAGGGCCTGGACGCGGACATCGCGCTGGTGGATCCGAACGCCTCCTGGGTGGTGCGTGCCGCGGAGTCGCTCTCCAGCCAGGGGTACACGCCCTTCGAGGGATTCGAGCTGACCGCCAAGGTCACCGACACCTTCGTCCGCGGCAACCACGTCTTCGCCAACGGGAAGATGATCGGCCAGCCCGTCGGGCGCTTCATCAAGCGCCCTGCCAGGGCCTGAAACAACGTCCGCCGGGGAGCTGTGCAGAGCCCCCGGCGAGGCGTGCTCAAGGAGCGCCAACCCAAAGTTCGGCCGCGACCGGTTAGCCTGTAGAGCCGGAATTCTCCAGCGGCGAGCGGGCAATCCTCCCGCGGTCCCGCGACTTTTCGGCTTGGAGCTGCCTTGATCACGGTTTCGGATCTCACTGTGGAGGTGGGCGGGCGTCTTATCGTGGACGGCCTCACCTTCTCCATTTCCGCCGGAGCCAAGGTCGGTTTGGTGGGCAGGAATGGTGCAGGCAAGACCAGCCTGCTTAAAGTCCTGGCCGGCGCGGCATCTCCCGCCAAGGGCAGGGTTTCGGTAAAGGGCGGACTGGGCTACTTGGGCCAGGACACCATGAACGACCCTGCCGCTGCTCATCAGGGCCCCGTTTCCCGGGTGCTCTCGGGGCGAGGACTAGGTGAGCTTAGCGCTCGCATCGAAAAGTCCAGGGCACGTCTCGAGTCGGATCACCGTGAATCGAACATCACCAAGTACGTGCGCCTAGTGGAGGAGTTCGAGCGCCTGGATGGCTACCGGGCCGAGTCTGAGGCAAAAGCCATTCTGGCGGGTCTGGGGCTCAAGGAGAGTCGTTTCGGCCTGGCACTGGGTGATCTTTCCGGAGGGGAGCGGCGCCGGGTGGAGCTTGCGCGCATCCTCTTCGCGGGCTCCGAGGTGCTCCTGCTTGACGAGCCGACCAACCACCTGGACCTCGACGCCAAGAGCTGGCTGCTCGGCTACCTAAAGAGCTATCCCGGCGTGCTTGTGGTGGTTAGCCACGACCTTGAACTGCTCGATGAGTCAATCAACCGGATCTTCCACCTCGAGCGAGGCCAGGGCGACGGCGCCCTGGTGGAATTCAAGGGCAACTACAGCGCCTATAGGCGCGCGATCGCAGAGCGGAGAAGGCAGCAGGCTGAGACGACCAAGCGGGCCCAGGAAGAGCTTGGGCGCCTTACCCGACTGGCCGACTCGATGCGCCATCAGACGGCGTCGCGTGCCCGGGTGGCCAAGACGCTGGACTCGAGAGCTTCGCGCATCCGCGAGACCCTGGTCGATTCGCCGGAGCCGACCCGCACGCAGCAGGTCACGGCCAAGATCCCCGAGCCCCTGCCATGCGACCGCATCGTGCTCGAGGTCGACGGGCTGTGCAAAGCGTACGGTAAGAACACCGTCTTCGAGGACTTGGACTTCGTCATCGAACGAGGCGAGCGTTTCCTGGTCGCCGGGCTTAACGGCGCCGGTAAGACCACTTTGCTGCAAGTCCTGGCCGGGCGGAGCGAGCTGGATCTGGGGATGGTGACCGTCTCGGAGCGCGCAAAGATCGGCTATTTCGCTCAGGAGCATGAAGAGCTCGATTTCAACGCCACCTGCCTCGAGCAGGTCATCGCCCAAGGGCCCACTCTCACCGAGGCGATGGCAACCCTGGCGGCCTTCGGCCTGGTGGGTGAGGTGGTACATCAGCCGGCGGGGACCCTTTCGGGTGGCGAGAAGACGAAGTTGGCGCTGGCGGTCCTGGTCGCCGGGAGGCGCAACGTTCTGCTTCTCGACGAGCCCACCAACAACCTCGATCCGGAATCGCGCGCAGCGATATCGACCGCGCTGGCCGGCTGGAGGGGAACCATGATCTGTGTCACCCACGATGCCGAGTTCGCCAGAATGCTCGACCCGGGCCGCGTGCTCCTCCTGCCCGAGGGCACCATTGACTACTTCTCGGACGACTACCTCGGGCTGATCGAGCTGGCCTAGCGCAGAAAGACGGCGAGGAAGTCCCGCCAGAATCCGGCGAGATAGTGGGAGGGCGCATAGGCCATCCCCGGCAGCAGGTTAGATCCGGAAAGGCCGGTAGCCGGGCTGTAGCTGTACGAGGCGAAGTTCACCCAAAGCGGATTCATGTCCAGCTGCATGGCCCGTACCGCCCCGGCCCAGACCAGCGTCTCTCCCAAGACCTGAGGCGACAGGCCGGGACCGCCGACCCAGACCAGGTTGCCGTTGGCCGTCACGCCCAGGCCCGACCTCCAGGTGTAGAGAAGGTTCCCGAGTGAGTAGCCCCAGGTGACCAGTGGATTGTCCTGGGCCACCGGCAAAACCTGACCGTTGTCCACCAGCATGAAGAGGTTCTGCCGGACCGCATACACCTGAGGGGTCATGCCAACCTCGGTTCCCCAGGAGCCGACGTTGATGGTCCCGTCGGTGTACTCCACCACCGAGGCCGCCCCGGAAACCAGGGGTGGGCCGGTCTGACCGGCTTCATACCAGCCCCCGTGGGAGACGTTGAAAATGAAACCACCCTCGAAGGCGGCGATGAGGGATGGCTGGGCGGAAGAGGCGATTGCGCCCTCGTAAGGCCAGACCCCTCCGGGCTGGGAGGTTCCCGCGTAGATCTGCGTCCGAGCCTGGCCCTGATCGATCCAGGCCACGGCGACCTGTGGCGCTCCCGGGTAAGGGGCGACGTAGGTCGAGAAGGCGGCATACCCCCCCGTCCCCTGGGTGCCGAGCGGTCGCCAGACCCCGTCGGAGGGATTTGTGTCGCCGGGCATGGGGGAGCGGTTAAGCGGCGAATACCAAAGCTGAGGGTACGAGCCCAGAGCCACTCCATGCCGGGATTGAAACTGCAGATAAAGCGGTCCGACCGGGCGCAGCGGGCTCTGCGCGCCGATCCCCTTGGGGGCCTTCGGGCGGGAGGAGGCGGCAACGGGGGCGGCTGAACCGGCTATGGTTACGGCGCCCAAAGCAAGGGCGAGCAAGGCAGCTGAGCCGGCGCGAAGGCGTGCCTCTGCCCACTTGCGGGCTCTCGACAGTTTGTGCTCCTTGGCTGAGGAAGAATGAAAAAGACCTTTTTTGATTCTAATGGCCACCCCGGCCTGGAATTCCCTGCCCAGATTGCAATACCTGCAATGGCGCTGCCTGTTGCATACCGCCGTGGTTGATGTAGGTTTGACCTTGAGGAAAGCGCGAGGTGCGCAATGCTTACTCTTGGCGCAATGCTTCTCATCCTTTTAGTGCTGGCGGCTTTTCTGGTCGGGTTGCACGGCGGTCCGCACGCCTCCATCGTTTCCGCGACCGTGACCTTGGTGGTGGGTGGGAT
Source organism: Actinomycetes bacterium (assembly GCA_021786375.1). Lineage (GTDB taxonomy): Bacteria > Actinomycetota > Acidimicrobiia > Acidimicrobiales > Acidimicrobiaceae > Acidithrix. The sequence continues at coordinate 40,373 of JAJYNL010000010.1, forward strand.
ACTACTGGCGGCCGTGCTTGTCAGGGCGGCGTCCACGGGATCGCTCAACCTGGTGGCCGGGGCTATCACCGCCGGAGCCGTGGTGGCGACCGCCTTGTTCCTGGTTTTCGGGATCCGTTCGCTCGCGGCCGCCCGCTCCATCCCCTCCCCTCTGCCACGCGAGCAGCTCTGGACGCGGACCGGTGTCGCCCTCACCGATCTGGCTCCTGTCGGAACCGTGCGGATCGCCGGAGAGATCTGGAGCGCTGAGGCTGCCGACGGAGACTCCATTCGCGCCGGAACCGAAGTCGTCGTCATCGAGGTCGATGGGCTGCATTTAAAGGTCTCCCCGGATCCGCTCCGGCAAGAGAGCCACTGAAAGGACTCTTATATGCTGACAGTTCTCGTGACTGTGGTGGTGGTGGTCCTGGCTTTGGCGGCCTTCTTCTTCACCATGGTGAGAATCAGCCGTGAATACCAGCGCCTGGTGCTCTTCCGGCTGGGCCGCTCCATCGGGGCCAAGGGGCCCGGCCTGGTGCTTATCAATCCCATAATCGACAGGGTCACCTGGGTGGACTTGCGCGAGCTTTACCTGGAGATTCCGCACCAGACCGCCATCACCAAGGACAATGCGTCGATCTCCATCGACTTCATCATGTTCTACAAGGTGTTCGATCCGGTGATGTCGGTGGTCGCGGTGCGCAACTTCTCAGGCGCCGCATTGAACATAGCGGCCACATCGCTGCGAAGCGTGGTGGGCGATATGTCGCTTGACGACGTACTTTCCAAGCGCGAGGAGATGAACAGCGCCCTGCGTGTGAAGCTGGACGAGGTGACGGAACGCTGGGGCGTGAAGGTCACCAACGTGGAGGTGCGCGAGATCAACCCGCCGCCGGGAGTGCAGGAGGCGATGACCCGCCAGATGTCCGCCGAGCGCACCCGGCGTGCGGTGGTCACGGAGTCCGAGGGCCAGAAGCAGGCGGCCATAACCGTGGCCGAGGGCCAGAAGCAAGCCGCCGTTCTCGCTGCCGAGGGCCAGAAGCAGGCCACGGTGCTGGGAGCGGAGGCGGATCGCCAGGCCGCCTTGCTACGTGCCCAGGGCCTTGCCTCAGCGCTCGAGGCGATAACCGGGACGGCGCGTGCTCTCGATTCCAACACCCTGCTGCTTCAGTACCTCGACGCGCTACGCCAGATGGCGGCCTCTCCCTCCACAAAAGTGCTCCTGCCGATGGAGCTTACGAGTCTGCTCTCCGGAGTACGGGAGATTGCCGAGCGCAACGCCATGGCCTTCCACAAGGACGGTTCGGCGCCCGTCGTGCCGGCTTCAGGCCCCGCCGAGAAGGCCTGAGCGTCTAGCAACTCCCTGGTGGGGCGGGTAAACCGGCTGGTAGCCTGGAGAGCGTGGCGCGATTAATAGCTGACGGCGTATACGAGATCGACACCAAGCTCGGCGGTTGGGACCATCTCACGGCGGGATACCTGCTCACGGGTGATGCACCTTGCCTTATCGAAGTGGGCAGCCAGTCCTCCACCAAGGCAGTGCTGGATGAGCTGGAGAGCCTTGGCCTGGGTGCGGACGACCTCGCATCGGTGGCGGTCACCCACATACACCTTGACCATGCCGGAGCCCTGGGCGACATCGCCGCCGCCTTCCCCAAGGCCGACATCTACGTTCACGAGCGCGGCGCGCGACACTTGGCTGATCCCGAGCGGCTCATCTCCTCGGCGGCGATGGTATACGGCGAGCTGCTGGACACTCTCTATGGCAGGATGACTCCTACAGCGGCGGAACGGATCAAGGTTGTGGGCGACGGGGACTACGTCGCACGATCGTCCGGCCGGCGCGTCGAAGTGATCAACTCGCCCGGGCATGCCAAGCACCATCTCGGATACTTTGATCCGCAGTCGGGGCTGGTCTTCACCGGTGATGCCGCAGGAGTGCTGCTTCCCGAGGTGCGCTTGTTGCGCCCGGCGACACCGCCTACGGACTTCGACCTGGATGCCGCCCTGACCTCACTGGAGAAATTCCGTGTGCGTAACCCCCGGGGTCTGGCTTTTGCCCACTATGGCCTCTTCGGGTCTCCGTTGGACTTGCTCGATGAGGCGATGGAGGCCCTCATCACCTGGGCAGAGGTCGCCGAGAGGGCCTACAGGGCCGAGCGCGATATCGTCGAGGAGCTAACTGCGGAATTCACCGTCAACCTGGAAGGGGCGAGCGCCGAGGCGCTGGAGCGCTTCGAGGTGTTGAACAGCGTGCACTCCAATGCCGCCGGCCTGAAGCTATGGCTCGATCGCGGTGGGAGCACCGAGCACGCACGCGAGATCGCCCCGCACCACCACCATCACTGAGCGGCTTCTCGACGCCCCTCCAGCGCCCTGCCAAGGGTTAGCTCGTCAGCGTACTCCAGGTCTCCCCCGACAGGCAGACCACTGGCAATCCGCGATACGGTGATTCCACTAGGGGATATCAGCCTTGCCAGGTACATGGAGGTCGCCTCGCCCTCGATGTTGGGGTTGGTGCAGATGATCACTTCCTTGACGTCGTGAGACGCCAGGCGCCCGAGTAGCTCCTTGACCTTGATCTGGTCCGGGCCGATACCTTCAATGGGATTCAGCGACCCCTGCAGGACGTGGTAGAGGCCGTTGAATTCCCTGGTTCGCTCGACGGCTATGACGTCCTTGGGCTCTTCGACGACGCAGATCACGCCTTGATCGCGTGAGGGGTCGGAGCAAATCGAGCAGAGTTCGGTCTCGGAAAGGTTGAAGCATTGGCTGCACCACCTTGCGGAGGCCTTGGCCACGGTAATCGCCTGGGCCAGGCGGCTCGACTCACCCGCATCCGCGCGGAGCAGGTAGAAGGCGATCCGCTGCGCGGACTTCGGACCGATGCCCGGCAGTTTGGAGAACTCGTCGATCAGGTTCTGCATCGACTTGGTGTAGGCCATCTCTTTTGAAGGCTCCTTGACCTAGGGGATAACCCGGGCTCTTACTTCGCGTCGCCCAGATCGATCGCACCGGGGAAGACCTGGCGCACCAGGTTTCCTATGGCGCGCTGGTCGGCGGCGACGCCGTTGGCGAATTCGTCGAGCATTTCGTTCGCCGGGGCCTCCTCGACGGGCTTGGCGGCCGGCTCGTTGTCGACGTCCACCCGGAACGAAAAGGAGTCGACCCCGAAGCGCTTGCATATGGCGGCCTCGATCTTGCGTGAAGAGGAGACGCAGCGATCCCGCAGGATGGGGTTGGACACCAGGAACGTGGCCGAGCTTGAGTCAGCTGTCACGAAGCGCCCTTGGTTGAGAGCGCTGCGTTCGAGAGGCAGGAGGCTGGAGAGTGCGTTCAGGATGTCGGGCCACGCCGATACCAGGTGGTCACGGTCGAGGGGCTGCAGCGATTGCGGGCTTGGTGATTGCGGGACCGCGGCCTGTGGCCTGGGCTGAGATTGGCTGCGCTCCTTGGCGGCGAGTACTCGGGAGAGCCCCTGTGCGGGGGCGGACGGAGGCGATTCGGCATCGCCCAGGGACTTCTTGAGTTCGGCAACGTGTGGTGCGGGTGCAACGCGATGCGCCGGTGGACGTGCGGCTGGCTCATCGGCGGGTTCGGGTTCCCGGGGCGGCCGATGAGCGGGCTGGGAGGCTTGTTGCTGGGCCCCCATTCGCTTGAGGTAGCCGGCCACCGTGCGCTGGACGAGTTCCTCGAGTTCGGCGGGTGCACCAATGGCATCTCGGGCCAGGCGGATGAGCGCGGCTTCCAGCGTCGCGCGGGGATCAAGTGAGTCTCGCATCTGCCCCGCCGCGCCACCCAGGCTCTCGACCATCTTCACCAGGCGCGCTGTGCTCATGCCGGGCTCGGCCGCGGCCTGGTCGAAGGAGGCCAGGAACCGGTCGCGGGCCATCCCCACCAGCTCGGCATTTATCCGCGCGGGCTCGATCCCCTTGCGCACGGCCTGGTCCACGCCGACCAGCACCGCAGCTGGGTCGCCCTTGGCGACGGCCGAGAAGATCTCCTCGATCCCGCGCGGGGTATCATCGATCCCGCCCAAAGCCGCCACCTGGTCTAGGTAGGAGAGGGTATCGCGAGCGGATCCCCTGCCGCGCTTCACCGCCCAGGCCAGTGCCTCGTCCCCCAATCCGAGTTCGGCGGTGGCGGAAACTTTCTCGACCAGGGAGTCCAGGACCGTCTCGTCCAGCAGCCGGAACTCGAAGGACTGGGTGCGAGAGAGAATGGTGGGCAGCACCTTTTGGGGGTCGGTGGTGGCGAGAACGAAAACCACGTGCGGTGGTGGCTCTTCCAGCGTCTTGAGCAGCGCATTGGAGGCGGCGGTGGAGAGCATGTGGACTTCGTCCAGGATGTAAACCTTCCACTCGCCGGTGGTTCCAACCGGCGCCTGTGCTATCAGGCTGCGCACCGCGTCGACACCGGAATTGGAGGCGGCGTCAAGCTCGATCACATCCATCGAGCGGCCCTCGGCGATGGCCAGGCAGGAGTCGCACTCCCCGCAGGGTTCACCGCCTGTGCCGTTGGCGCAGTTGAGCGCCTTGGCCAGGATCCGGGCCGTGGACGTCTTGCCGGTGCCGCGCGGACCGGAGAAGAGGTAGGCGTGCCCGACCTTGGAATTTGCGACCGCGTTGCGCAGCGCCCTCGTGACATGCTCCTGCCCCAGCACCTCGGAGAAGCGCTGGGGACGGAACCTGCGATAGAGGGAAGAGTACGTTGAGCCGGAACTCACATACCCATCCTAGACGCAGCCTGGTTCAGGCCAAGGGGATCCTCAGCCGACGCGTCGTACGATCAGGGCGTCGCCCTGGCCTCCGCCTCCGCAGAGCGCAGCGGCACCGTAGGTCTCCCCACGGAGGGCGAGCTCGTGCAGAAGGGTGAGTGCGAGCCGCGCGCCCGAGGCGCCGATCGGATGGCCCAGCGCTATTGCGCCACCATTTACGTTTACAATCTCGTCGGAGATCCCCAGGTCGTCCATGGAGGCTGCGGCGACAGCGGCAAAGGCCTCGTTGATCTCGTAGAGGGAAATGTCACCGACCGCCAGTGAGGTTTTGGCCAGCGCCGCCCGGATCGCGTTGGAGGGCTGAGTCAGGAGCGAGGCGTCCGGCCCGGCTACTTGCCCGTAGGAGACGAACTGGCCTATCGGGGCTACTCCGCGGCGCTCGGCCTCACGTTCGGACATCAGCACGATTGCGCTCGCGCCGTCGGAGATCTGCGAAGCGTTGCCGGCGGTGATGGTACCGTCCGCGCTGAAAGCGGGGCGTAGCTTGCCCAGGGTGTCGACGGTTGTGCCCGGGCGCACGCCCTCATCGGTGTCGACTACGACCGGGTCCCCCTTGCGTTGTGGGATCGAGACGGCGGCGATCTCGCGGGCCATGCGGCCGTCCTTGATGGCCCGGGCCGCCCGCTCGTGGGAGTTGGCGGCGATGGCGTCCTGGCGGGCTCGGGTGACGGCGGGGAAGCCGGCCAGATAGCGATCGGTCCCAAGGCCCATTGCGCATTGGTCGAAGGCGCAGAACAGGCCGTCGTACATCATCGAGTCGATCACCTGGGCGTCACCCATGCGAAGCCCACCGCGAGCTCCGGGGAGCAGGTACGGGGCACGGGTCATCGACTCCATTCCCCCGGCGACAACGATGTCCGCCTCACCGGCGGTGATCATCAGATTTGCCAGGTAGATGGAGTTCAGGCCCGATAGGCAGACCTTGTTCACGGTGGTTGAGGGGATGCTCATGGGTATGCCGCCCTTGACCGCCGCCTGGCGCGCGGTGATCTGCCCTTGCCCGGCCTGGAGCACCTGCCCCATGAAGACGTACTGCACCTCCTCGGGGGCAACATTCGCGCGGGCGAGCGCCTCTTTGATGGCGACACCGCCAAGATCCATTGCGCTCAAGCTCGTGAAGGCGCCCTGAAACTTGCCTATCGGCGTGCGGGCTCCGGCAACGAGGTACGAACCGGCCATTTTGACCTCCCCGGGGGGTTGGGATGCCGAGGCGCGGACTTTCCGGCCTCGGGGATTGCCATCCAATGTGACAACTACTCTCTCATTGATAGTAGTTTCACTTCAGCGGTTGGCAAAAGCCCATCGCTAAACAGTTGGCCATCTCCGTCCGGCCCCCGACCCGTAGCAAAGCGGGAGGGGAGCAGGGACGGCTAGAGGACGGGAAACATTCGAAATATGCAGGAGTTCTTGCAGGCAATAGTTGCCGGCGCACCAGGCGCCGAACTTGAGGCGATTCCGCTACCCAGCCACTTCCGCGCAGCATATTTGCGCAGGGAGGACGCCAAGATATTCGACGGAATGGCTTCGAAGGATAAGGACCCCCGCCGAACGATAAAGATCGGCGAGATACCCACCCCGGAGCTTGCTCCGGACGAGGTGTTCGTTGCGGTGATGGCGTCGTCCATCAACTTCAACACCGTTTGGTCGTCAATCTTCGAGCCTCTCTCCACCTTCAGCTTCCTCGACCGGCTCGGCCGTTCCGGCTCGCTCTGGGACCAGCGCCACAGCCAGCCCTTCCACGTGCTGGGCTCCGACGGCTCGGGTGTGGTGGTCCGCGTCGGCTCCGCCGTGCGCAATTGGAAGGTGGGCGACAAGGTCACGCTGCACTGCAACTACGTGGATGACCAGGAGCCGACCGCTCACGACGACTCGATGCTCGCCAGTCACCAGCGCATCTGGGGCTTCGAGACCAACTACGGCGGCCTCGCCGAGCTGGCCGTGGTCAGGGCAAACCAGCTCATGCCCAAGCCCGCACATCTCACTTGGGAGGAGGCGGCGTGCAACGCGCTGACCAACTCCACCTCGTATCGCATGCTGGTGTCACGGAACGGTGCCAACATGAAGCAGGGTGACGTGGTCCTCATCTGGGGGGCAACGGGTGGCCTGGGGGGATATGCCGTCCAGTACGTTCTCAACGGAGGCGGAATCCCCGTTGGCGTGGTCTCCTCACCCGAGAAGGCGGATCTCCTTGGCCAAATGGGTTGCGAGGCGGTCATCGACCGCCGCGCCCAGGGCTACAAGTTCTGGAAGGACGAGCACACCCAGGACGAGGCGGAGTGGCGCCGTTTCGGCAAGGATATTCGCGACCTCGTCGGCGAGGATCCCGACATCGTCTTCGAGCACCCGGGACGCGAGACCATGGGCGCTTCGGTTTTCGTCGCCAAGCGCGGCGGAACCGTGGTTACCTGTGCCGCTACCAGTGGATACATGATCGAGTACGACAACCGTCATCTCTGGATGAAGCTGAAGTCGATCAAGTCCAGCCACTTTGCCAACTACAAGGAGGCGTGGGATGCGAACCGGCTGCTCGGGAAGGGAATGATCCAGCCGATCCTTTCCAAGACCTTCGACCTCGAGCATGTCGCCGATGCCTGCAACTCGGTCCGCCTCAACGAGCACGAGGGCAAGATCGGCGTTCTGTGTCTCGCCCCGGAGGAGAACATGGGCGTTGACGACCCGGAGATGCGCGAGAGGGTCGGGGAGGACAAAATCACAATGTTCAAGCGGTTCGCGGCCGGCCGCGCCTCCGCCGCGGTGAAAGGCAAGTAGCGATGGGGGAACAGCACCATGGCTTGCTCACCGAGATCGACCATATTGGCATTGCGGTGCGCGATCTTGATGCGGCAATTGGGTTCTACACCGGACTCTTCGGGGCCGAGCTGGTTCAGCGAGAGAGAATCGAGTCTGATGGCGTCGACGAGGCTCTGATCCGTGTCGCGGAGTCTTATATTCAGCTCGTCTGCCCTTTCCGCGAAGACTCCCCGGCCGCAAAGTTCATTGCCAAGCGCGGTGAGGGAGTGCACCATGTTGGCTACCGGGTTGAGTCCTGTGCCGAGGTGCTGAAGCTGGCCCAGGAGATGGGGTACGAGACGGTCGACAAGGTGCCCCGTCCCGGTTCGCGCGATACAACCGTGGCTTTCATCCACCCCAAGGCGGCGTTCGGCACGCTTATCGAGCTGGTCGAAGAGTAGATATTCATGTAGTGTCCGCCGCGATCCGGGCCGGTGCCTGATAGTTGGTGCCGGCCCGGCGCGGGCGAGCGTACAGGAAGGTTTCCGCACTGCGCTGATTGCGCCAATGCAGCCGGTCATGGTTTTGCGCCGGCTCCCTTGGTCGCGTGGATGCGCACGATTGCGGTGCTGGGCCAAATCCGAGATGACCAGCCTGCCAATTCGCCTCGAGTTGGCATCTAGTCCGGTGTCGATGCTCGCCAGGGCCTGGATTCCAGTGCGAAATTCCCACCTGTGACTTGATCCAGGCTTAGTATCGGTCTCCAAGGTTGCCATGTGCAGCCCAAAGCGGTTCGCATGGGAATTGATCCGAAATGGTTGTACGTGTGGGCTCGGCGCCCGCTACATGGCAATTCCGGAGCCGGCGCCGCCCGTTCGAGGGGCTGGCGCTTTTCCTGCTCTGCTCGTGGGCCTGGCTTATGGCAATTGGCCTGCTCATCCAAATCGACGGAGCCGCCAACGCCAAGCGCCCCGACCTTGTGCAGAGGTCGGTCGACGTTCTGGCAATTGTGGTGGCGATCGTGGCCGGCGCCGCCATCATCGTCGTGGTCGCCTTGCGGGCTAGACCCACCGTGGTCGCGGCGAATCTAGAAGGCGTCACTGTCATCGGGACCTCCCGCAGGGCATTTCCCTGGTCGATGGTCGCCTCGGTCGAGGTAAGGCCTGCGGGCAGGTCAGGTCGCCGGGTAGAGCCGGTCCTGGTGCTGCTCAACGGCGTGTCAATACCCATCCGAGGAGCACGGTCTCGGCTGGGCAAGGGGGACGAATCTCGGCCCGGAGCTTCGAGCGGCTCCGCGCTTCCTTCCGGGCTTGCTTCGGATTCCGCAGCAGCCCGGGTTGTATCCGTTCTCGGATCGCGCGTTGGCGTCTCCTCGCGACCGGTGCCGGTGCCGCCGGATCCCCGGCGGCCTGCCATGGTGAGCGAACTACCGGGTGAACCGCTCTTCCGCAGGCGCAATCGCGACGCTGTGCGGCCTGATGTCAAGCTCTACGGGCTCGGCGTCTTGGTCATGGCAGTGGGCCGCCTGGCTCTCACCCTCGCCAGAGCGCAGACCGAAGGTGGACGCCCCTTCAGCTGGCAGCTCTTCGCGCTGTGGTTTTCCATCACCCTCGCCTCCGCGGCCGTCCTGGGGGTGGCGCTACTCGCTCTGTCCCCGGCCGAATTGGCCATAGGCGATACCTGGTTGGCCCAACGACGTAACTTCCAGCGCCGCTGGTGGTTGATGGGAAGGGAGACGGTTTGCTCGGTTGGCGTACGGGCCGTCGGCTCACGATCCAACCGTGGCGCCGGAGCGTCCACGCATGTACTGGTGGTCGAAGCGGCTTCGGGCCGACGCGTGCCCATATCCTCGGCCCTGCTTGATGCCGGTGCGTCCGAACAGCTGCGTCGCGTCCTGGGTAGGAGTCCTGCGCTCTTCCCCCAGGCGGCGGACCTCCTGTCTATCGCCGGAACCCCGAGTTCTCCTGCAGCCGACGCACGCGTAGGGGCGGTGGCCGAGGTTCGTAGCGACTTCGTTCGCAGCGTGACACTCCTGGTCTCCTTCGTCCTTGTCGCTGCGATCGCCGCCAACCTGGCCTTAGCGAATCATGCCGACTGGGTGTTGGTTCCGGTTGTGGTGGCGCTGCCCCTTCTTCTCTGGTTGACGACCGGGAGCCTGCGCGCGCTTAGGTCGGTCAAGTCCGAGGCTTCACCCGGACCAATCGCACCTCCTCCACCTAGGCGCGGCCTCCTGGTTCGCCGAGCGGTCGAGGTGTGCTTAGTCCTAACCGTGGCGCTGGCCGCGTACACGGTCCAGCGTGCTGCCCAGGCGCCTCCGCCGGGCTATACGACCGCCACCCTGACCCACACCGTCGAGAAGCTTCCCCCGCTTGCCTACTCGCTCCAGAGCACACCGGGTGGTTCGATCAGCGTCGCGTACGCGGGGCATGTGCTGGGTCTGCTTTGGGAGGAGCGGCAGTCAGCCATTAGCCGCCTGGATCCGGATCAGCTCCGGGTCGTGGACGAGCCGGGAAGCGAGGCATTGGCCACGGATATTGCCGAGGTTGAGCTGGCGACGGTCGGTCAGGCACCCGGTTCGAAGATTCCCGACCTGCCTGATCTGCAACAAGCCGTCGTTATCCCCCCGGGCGACGCGTACCCTATGACCTTCCTCGGCGAGGTGTCGACCCGGTCCGGCCAGGCCGGACGCCAGTTGGTTACCTTGCTCGTGGTGCAGAAGAATGACGCCGAGGCTCCTTGGCGGGTCGCCTTCGCCACCGACTACACGGTAGAGGCCACGGTCTATCCGTTCCTGGTTCCCCAGAGCGGTCGGAGCCAGGTTGAGTCGATCGCGCCCGGCAGAATTCCCGGGCTCCTCGCCGGGTATTGGCAGTCCTGGGTGGACAAGCACCGGCCGAGCAGTGCGCCCTTTGAGCCCGGGCCTTGGACGACGTCGCTTGGCAAGGAGTTGATCACCATCCGGCAAGGGGGACTTGTCAACGGCGGCCTTAACATCCAGACGATAGAGTATCGCCCAGGCTTTGGCCCCTGGGTCTTTCCAGGGCCCTTTGGATCGCCGATGACCTGCACTGGGATATTGGCAAAGGCGGTATATGCAGCGGTTCCCGGCCGGGAGCTACGCCAGGACAAGTACCGCAGCAATTGGGGTGGCTTACTGCCGGCGGGCTACTACCGGGTGATAACTGACGTCTCTGTCCATCCCAGCTGCGTTGCAGAGCAACCGAACGGGACCCTTCTTGTCATCGGCGGAGATCTCGTAGAACTATCCACGACAGGGAGCAGATGACCTGTCGCTTCGTCCTGTGCCGCGGCACCATCGCCGGTCCCGGAAAGCGCTCGATCGGTGGTCCGTTGTCGTTCAAGCGGGCCCCCTACAGTATCCGGTCCGTCCGCCCCGTTGGCGGCGAGCCGCGCTTGCCAGGGACGCGGGAGAGATTCGTTTCGATCGGTCACTCGTACCGGCTCAAGAAACCATTACGGGGTCCCGTCGTGCGAAGGCGACCACCCACCCGATGGTGCGGACAGTCTGTACACGGCTTGGCCCTCGTCGTCGAATCCGCTCAGGACGAAGGCGTTCTTTTCGAGCACGCGACGGCTGGCGACATTTGCAACGAGTGTGGTCGCGATGACGGCGCGCACGTCGGGCTGCCCAAGAAGCCACTGACTGGCGGCGCCCACCAGCTCGGTTCCGAAACCGCGTCCTCGGAACGGGGCGGCCAAGCCGTATCCGATCTCGATCACGCCGTCGCTGTTTGCCGGGCCGTGCGTGCCGCAGTCCCCGATGATCTTGCCCTCGAGCATCACCATCCATCCCGCGGGCCACCCGTATTTGACCGCGCCTGACAATCCGTCGACAGTGTCCTCATGCGGCCATCCTTCCGCGGGACTGAGAGAGCTCAGATCTCCGTTGACGACCGCTCTGGCGGTTTGGGCGTCGAACGGGAGCAGCGTGAGGTTTGGAGTCGACAGTTGTACGAAGGATGACACGACTCCGAGAATGCCACAGAAGTCCGTGCTGGCGTGAGCGGGATTCCTGATCTGGCGGCGTGGTCCCCCATCGAGCCGCCCGCTTTCGCGAGCGCAGCGCGTCTTGGGGGGTCGTCGCGGGTAGCGGAGCCATCCCCTCTTGCATCGCCCGGCCCTGGTGTTTTACCGGAGCCGATGAAATAACATGGCGGCGGTTGGTATTCAGCCACCTGGCGGACTTCAAAGGAAATCATGAACATCCGGCTTGCAGATCTCATCGACGAAGGCGCCTTGGTCCACGTGGAAGAGAGCCGAAGGTTCTATGCGGCCAAGCAGGCAGCGGGCGGGCAGAGAGGCCCGACCAGCTACGAAGAGCTGCAAGAGGCCCGACGCAAACTGGACGGAAGCCAGACGGGGGCCTCGCGAGCCGTCGAGCATATTGCCGCCGCCGGGGGCCGCCAGGTTCCGGTGAGAATCACCAGCCCCACTTCGGGTCGATCCAGTGCCGTCCACCTCGACATTCATGGCGGGGGGTTCTACATGGACTCGGCGGCTCGAAACGATTCGCCCAATGAATGCTTGGCCGATGCGCTTGGCGTGACCGTGGTTAGTGTCGAGTATCGGCTGGCGCCCGAGCATCCGTGGCCGGCGGCACCCGACGATTGCGAGACAGCTGCCCTGTGGCTGTTGGACGAAGGGCGTCGGGTTTTTGGCACGGAACGGATCTTGGCCGGAGGAGCATCGGCGGGAGCCACACTTGTCATGACGACGCTGCTTAGGTTGCGGGACCGGGGTCTTGTCAACCGGATTGCCGGCGCCGTGCTGCAGTTTGGTGCCTTTGACCTCAGCGGGATGAGTCCGGGTGGCCGGCGTTACGCCGATGAATGGTTCATCCAGGCCTACGCGGGCCACCTGTCTGACCGTACCGATCCCGACGTGTCACCTCTTTATGGAGACCTTCGCGGATTGCCTCCGGCGCTGATCCTGGCCGGAACGCTGGACATACTGCTTGAGGACAATCTGGCCATGGCGGCCAGGCTCTTGGCCGCGGGCAACGAAGTGGATATCCGCCTGTATCCCGAGGCCATGCACGGCTTCACCTCCCACTCCACATCCATGGCCGCACATGCACTGGACGGAATCGAGGCCTGGCTCGCGTCCCGAATACGCTAGCTATCCGGGCGAGCCCCTTGTTCGGTGTTACGAACCGCTGTCACACCGATACTGGATTATGTTGATGTAGTTTGCCGGCGCGACAACGTCGGCTTTGTATGCAACCCGTGGCGGAGGGGGTGGGATTCGAACCCACGGTGCCTTGCGACACAACGGTTTTCGAGACCGCCCGATTCGGCCACTCTCGCACCCCTCCGGTCCGGTGACATACTAATCAGTTCGCAGCGAGTCGAAGAACCCGGAGAGCAACTCCCCACACTCCTTCGCCCTGATCCCGCCCTTCCATGGCGTCTCGTGGTTGAGTCTCGGGTCGGAGAGCATCCCGTAAAGGGAGGCGACCGCACCGGCCTTGGGGTCGTAGGCGCCGAAAAAGAGCCCTCGCATGCGTGCCGCCACGATTGCGCCTGCGCACATAGGGCACGGCTCAAGAGTGCAGTAGATCTCGCAATCGGAGAGCCTCCATGCCCCGACCGTCTCCGCGGCAACAGCGATCGCCAAGATCTCCGCGTGCGCCAGGGGGTTGCGGTTCGTCTCACGCAAGTTGTGCGCTCGGGCAATGATCTCCCCGTTGCGGACTACCACCGCGCCGATGGGTACCTCACCCTTTGCCGAGGCCGCTGAGGCTTCGTCGATAGCCGCCTGCATGGCCAGCTCGTCGAAGGCGGCCCGAACCGTGTCGGGTTCCATAAGTCGCGATAGCTCCTGTGCTCAGATTCACCGACACGCGTATCGAGGCATGCGGAGCCGCTTAGGGCGTGCTCGGAGCTGCCGGCGCCGGCTTGGCGGAGGAGGTGGGATTTGAACCCACGGTGGGTTGCCCCACACACGATTTCCAATCGTGCCGATTCGGCCGCTCTCGCACTCCTCCGTAAGGCAATAGAATATTCGTCTGCCGCGGCGTGAGGCGCCGCGGGAGGGAATCGGACCCTGCGCGGCTTGTCACCGTGAACCGGGTCAGGGTCGGAAGACAGCAGCTCTCAGCGGAGCGGCAAGGGTGCCGCAGGTCGTCTGGTTCCCTCCCGCGGCGTAGCGCCGCGGCTCACTCTTCGGCGTCCGGCTGTATTCTCCCGTCACGCAGCCTTATTCTCCTCGGACACCGGCTGGCCACGTCTCGGTCGTGCGTGGCAATAATCACAGTCACGCCGCTCTCGGCGTTGAGTTTGGAAAGTAAGTCCATCACGGTGGCCGCGCTGGCCGAGTCGAGGTTTCCCGTCGGCTCGTCGGCGATGATCACCTTGGGGCCGTTCATGAGCGCCCGGGCGATCGCAACCCGCTGCTGCTCCCCGCCCGAAAGTCTGCTCGGAAGGTGATCACCGCGGTTTCCCAGCCCCACCATTTCCAGTAGGTCACGAGCGCGACTCGAAGCCTGGGCACCTCGCCCGGCTTGTGCAGCAATCTCCACGTTCTCGGCGGCCGAGAGGGTCGGTATGAGGTTGAACTGCTGAAAGACGAAGCCGATCTCGTTCCGCCTGATCCTTGTCAGCTCCCCCTCCGATACCGACGCGAGCTCCATGCCGTTGTAGAGGATGCTTCCCCTGCTGGGCCTGTCGAGAGCTCCGAGCAGGAGGAGCAGCGTCGACTTCCCGGAGCCGCTCGGACCTTCGAGAGAGATCATTTCGCCGGCGCCGATCTCCAGGCTGATGCCGGTTATCGCCGTAACAGCGACGCTGCCTCTGGAGTATTCCTTGTCGACTCCCGACAGGCTGTAGATGGGCTCGGGACCGGGCTTGCCGCCGAGAGGATGGCCGAGGTCTTCAGTCGCTGTCATCCGAGTAACTCCTTGTATTTCCTTCGAATCTTCCGGGGACATCAGTTGATGTCCCTGAGCGCTGTGGCGGGTGCAAGACGGGCGGCTCTCCATCCGCCGATGGCTCCGGCGAGCACGCCGCCCACCAGCGCCAGCACTATGCCCTCTGCTACGGCAACGAAGGTGATGGGTGCGCTCAGCTTGACGTGGGTGGTCAGCGAGCCTGACGATGCCTCGTGGAAGAGCGACGAGGCCGTCGACGCCCCGACGGAGAGCCCACTGCTCACCACCGAAAGCGAAGGTGCCACCTGGCTGATGATGGCCGAAATCCCATATCCGATTCCAACTCCGACGATTGCCCCGATCACTGCGATACCAAGATTCTCGAGCACGATCTGGCCGACCACCTTGCCTTTGGACCAGCCGATGGCCCGCAGCGTTCCGATCTCCCTGGTGCGCTTGGTGACCGAGGAGAGGGTGAGCAGCATCGCGATCAGAAAAGCAGCCACCATGACGACCACGGCCAGTGCACCGCCAAGGGTGTTGGCGAGCTTGTGCGCGTTGGAGAGTGATCCGGTGACCTGGTCGGCCAAGGACTTGGCCGTTAGCACCTGGGCTCCGGGCAAGGCGCTCTTGATCTCAGCTGCGACCTTGTCGACTTGGGAGGAATTGGTGACCGATACCAGCACCTCGTTTACGCGCGAGGAGTCGGAGGCCATCGACTGCAGCGTGGAGAGGTCGAAATATACATCGGAGATGTTTCCGGTGAGGGTGGGCGCCACCAGCCCGACGACTTTGAAGGCCACGGAGTTGTAATTCAGCGTCTGGCCGACCTTGATCTTGTTGGTGTTGGCATAAGCCGTATTCACCAGCACCTCGTGTGCCGGGGTGCTGTTGAACCAGGTCCCCGACGTCACTTGGGCCTTGGTAACCAGGCCGGAGTCAGGGCTTGAGGGGTTGACTCCGCCAACGGTATAGGTGGTGGTGGCGGTGTTGGTGGTAGGGGGATTGAGGACCTTGGTGATGGTCTGCTCAGGCACCACCACCTGCGATAAATAGGTCTGAAAGCGGGCCGGCAGGCAGCCGGTCAGAAATCCGGCGAAGCGGTCCGCCCGCCGGCCGGAGCCCTTCCCGGTCTGGCCGCCCCCTCCAGTGGAAGGGGAAGAGCTCCCATTGGTTGAGGTGGTGGGGCCGCCGAAGGTCACGCCGTGGGAGGCCAGGCAGGACTGCACCTGAGCCTCTTCGGCGGCGGTCAGGGGAGCCGGGCGCGCGGTGGAGGTGATGGTCTGCCCTCCCGTTTGGACGGTATCCACGATGCGCGGCACGGTTCCCGTCTCGTGTATCGCTTGTAACGACAACGCCCCGACGTCGCTCTTCACCCCTTGCAGCTTGGATATTACCGAGATTGCCTCAGAAGGAAAGGTGATGAGCGTGCCGGGCACGAAGAAGTCGTGGGTGAACTTCGTTCCCGCGGGCCCGAGCTTGGCCAGGTCGGTGATGATCGAGGAGTTTGCGTTCAACAAGGCTGCGGCGTCCTGCGAATTGAGCGAGGCGAAGGCACTCTTGCCTCCCCCCGGCCCGGTCCGGAAGAAGCCCCCGCCGCCTTGACTGCCCGATGGCGACGATGACGATGACGATGTGGAGGTCGTGGCGGCCACGGTCCTCGTGACGATGATGTCCGTGCCGACCTGGGTCAGGGGCGAGAGGACACTGCTCTGGGCTTGGGTAAGGCCGTCGGAGATGCCGACGATCCCCATCACCAGCCCGACCCCGGCGGAGAGGCCGAGAGCGGTCAAAGCAGTCCGTGATGGCCGGCGTTTGATCTCGTTGAGTGCGTACTTGGTTGTCTTCAATCCCGGTCCTTTCGCGTGAGCGTTCGGCACGGGTGTGCCGCAAGGGTGTCAAAGCGCAACAAATAATCGCAGCCGCAACTGAGAGTGCGCTTTGAGGATTCCCAAGTAGGACTTACGGGAAGATGAGAAGATCTTTAGGTTTCCCTGTGCGCCTCGGTTCAGCCGCCGAATAAGGACCGATAGCCGGCGATCCGGTCCAGTAACGGCAGTATCGTGTCCGCATCCGCGCTGGGGAGCCAGAAGTAGAGGCGCTCCAGCGGCGTTTGCGCGAAAGCCTTCAACTTCTCGGCGTCCAAGGGCGCCCCATAGAGATAGATCGGGAGCATGGGGCGGCCCCGTTCGGCGCATTCCCTTGCCAGCTGCGGAGCGGTTTCCAGGATCTGCCGAGGTGTCGTGCGTGAGATCGGCATCCAGACGTCGGCATAGCGAGCCGCCCTCTGGACGACGGTAGTGCCGGCTCCTCCCAGCAAAATGGGCGGATGGGGACTCTGGACCGGCTTGGGCCAGCTCCAGATGCGCTCAAAGTTCACAAAGCGCCCCTTGTAACTGGCCTCCTCGGAAGTCCAGATGGCTCGCATGGCTTCCACGCGCTCCTCCATGAGCGCGAAGCGCGTCCGCGGGTCGGTGCCGTGGTTCGACATCTCCTCCCGGTTCCATCCGGCGCCGATGCCAAAGTCGAACCGTCCTCCGGAGATCAGGTCGACTGAGGCGACCTCCTTGGCGAGCAGGATCGGATCCCGCTCGACCACGAGGGCGATGCCGGTGCCCACGCGGAGCCTGGTGGTGACCGTGGCTGCGGCCGTGCAGGCCACAAAGGGGTCAAGAGTATGGGAATACTCCTTGGGCAACTCGCCCCCGCTCGGATAGGGGCTCCGGCGAGAGGCCGGAATGTGGGTGTGCTCGGGAAAGACCAGCGCCTCCAAGCCGCGCTCCTCCATGGCCTGGGCAAGCTCGCCGGGGGTGATCGAGTACTCGGTGGGAAAGATTAAGGCTCCAAGTTGCATGAGCGCGATATTAGCTCCGACCGCCGGACCGAGCGGGTTATGCCATCGTGGATGGTGTCGCGGTCTAGTATCTGCGGCGTGAGCACCGAAATCGAATCCCGTATCGCATCGCTCGGCATAGAGCTTCCGACCCCCCCTGTTCCCCAAGGCAGCTACGTCCCCGTCGTCCGCGCGGGCGATATGCTCTTCTGCTCCGGTGTGCTGCCGATACTCCAAGGCGAGCTGGTCAATCCGGGCATCGTCGGCTCAGGCGTTACCCTTGAGCAGGCTCAGGAGGCAGCGCGGGTCTGTGTCGCGAACCTGCTGGCCAACATCAAGGCCGAACTCGGCACGCTGAATCGAGTCGAACGCTTCGTTCGCCTGGGCGGTTTCGTCGCGGCCGCAGCCGATTTCACGTCGCATCCCGAGGTCGTGAACGCGGCTAGCAACCTGCTGGCCGAGATATTCGGTGAAGCCGGTAGGCACGCGAGGGCCGCGGTGGGTGTCGCCAGCCTGCCGCGCAACTCGTGCATCGAGATCGAGGCGGTGGTGGCTGTCAAGCCGTAGCCGTAGCCGCCTTCGCCGAACGTGAGGACCCCCTGACGCTCCCGTAATAGATGCCGGCGAGCAGCAGAGCGGTTCCTGCGACGTCGGCGATCGGGTTGCCGATCCTCGCTCCCAGTAACGCTGCCGAGGCGAGCGCGCCCAGCGGGATCAGGCCTGGGAAGAGGCCGACTCTTTCGACAGGGATGGATCCTAAGGCCAAGTACCAGGCTACGAATGCTCCCACGGTGACGAAGGCCGCCTGGAATGCAAGGGCCAGCACTTCGGAGGTCGTAACAGCGGTGGGCAGCTTTGTCCCGGGCAGGACGACCTGGAGTAGGACGAGTGCGACGGCCGCTGCCGAAGCAGTCCGGAATGAGAGCGTATAGGGGCCTATCTTGCGAAGCAGCGGCACGGAGAAGAGCGAGAACCCCGCATCCCCGATCATCGCCCCCGCCGCCCAGGCGATGCCGGCCGCGGTGGCGTGTCCCGTCCCCTCCACCACGGCAGTGCCGGCCACCACGACTATTGCCCCCACCAGAGGGGCGGCGGTTGGCCGCCTGTGCTCCATGTACGGCCCGGCAATAGCCAGAGTGACGGGTACCGCGCCTATAACGATGGCGACCGCCGGCGCGGAAGCGCCCCGCAGGGCTTCCACTGAGCAGACCGAGAAGGCAACCAGGCCCATGGCCGTGACCAAAGCCAGATATCCCCGCTCTTGCCAACTCAGTAGTTGATTGGAGTCCTTCTCCTTGCGCGCAAGAAAATAGAGAACCACCGCGCCAAGTCCATAGCGGATGCCCTGGCCTAGAAACACCGGGAACGTGACCAAGTAGGCCGCCGCCGTAACTCCGGCGCCGACGACCAAGGTTGAAGCAGCGGCGAAAAGATAGCCGGAGCGCGCAGTCCGATGCGTCACGATGACAGGATCCTAGCTTTGCCTCGAAGCCAATCGTTCGGGGCCGTCCGCACCCTCTTCCTTGACCCTGGAGCGCAACTTTACTTTGGCCCTGATCGAACCGGCCCTTGTGCCAGGCATGGGGTGGTTCGGGTCACAAGGGGGACCAAATGAAGTTGAGGGGCCTTCTCCTCTCATTGGCCGCCGTGGGTTCGATGGCGGTGCTTCCGCAAAGCTCCGCCTCCGCCACGACGACGTCTTTTAGTTGCACTACGGCCACCGTGTCCACACCCGGCGTTCCTGCTACGCCGACGGTAAGCACCTGTAACGCGACCGCAGCGGACGGCTCGCTGGAACTCGTGGAGATTCCATCCAACTTCAACGGCAATGTGGTGCTTTACAGTCACGGATATGTCTTTGACGGGTCCCCTTTGACCGCGGCCGATGCATTTTCACCGCAGGTGAGGTCGATTTTGCTTGCGGAGGGCGACGCTTTGGCGGGCTCAAGCTACGCCGTGGACGGATGGGGTGAGGTCAAGGCGGCGCTCACAGATCAAATGAACACCTTGGCCGGTGCCGAGGCCCTCCTCTCCACCAATAACCCGGCGGTGTTGGGGCAGACCCTCACCGTCAACACCGTTTCCGCCATCTATGCGACCGGAGTATCTCTTGGTGGCATGATCACCGCGGCTTTGATCCAGCAGAATCCATCGGCCTTCACCGCGGCACTCCCGGCTTGCGGTGTGGTCGGAGGAGGGGTGTCGAGCTGGAACCAGGCGCTCTACTCCGAACTCGCCTTCAAGGCCTTTTTCGATCCCACCAACTCTTTGGCGGCGACGGGCATCTCTCTCGCGAACTCGACGACCAACTTCACCAAGGCCGACACGCTTCTTGGTGGAGCGTTCCAGAAGGCCGCCACCGATCCGGCCACGGCGGCCCGCCTTGCACTGGTGGCTGCGCTTGGCAACGTTCCCACGTGGTTCTCCGAGCAGTCCAATGCCAACCTGGCCAAGGATGGGTTCCCAGTGCAGTCCTCGGCTGTGAGCCCGGATATATCGACAGCTGCGGGTCTGCAGAGTGCGCTGCTTGGTCAGGTCGACTGGCTGGCGTTGGTCGGTTTCCCCTACGCCTTCGGCCCCGGTCGCGCCGACTTGGAGATGGTTGCCGGCGGCAACCCCTCCTGGACCAACGGCGTCAACTACGCCAACGTCCTTTCCCGCTCGCAGGATTACGCCGAGGTGCAGGCTCTTTACAAGGCAGCGGGGATCAGTCTTTCCTCCGACCTTGCCAAATTGCAGTCCCAGCCCCAGGTCTCGGCAAACATAAGCGCCTTGCACTATCTGCAGCAGTACTTCAGCTACAACGGCAACATAGGGATACCCGTGCTTACCATGCATACCGTCGCCGACGGACTGGTGACCCCGCAGAACGAGACCTCTTACTCGAGTGCGGTCGGTGCGGCCGGCAATCAGGCTCTTCTTGACCAGGTCTATGTGGATCAGCCAGGACACTGCGCCTTCACTGCTGCCGAGTACGTGTCCGCGCTGCATGCGCTGATGTCGAGGGTCGTCACCGGCTCCTGGTCCGCTGCCTCCCCATCCGCGCTCAACAGCTATGCCACGTCCCATTTCAGTGACCCGAGCTACAACGCAACGGTGGACAGCGCAGGCAACATCTATCCGGCGTTACCATCCTTCGACACCTCTGGATTTACGCCCGGACCGCCACTGGCACCCAACGCCTCCGGTTATGTGATGGTGGCGAAAGATGGCGGAGTTTTCAACTTCAACTCGCTGTTCAGAGGTTCCATGGGCGGCAAGACGCTGAACGCGCCGATCGTGGGTATCGCCCGAACCCCAGGTGGTCAGGGCTATTGGCTCGCGGCGGCCGACGGAGGTGTCTTCAGCTTCGGCAGCGCCAAGTTCCAGGGTTCCATGGGCGGCAAGACCCTCAACAAGCCAATCGT
>JAJYNL010000010.1:61075-82241 GCA_021786375.1 Actinomycetes bacterium
GGTTCCATGGGCGGCAAGACCCTCAACAAGCCAATCGTGGGTATCGCCTCCACCCCTGATGGCCGTGGCTACTGGCTTGTGGCCGCCGACGGCGGAGTTTTCACCTTCGGAGATGCCGGCTTTTACGGTTCCATGGGCGGCAAGACCCTCAACAAGCCAATCGTCGGGATTGCCGCTGCGCCTGACGGCCAGGGCTATTGGCTCGCGGCGGCCGACGGGGGTGTCTTCAGCTTCGGAGGCGCCAAGTTCCAGGGTTCCATGGGTGGGACGCAGTTGAACTCGGCGGTGGTATCCATTACCTCCTACCTGCCGACCGGCGGCTATACCCTCTTTGCCTCTGACGGTGGAACCTTCAACTTCAATTCCGCATTCGACGGCTCCATGGGTGGAAAGCCGCTCGACGCACCCGTTGTAGGGGCCGCCTGAAGCTTGGGCCTGCCGCCCGACGCGTGCGTCGGGCGGCAGGTACCCTGCAATTCCATTGGCTGGAATAGTCCGGCTATCATCGTGCGGATGAGGGTGAAGAGTCTGGCAATCCCGGTTGTCGCCGTGCTATTGGCCTCGTGTGGCTCTAAGCCGGCTCCGGCAGCGTCGAAGTCGACTACGACGACCAGGGCCGCAAGTACCACTACCACCTCGGCCGTCACGACAACCTCCACAACTTCGACCACCGCTCCGGCCGGGGTGGCTCCGTCGATCGCGACGGCGAGCTACACCCGTTCCGGGGGAAATCCGGGTTACAGCGTCACCATCAGCTATCCGGTCCTGGGAGGGATGTCCTCCAACACCTCACAGACGCGCATCAACAGTCAGGTAATCGCCTCGGTGGCGTCATGGGCCACTGCGTTCGTGCAGAACGTCTCATCCATTTCCAACTCCTCGGTGCACGGCAACTCCACGCTCACCGGGGCATTCAAGACGATCCTGGTGAACTCCAAGGTCGCCTCTTTCCAATTCGTGCTCAATTCAGACGTTGCTTCCGCCGCCCAACCGTCTGTGAACATCTACTCGCTTAATTTCAATCTCGCGACCGGAACCGCCTACGCCTTGAGCGACCTCTTCAAGGCCGGCTCCAATTATCTCGCTGCGCTTTCCCAGGCATCGATCTCACAGCTCACTGCGCAACTCGCGGCCCAGCATGTCCCCGCTATTGAACTCCAGAGCGATCCAGGACTGTCGCCGGCTCCGGCCAATTTCGCCGCTTTCAACATCGCCTCCGGTTCCCTGGTGATCGGGTTCTCCCAAGGGCAGGTGATAAGCACCGCGATCGGAGCTTTGACGGTGACGATCCCCGATCAGGCCTTGGCACAAGTGATTGCTCCCAACGGGCCACTCGGCGGTGCTTGATAAGGACGTCCCTGCACTCGTCCGCTAATCTTTGACGGAGGCAACACGCGGCCTCGTGGAAAAAGGAGAAGTGATGAACAGCCAAGCAGCGGTGCTCCGGCCAAGGGTGCTTTCGGACCAGTTGGCCAGGACTCGTCTAGCCGACGCAATGCTTGTAATCGCCTATGCGGGCTTCATCGGTCTCTCTGCCCAGATCTCGGTGCACCTACCCTTCACGCCCGTTCCCATCACCGGGCAAACGCTCGCGGTGTTGCTGGGCGCGAGTGTTCTCGGCACCAGCCGCGCGCTCATGGGATCCGGCCTCTACCTCGTCGCTGGGCTTATCGGCGTGCCTTGGTTTGCGGGCGGCTCGGGTGGCGTATCGGTCGCGTCCTCTCCGACCTTCGGATACATCGTCGGCTTCATAGCGGCCTCCGCGCTGGTCGGCTACATGGCGTCGCGCGGAATGGACAAGAAGGTGCTGAGCACGGCGGTTGAGATGGTGGCAGGGAACGTCGTGATTTACGCTTTCGGAGTGGCCTGGCTCGCCTTTTCCCTGCATGTCTCGCTTGCCAGCGCGGTAGCGCTTGGCATGGTGCCGTTCCTCCTTGGCGACTTGGCGAAGCTGGTTATGGCTGCCGTGTTGCTGCCGGGGGCGTGGAAGGTGACCGAGGGCTTCCAGGGGCGCTAACTCGCCAGCGGCTTGCCCTCCAGCGCGTCGAGATAAGCCTGCCACGGCACCTCTATGGCCCCCATCCGCCGCAGGTGATCCGTGGACCACTGGGCGTCGATGAATCGGACGCCTTGGGTCGTCGCCATCTCCGCCAGCGCCACGAGAGCGGCCTTGGATGCGTCTGGACGCAGGTGGAACATCGATTCCCCGCAAATGAAGTCGCTTGATAGGACGGCAAAAAGGCCACCGACCAGTTCGCCTTCGGGGGTCCGCGTTTCGACCGAGATCGCACGGCCCTGATCATGAAGTATCAGGTACGCGAGTTCGAGCGCCGGGCTTATCCATCCGCCGTCACGAGGGATGTCGGCACAGCTCTGCAGCACCGCCGCAAAATCCAGATTCATGCTGATCAAGAAGTGCCGTATCGACTTGCGCAGGCTCCTTGGCGGCTGGGCCAGCCAGGTGCCCGCGAGGGGAGGCAGAGGTATCACGGCTCGCCTCCCCGGGAGATACCAGGCGTATACCTCGGGCGCGGCGTCATTGCCCGGGATCGGCATGGCGAAGATCCCAATCCCGTATCCGTGGGTCATCATCTCCGCGTCGACGGAGGGCGTGACCAGGATCAGATCGTGGGGGGAGGCCTTTCGCAACAGCGCCAGCGTGCGGCGGTCCAGGCGCAGGAAATCCCCTCTTTTTATTAGCGGTACAGCCATTTTGCTGGTGGTTCCTGCCCCCGGCGGACGAGTAGCCTAACTATATATGGCCGAGCACTCCATGACCGAGAAGATCGCCGACCTGCGGAGCCGCAAGGAGCAGGCGCTGCATGCTGGAAGCCCGCGCGCGGTGGAGAAGCAACACCAGAAGGGCAAGATGACGGCGCGAGAGCGCATCGAATATCTGCTCGACGAGGGCACCTTCCAGGAGCTGGACATGCTGGCTCGCCACCGGGCCCACGGGATGGGCCTCGAGGAGATGCGTCCTTACACCGACGGTGTGATCACCGGATTTGGTACTATCGACGGTCGTCGGGTCTGCGTCTTTTCCCAGGATTTCACCGTTTTCGGAGGTGCACTCGGCGAGGTTTTCGCCGAGAAGATCCACAAGGTGATGGATCTTGCCACCTCGGTGGGAGTGCCGATGATCGGACTCAACGACGGCGCAGGAGCCCGCATTCAGGAGGGAGTTGCCGCACTGCATTCTTATGGCGGCATCTTCTATCGCAACGTTGCTTCCTCCGGGGTGATACCCCAGATCAGCGTCGTGCTTGGGCCGTGCGCCGGTGGCGCCGTCTATTCGCCGGCCATGACCGACTTCATCTTCATGGTCAAAGAGACCTCCCATATGTTTATTACCGGTCCGGACGTGGTCAAGACGGTCACTGGTGAGGACGTGACGCTCGAAGAACTTGGAGGAGCAATGAGCCATGCCACAAAGAGCGGCGTGGCGACCTTCGTCTTCGACGACGAGAAGCAATGCCTCGACGAGGTTCGGTACCTTCTCTCGATGCTCCCCTCGAACAATCTTGAGACTCCCCCCTACGTTGAGCCCACGGATGATCCCGAGCGTCTCACGCCTGAGCTGGCCGAGATGATGCCGACCAGCCCCAACCAGCCCTATGACATGAAAAAGGTCATCCAGGCCGTGCTGGACGACGGCGAGTACATGGAATACTTCCCGTTCTGGGCTCAGAACATGACGTGCGGCTTCGGCCGCCTGAATGGCAACGTGGTGGGCGTGGTCGGGAATCAGCCGGCCGTGCTTGCGGGTGTGCTGGACATCGACTCCTCCGAGAAGGCGGCGCGCTTTGTCCGCACCTGCGATTCCTTCAACATTCCCGTGGTCACCTTCGAGGACGTCCCCGGTTTCCTTCCCGGCGTCGACCAGGAGTACGGCGGCATCATCCGCCACGGCGCGAAGCTTCTTTACGCTTACTGCGAGGCGACCGTGCCCCGTATCACCGTGATCACCCGCAAGGCATACGGCGGCGCGTATGTCGTCATGAACTCGAAGTCGGTGGGGGCGGATTTTGCCTACGCGTGGCCCTCGGCCGAGTTGGCCGTCATGGGTCCCCAGGGCGCGGTTGAGGTCGTCTATCGCCGCGAGCTGGCCGCGGCTGCCGACCCGGCAGCACGGCGCAAGGAGCTGGTCGACGAGTACATCGACCGCTATGCCAACCCGTACGTGGCTGCGGAGCGGGGGTTCGTCGACGATGTCATCGACCCCGCCGACACCCGCCGTATCCTGATCAAGTCTCTGGCAGTACTTGCCAGCAAGCGTGAGGACCTTCCCAAGCGCAAGCATGGCAACGTTCCGCTCTAAGGGGTGGCGCAGATGGGGATAGGAGACACTGCTCCGAGCGACGAAGAGGCTCTGGCTGCGATAGTGGCTGCATTTGCGATGCTTGCAACAGGGTCGAGCGGTAACGCGGAGACCGCCAGGCTGACCACTACCGGGTGGCGATTTTCCGGCAGGTGGTGGGCCTCCCCAACTCCACTTGCCCGGCCTCGTCCCTGGTAGCTACCCGCCCGCATCAGCCCTTGTAGGGAACGCTGGGGGCTACCACGACCCGCCCGACTCCGGGTTCTTCCAAGCTGGACAAGGCTCGCTCGAGTGCCATGCCGGAGCGTGCGAGGAGTTCCTTGGGCGTAGCCCCGTTGGTCGGATAGCCGGCTACGCCGGCGGATATCTTGCCGACGAGCGTGACACCCGTACGCACGTGAGCCACCTGCAGCCTCTCCGCGGTCCAGGCTCCGCCTTCCTCGTCGGTGTCCTCGAGAATAAGAGCAAAGCGCTTCTGACCTATGCGTGCACAGACGTCAGCCTCCCGGATGGTCGCGCGCAGGAGTGCGCTGAATCCGAGGATGGCGCTGGTGGCCACCTCTCTAACCTCGAGCGCATCGGGGGCAAGCCCCAGCTCGAGCTGTACGACTGTCACGGGCCACAGTCGCCGCCGCGCAGTGGCCACCTTTGCTTCGAGGATGGCTGCAAAGACTGGATAGGTGATGAAACCGGTGTCCGGATCGTTGCTCAGGTGCTCCTGGAAGGAGTTGGTCTGCTGGGTTCCGGCCGGTACGGTGGCAAGCGGCGCGTCTTGCTCGTTAGGTTCCGGCACCGAAACCTCAGTCGTAGCCTTGTGGTGGCCACGCAGAAGCGCCCAGGCGCAAACCAGGGAAGCGATTGCCGATACGGCAATCAACGGGCGGTACGCCCAGGCTGCGATCGCCGCCACCAAGGAGATGGCAATGGCCGCGAGCGGAGTTTGAACTCTTTCCATCTCAGGTTCTTTCGGCACGATGCAGCTCAGTTTTTAGCCCAGATCGGCCCTAGGAGTCAAACCCGCGCCGTACGGCAACCAGCTTCTCGATGTCATCCATGATGGCTGCGATCTCAAAGTCCTTGGGTGTATAGATCGCAGCCACCCCTGCCTGGCGCAGTGCCGCGTGGTCGATTTCAGGGATGATTCCTCCCACCACCACGGTCGCCTCGCTTCCCAGGGAACGCATTTGCGAAACCACCTCGGGCACCAGCTCCAGGTGCGAGCCCGAGAGGATTGAGATCCCCACCACGTCGACGTCCTCTTCCAGCGCCGCGTTGGCGATCTGAGCCGGGGTCAGGCGGATACCCTGGTAGATGACTTCGAAGCCCGCGTCTCGGGCGGCGACGGCGATCTGCTCGGCGCCGTTGGAGTGGCCGTCCAGGCCCGGCTTGGCGACCAGAATTCTTGGAGGTCCGCCAGGCAGGGCGCGTGCGCGCGCCCGGACCCCTTCGAGGCTGGCTATCGGCTTTGCCTTCACCTTGGCGATCCCGGTAGGAGCACGAAACTCCCCGAAGATCCCACGCAGCGTCCCGGCCCACTCTCCGGTCGTACCTCCTGCCAGCGCCAGCTCGATTGAAGGCTCCATTATGTTCGCCCCCGTCTTGGCGGCCTCCACAAGCGCCGCAAGCGCGCCTTCCACGCGTCGCGAATCGCGCGAGGCGCGCCAACTGCGGATGTCCTCCATCAGCGACTGCTGGACGGCGGGGTCGACCACGAGATGAGAGGCCCGGTCCCCCGACACCAGCGGAGAGGGGTCGGTCTCGGTGAATCGGTTGACGCCCACCACCACCTGGTCACCCGACTCAATGCGACGAGTGCGGTCGGCCTGGGACTGCACCAGACGGGCCTTCATCTCCTCAATTGCCGAGAAGGCCCCGCCCATACCGATAATCTCCTCGAGTTCGGTCCAGGCCGCCTCGGACAGCTCATCGGTTATGCCTTCGATCACCTTGGAGCCGTCGAAGATGTCCGGATACTCGAGAAGGTCGGTCTCGTAGGCCAGGATCTGCTGTATACGAAGCGACCACTGCTGGTCCCAAGGCCTTGGAAGGCCGAGAGCTTCGTTCCAGGCCGGAAGCTGAAGTGCGCGGGCTCTGGTATCGCGCGACAAAGTCACCCCAAGCGCCTCCAACACGATGCGGGGGACGTTGTTTTCGGGTTGCGACTCCGTGAGCCCGAGCGAGTTGACCTGAACCCCGTAGCGGAATCGGCGAAGTTTCCGGTCTTCCACCCCGTAGCGCTCGGTGCAGATCCGTTCCCAAAGGCGGGAGAAGGCGCGCATCTTGCAGACCTCCTCCACGAAGCGGATGCCAGAATTGACGAAGAAGGAGATCCTCCCGACCACCTCCGGGAAGTCTTCGGCCGGCACTTGCCCCGAGTCTCGAACTGCATCCAGAACGGCGATGGCATTGGCGAGGGAGAAGGCTATCTCCTGTACCGGGGTGGCTCCGGCCTCCTGGAGGTGATAGCTGCAGATGTTGACTGGGTTCCACTTGGGCACGTTGCGCACGGTGTAGGCGATCATGTCGACGATCAGCCTTCTGGAGTGTTCCGGCGGGAAAATGAAGGTTCCCCGTGAGAGGTATTCCTTGATGATGTCGTTCTGGGTGGTTCCCGAGAGCGCGGACTCATCCGTACCAACGTGCCGCGCATACGCCACATACAGCGCCAACAACCACGCCGCCGTCGCATTGATGGTCATGGAGGTGTTCATCTTCTCGACGGGAATCTCGTTGAAGAGTTGCTTCATGTGTCCGAGGTGGAAGACCGGGACACCCACCTTGCCGACTTCGCCTGCCGCTGCCGGGTCGTCCGGGTCGTATCCGATCTGGGTGGGAAGGTCAAAGGCGATCGACAGGCCGGTCTGGCCTTTGGCCAGGTTGGAGCGGAACAACTCGTTCGAGGCCGTGGCAGTCGAGTGGCCGGAGTAGGTCCGGAAGACCCACGGCCTGTCTCTGGAGGCCAGGTGGTTCTTGCTGGAAGGCTCAGTCATGTTCACCTCTGTCATCGGGGGGGGCGTGTGAGGCCGGCTTTGTGGCTTCAGCGATAGTCGAAGAAGCCTCTCTTGGTTTTTCGTCCGAGGTAGCCTGCGGCAACCATACGCTTGAGCAAGGGGGCCGGCGAAAAGTTGGGGTCGCCGAACTCCTGATAGAGGGCCTCGAGGATCGCCAAGGAAGTGTCGAGGCCGACAAGATCGAGCAGTGCGAACGGGCCCATCGGGAAGCCGCAGCCGCCCTTCATAGCCACGTCGATCTCCTCCATCGAACCCATTCCGCGTTCGTAGAGCTTGATGGAGTTGTTGAGATAGGGAAACAGGAGCGCGTTCACGATGAAGCCCGCCTGATCCTTGACGGTCACCACGTCCTTGCTGCAGCTCTTGGCAAAGTCAACCGCTGCTCGGACCACCTCGTCGGAGGCGGTGATGGGCTGCACCACCTCCACCAGCTTCATCACCGTGGCGGGATTGAAAAAGTGGATCCCGCAGACGCGATGGGGGTGTCGGGCTGCAGCTGCGATCTCGACCACGGGAAGCGTAGAGGTGTTGGTGGCGATGATCGCATCGTCGGCCACGAGCTCCGATATCTCCGAGACAAGATGTTTCTTGACGGCGAGGTCCTCGACCACGGACTCGATTACAAGATCGCAGTGGGAGAGGGCGCGGATGTCGGTGGTCACCTTGATCCGGGAGAGAATCTCACGGCCACCCCCCTCGCTGATGCGACCCTTCTCGATCTTGCGCAAGAGCGACTTCTCAACGTTGACGCGCATTTGGTCAGCGGTCTCCTGCTTGCGCGAGCGTAAGGTGACTTCGAAGCCGGCCTCAGCTGCACATTCGGCGATTCCGGAACCCATGATTCCGGAGCCGAGAACTCCAACGTGGCGAATCTCCATTGCCACAATGTACCTCGAATCAAAGGGCCCAGAGCCAGCCCGGGGGGCGGGGAAGTGGGGCGGCGTGGGATGCGCGCCGCCCCTGCACCTGCCTAAATTGTTTGTGTGCGCACCTTGGCCGCCGACGGCCGGGGGCGTGTCCGGTTTCTAGCTGGAGGGGTGTTTATGCGGGATGGACACGGGGCGCTTGCGCTTGTTGGCGGTGCGGAGTGGCGTGAGGGTTGCAGCTTTGACAAGGTGCTGATCGAGCGGAGCGGCGCCGAGGATGTGCTCGTCCTTCCCACCGCCGCCGCCTACGAGAACCCGGAGCGCTCCGTCGCATTCGCCACCGACTACTTCGCAGCCATGGGCCTGGCGGTGCGGCCATTGATGGTGCTGAGCCACCATGACGCGATGGAGGAGCGCAATGCGGCCATCGTGGAGAAGGCCCGGTTCATCTACCTTGGGGGAGGCTCTCCCCTGCACTTGCGCAGCGTGTTAAAGGACACTCCCACCTGGGAGTCCCTGGTTAAGGCCTTCGATTCCGGGGCGACGGTGGCCGGATCCTCGGCGGGCGGCATGGTTCTGACCGATCCGATGGTCGACCCTCGTGGTGGGGCCTACACCCTGGGTCTCGGCCTGGTGCGAAACCTGGCCTTTGTGCCCCACTATTCCAGCTGGTCCCATGATCGGCTGAAGCGCACCCTTATGCTTGCGGGGCCGAACATGAGCACCGTCGGAGTGGATGAGCGGACGGCATTGATCCACTGGCCCGACGGCACCTGGGAGGCGATGGGTGCGGGGAAGGTCGAGGTCTACCACATGGGGAAGCTGGTGGATCTTGCCAGCTTGAGTGAGCTGGCAGTCTTTGCCTGAGAGTCGACAAAAAAAGGCCGACCAGGTTGGCCGGCCCTTTTTTCTGGCCGAGGCTACTCGGCCTCGGTGATTTCTACGCGCTCGATAACTACGGTCTCGGTGGGCCGGCCACTCTGGGTTCCGACCGCATCCATGGCCATCACTGCGTCCATCCCTGAAACCACCTGCCCGAAGAGCGAGTAAAGGGGGGGCAGGCCAACGCCCGAGGCACCGGTGATGATGAAGAATTGGCTGCCGTTGGTATTCGGTCCGGCATTCGCCATGGCCAGCGAGCCGAGCTGGTACTGGCCGGCCTTGGGAAGCTCGTCTTCGAAGCGGTAGCCGGGCCCACCCGCGCCGGTCGCGGTCGGGTCCCCACCCTGGACCACAAAGCCGGGAATGATGCGGTGGAAGACCACGCCCTCGTAATAGTGATAACGGGCCAGGTAGACGAAGTTGTTGACGGTCTTAGGCGCACGGACGGCATCGAGGGCCACTACAAACTCACCCTTGGAGGTGAAAAAGCGCGCAGAATAGCGCTTCTGCGGGTCGATGCACATTTGCGGCGCCGTCCCGAATTGTTGAATCTTGGGGCTGGATCCGTCCGGATTGGGGCACTCCATGCTGTTCTTTCCTTTGTTCTTGCCAAAGCCGAGCACTGGCACTCCACCTTGCTAATCTAAGTCGCTCGGCTCGGGGCGAGCCGCTTTGCTGTCTGGTCCCTTGGTCAGGAGCTCTGGATGGTCACCGAGATCATCTTGTGCACCTTGGTCGGGGTCCCCGAGGCGGAGCCATCCGCCGCGATCGCCTGGACCACGTTCATGCCTGAGGTCACCTGGCCGAAGATCGAATACTTCGGAGGCAGCTGCGTCCCGGACTGCCCCACCACGATGAAGAACTGGCTTCCACCGGTGTGAGGCGCCCCGGTATTCGCCATTGCAACCGTGCCGATCTTGTACTGGCCGGCCTTGGGAAGCTCATCGGGGATGGTGTAGCCGGGCCCGCCGGTTCCAGTGCCGGTCGGGTCGCCACCCTGGACCACGAAGCCGGGGATGACGCGATGGAAGATGATTCCGTCGAAGTAGCGGTACCGGGCCAGGTAGACGAAGTTGTTGACGGTCTTGGGAGCGATGTTCGGCTCGAGCGTGATCACGAAGGTTCCTACGTCCGTCGTTACGGTCGCGGTGTAGTGGAGGCTGGGGTTGATGCACATTGGTGGCGCGGCCGGGAAGCTGGTCACCCGCTTGGCGGCGCCGCCGGCGGGTGGGCACGGAAGTGCGGCAGTCGCCTTGGCCTTGGCTGCGGTCGTCGACGTCGAGGACGTGTTCTTGGAGGGGGTCGCAGTCTTGGTGGGGCGTGAGGCGAAGTAGATGCCAACCAGTGCCAGGACGAAGACGACGGCGATGATTATGCCCAGGCGAAACCTGCGCTTGCGCTTCTTCGCGGCCTCTTCGGCGGCACGCTTGAGCGCCTGGTTCGTCCTGATCCTCTGTCGTTTAGCGCTTGGCACGGATAAAGAAGCTAGTCGCCTCCCTCAGGCCCCGGCCGTCATGGGCGCCGGGCCAGGGCAGTGCGCCCCGGCCGGTAGTTTGTAGGTGTGGCATTGATCGTTCAGAAGTTCGGCGGCACCTCGGTGGGGGACGTGGACCGCATCAAAGCGGTGGCGGATCACGTGGCGCGTACCGTTCGCACCGGAAACCAGGTCGTGGTGGTTGTCTCGGCGATGGGTAAGACCACAGACGACCTGATTCGCCTTTCTAAGGAAGTATCTGAGACACGCCCGGGGCGTGAACTCGACATGCTGCTCACCTCCGGCGAGCGCATCTCGATGGCGCTGCTTTGCATGGCGCTGGCGGATCTCGGGGTTTCCGCGCTTTCGTTCACCGGCTCTCAGGCCGGAATCATCACCGACACCGACCATACCAAGGCCAAGATCGTCGAGATGCGCCCCAATCGGCTACTCGAGACGCTTGCAGAGGGCAAGGTACCGGTTGTCGCCGGGTTTCAGGGCGTCTCGCTCGAGAAGGATGTGACAACGCTTGGCCGCGGAGGGTCCGACACCACTGCTGTGGCGCTCGCGTCCGCTCTGGGCGCGGACTATTGCGAGATCTACACCGACGTCTCAGGAGTTTTCACGGCCGACCCTCGCGTTGTGCCCAATGCTCACAAGATCTTGAAAATCTCCTTCGAGGAGATGCTCGAGCTTGCCGCCTCCGGCGGACGTGTGCTCGCGCTTCGCTCGGTGGAGTTCGCACGGAATTTCCATGTTCCGGTCCATGTACGCTCCAGCTTTACCTGGGAGCCCGGGACCTGGGTGCAGGAGGAGGATGAGACCATGGAGCAGGCGGTGGTTTCCGCAATCAGTCATGACACCGGTGAGGTCAAGGTGACGATCACCGGTGTTCCCGACCGTCCTGGCGTCGCCGCCAGGGTCTTCCGCGAGGTTGCCAACCGCGGCATCAACGTCGATATGATCGTGCAGAATACCTCCACGGACGGACTGACGGACATATCCTTCACCGTTCCCAATTACGAAATGAAGGTGGCCCTGGAGGTCATGCAGTCGGTGGCTCCAGAGGTCGGAGCCAGGGACAGCTACGCCGACTCCGGGATTGGACGCGTCTCGCTGATCGGGGCGGGCATGAAAAGCCACCCTGGAGTCACGGCGACGATGTTCGAAACGCTGGCCAAGGAAGGGATCAACATCGAGATGATCTCCACCTCGGCCATACGCATCTCCTGCGTGGTGCGCCAGGAGGACGTCGAGAAGGCGGTCAAGGCTCTTCACGAGGCTTTCGAGCTCTAGGGCACGTCTTTCACTCCGGAATTGCCGCCGTCTAGTCTGGCATCATGAACATCGCTGTCTTCGGAGCCACGGGCCAGGTTGGCGTCGTCATGCGCAGCATTCTGGCCGAGCGCAAATTTCCCTACGACGAGATTCGCTTCTTTGCCTCGCCTCGCTCCGCCGGCAGCAAGCTCTTCTTCGCCGGTCGCGAGATCGAGGTGGAAAACTCCTACGAAGCCTCATTCGAGGGAATCGACATCGCACTCTTCTCGAACGGCGCCACCGCCTCGCGCGAGCTCGCCCCCAAGGTGGCGGCCGCGGGCGCGATCGTGGTCGACAACTCTTCCGCATGGCGCATGAACCCGGAGGTCCCACTCGTGGTTCCGGAGGTCAATGCCGAGGAGCTCGACGAGATTCCCCTAGGGATCGTCGCCAACCCCAATTGCACCACCATGGTTTGCATGACCCCACTAGCTGCCTTGCGCGACCGTTACGGGCTGCTCAGAGTGGTTGCTTCCACCTACCAGGCCGTCTCCGGCGCAGGCGTCAAGGGCGTGCGCGAGCTGCAGGACCAGCTGAGCCGTGGAGGAGGGAGACTCTCGGAGCTCACCTTCGACGGCGGGGCGATCGACCTCGGCACGCCCGAGGCCTTCGTGGCGCCTATCGCGGCCAATGTGATACCGCTGGCCGGCTCCCTGGTCGGCGATGAGACCAACGAGGAGCACAAGTTCCGCGACGAGAGTCGGAAGATACTTGGCTTGCCCGGACTTCGGGTGGCCGCCACTTGTGTACGCGTGCCGGTCTTCACGGGCCATTCGGTGAACCTCAACGTGGAGCTCGAATCGCCCTTCGACATCACCGAGCTTCGCCAGGTGATTGCTTCCGCACCAGCCGTGGTAGTGGCCGAGGTTCCAACCCCGTTGATGGCGGCAGGCCAGGATCCGAGCTATGTGGGCCGAGTCCGCCGCGACGACTCGGTGGAGAACGGCGTGGCCCTCTTCGTCGCCGGTGACAACTTGCGCAAAGGGGCGGCACTCAACACCATTCAGATCGCGGAGGCCCTGGTCGAGCGAGGGGTGGTCACGGCCTAAGCGAGGCTGCCTAAGCGCTCCACCGCTTCGGCGATGACTTCCCTACGCTTGCAGAACGTCCAGCGGACCAGCTTTTCGCCGGCCCTTGGTTCCAGGTAGAAGACCGAAGAAGGAACGGCGACGACGCCCGCTTTGCTCGCCAGCTCCATACAGAAGTCCTTAGCGTCCAGATCGGTGACGCCGCTGATGTCGGTGGTCAGGAAGTAGGTTCCATCGCCGCCCATGACTTCGAATCCGGCCTTGGTCAGGCCGTCTGCGAGCATGCGGCGCTGTTCGGAGATAGTCGGCACGACCAGGTCCGTGAAGCGCCTGCCTTCGTTGAGCGCATAGGCCACAGCCACCTGAAACGGGGCGCCGTTCACGTAGGTGAGGAACTGCTTGGCGGTGCGGACCGCCGCCACCAGCGGGGCGGGGCCGGTGGCCCAGCCGATCTTCCAGCCGGTGAATGAGTACGTCTTTGCCGCGGAGGAGATGGTCAGGGTGCGGCGTGCCATCTCGTCCAGAGTGGCGATGGGCACATGGCGGCCCGAGAAGATCATGTGCTCATAAACCTCGTCGGTGATCGCGATCAGGTCGTGCTCCTGGCATAGCTCGGCCAGGAGCACCAGCTCTGATGGGCTGAAGACCTTCCCGGTGGGGTTGTGCGGCGAGTTGAGCATGATGGCACGGGTACGCGGGGAGACGGCGCGACGAAGCTCCTCCGGGTCGAACTCCCAGTTCGGAGCTTGCAAGCGAACCGGGACCAGGCGGGCGCCGGCCATGGCCGCAGCCGCCAGGTAGGCGTCATAGAAGGGTTCGAAGGCGATCACTTCGTCGCCGATCTCGCAAAGGGAGAGCATTGCCGCTGCAATCGCCTCGGTCGCACCCGCGGTGACCAGCACTTCACTTGCCGGGTCTAGGTCGAGACCCCAATAGTCGAGCTGGTGGCGCGCGACAGCCGCGCGTAGCTGGGGTATACCCGGCCCAGGCGGGTATTGGTTGTGGCCTTCCTCGATGGCACGAATGGCGGCGGCTTTGATCTCCTCGGGTCCATCCGTGTCGGGAAATCCCTGGCCCAGATTGATGGAGCCGGTGTCAGCCGCCAGCTGGGACATCGTGGCGAATATGGTGGCACCCAGCCCTTGCAGCCTGGAGTTCAGAAACGGTGCTCGCATAGCCATTCCGTCATAATAATTTTCCTGCGCCGGTCTAGCCACGCAGCCGCAGGTGGCAGTTCTTGTACTTCTTGCCACTTCCGCAGGGGCAGGGTTCGTTCCGCCCCACCACCGGCACCCCTCCTCCCTGGCCCTGGGCCAGTTCGTCCATGATGGAGGTGATCTGTCCACCCCGGCGCATGATCGCGACCATTCGCCGCATGTACGGGTCGATGTGCTCGAAGAAGGCCCGGTACCCTTCGCAGAGCAGGTTGTGACCCGGCTCACCGTCAGGGGAGACGGCTATACGGTCCTTGGGGCAGCCTCCGTTGCAGGCGAACAGGTATGGGCATGAGCGGCAATAGCCGGTGAGCGACTCCTTCTTCGAGAGCCCGAAGGAGAGCTGCGTAGCAGACTCGACCATCGCCCCAAGTCCGTCCTGGGGAAGCGTCCCCAGCCGGTGGCTGGGAAGGACGAAGTGATCGCAGGAGTAAACGCTGCCGTCGTGCTCCATCGCCAGCACGCGGCCGCAGGTCTCCGACATCACGCAAAGGTTGGCAGGCCTGCCGCTGAAGACCAGCAGGCTCTCCAGGAAGTTCTGGACGCCGATGCGCCCAACGTCGCTCCGGACCCAGCGGTCGAAGATGTGGTTTAGGAAATCGGCCATGGCCCTCGGCGCCACGCTGTGCGGGGAGATCGAGCCATCGTCCTCCCGCTTGACCACCGGGAGGAACTGGACCCACTTAACGGCCTCCCCCAGGAAGAAGTCATAGACCTCGTCGGGGTGCGCGGCGGTGACCGCGTTTAGGGTGCACAGCACGTCGGGGTCGATGCCATGCGAGCGCAATACCTGCAGGCCACGCATTACCCGCTGGTGAGAGGGTCGGCCGGCCTTGTCCAGCCTGGATGCATCGTGGGTGAAGGCAGGGCCGTCGATGCTGAGTCCGACGGAGAAACGGTGTCGCGCGAGGAAGCTGCCCCAGCGGTCGTCGAGGAGCGTGCCGTTGGTTTGCAGATTGTTGAGAGCCGTCCATCCGGGCGGGAGAAACTCCTCCTGGAGCGCAACGGCCTTGCGATAGAAGTCGAGACCGGCCATGGTCGGCTCGCCTCCGTGCCAACCGAAGTGCACGATGGGCCCGGGACTCGAGGAGATGAAGGACGAGATGTACGCCCGTAAGGTCTCATCGCTCATCCGGAAGCGAGCCGCCTCGGGGAAGAGGCTCTCCTTCTCCAGGTAGTAGCAGTAGTTGCACTCAAGATTGCACTGAGGCCCGGCCGGTTTGGCCATCACCATGAAGGGCTCCCCGGCGACGGCCAAAGACCCAGCCGGCCACTGGATATCCGGTCCTGCGGGCATGTGCCAACCTTACAGGGCCGCTACCTGCGCCGCCAAGTGCCGAGGTTGCCGCCTACAGCACCCCGGAGCGTGCTTTGCGGGGATACCATTCATTTGATGCACGACGAAAACGACCTGGAGGCTTTCCTCGATGAGCTTCGCGGAGCGCTTGGCGAGCGCTCGGTGAAGACAGGAGAAGATGTCTCCGACGACTACAGCCATGACGAGGCGTTGACCGCCGAGTGGCGACGGCCAGTGGCGGTGGCCTTCCCTACCACCACGGAGCAGGTGAGCACCATTGCCCGCCTTGCCAGCCTCCACGGCGTCCCGATAGTTGCGCGGGGCTCGGGGACGGGGCTTTCCGGTGGAGCGGTCCCGGTCCCGGGCTCGCTGGTCGTCACCTTCGAGGAGATGAACGAGATCATCGAGATCGACGAGGCTAACCACGTAGCGGTGGTCCAACCCGGGGTCACGCTCGCCGCTCTGGACCAGGCCCTGGCAGAGGTCGGCTTCGTTTACCCCGTCTTCCCAGGCGAGTTGGGCTCTTCCTTGGGGGGCAACGTAGCCACCAACGCCGGCGGCATGAGGGCGGTCAAGTACGGCGTGACTCGCCACCAGGTGCTCGGCCTGGAGTTCGTGCTGGCCGGCGGAGATATCATGCGCAGTGGCGGCAAATACGTGAAATCCTCCTCGGGCTACGACCTTGTCCAGCTGATCATCGGCTCGGAGGGGACTCTTGCCCTGGTCACCGAAGTGACCCTG
Source organism: Actinomycetes bacterium (assembly GCA_021786375.1). GTDB lineage: Bacteria > Actinomycetota > Acidimicrobiia > Acidimicrobiales > Acidimicrobiaceae > Acidithrix. Next base: position 77,224 of record JAJYNL010000010.1, read on the forward strand.
CGCATATATCCCAGGCCCGGTTACTCGACGACGATGCTGGTACCCTTCGCGAGCCTTGCCTCCATTTCCAATGCGGTGCCTGAGCTTCTGGGCACTGGCGTAACCCCACTTGTGCTGGAGTACATGGACGCGGTGGGGCTTTCGGCTATGAGCGCGCGCGTCGGCTTCGAGTTGGGAGTCGGGGATGCCATCAAGAATGCGGCCAAGGCATACCTCTTCGTGATCCTGGAGGCGAACTCGCCCTCCACGCTCGATTCGGAGACGGAGACCTTTTCCGAGCTGCTGTTGGAACTGGGGGCGCTCGACGTCTTCCTGCTCAGCGAGCCCTCGGCCACCAAGCTCCTGGAGGCCCGGGAAGGAGCTTTCTGGGTGAGCAAGGCGCTGGGTGCCAATGACCTGGTCGACGTCGTCGTCCCAAGGGCTGAGATTCCCGCTTACCTCGAGCGCGTGAACGCCATCGCCGCCGATTCCGAGAGCTTCATATCGGCGGCTGGGCACGTTGGGGACGGGAACATTCACTTCTCCATCTTCCAGCCGGACGAGACCAAGCGCTACGAGGTGATCCGGGAGATGCTTGACTTCGGCCTGGCGCTGGGGGGCTCCATCTCGGCTGAACACGGTATCGGATCCGAAAAGCGCAAGTATCTGCTCGAGCTGGAGGATTCGGACAAGCTGGAGCTGATGCGCAGGATCAAGGCGGCGTTCGATCCCCAGGGGATCCTCAATCCAGGGAAGGTGATCTGATGAACGGCGCAGAGGCGTTGATGAAGACATTGGTCGGCATGGGGGTGGAGGTGTGCTTCTCCAACCCCGGAACTTCGGAGATGCACTTCGTGGCTGCCCTGGACAGGGTGCCTGAGATGCGGGGCGTGCTGGCACTCTTCGAAGGTGTCGCGACCGGGGCAGCCGATGGGTACGCCCGGATTGCCCGAAAGCCGGCCGCGACCCTGCTGCACCTAGGCCCGGGATTGGGGAACGGGCTCGCCAATCTGCACAACGCCCGGCGGGCGTACAGTCCGATCGTGAACGTGGTTGGTGAGCACGCCACCTATCACCGGCGCTTCGATCCGCCCTTGGCCAGCGACATCGTGGCGACGGCCAAAGCGGTGTCAAAGAGTGTGATGACCGTTGAGAGTCCAGAGGAACTGATTCCCATGGTCGCGGCGACCCATGCGGCCGCGGTTGCTTCCCCGGCCGGGGTTGCAACCCTGATCGTGCCCGGGGATATCACCTGGAACGATGTCCCCGACATTTCGGTGGCGAGCGGGCCGGCCCAATCCCCATCCGTGGATGTCGAGCGCGTCGCAGCTGCCGCCAAAGCTCTGCGTGCCGGCGGAGTGACACTTTTCATCGGCGGTTCCGCCACCACCCGGCGGGGCCTCGAGGCGGCCTCTCGCATCGCCAATGCCACCTCGGCGCGCCTGTTGTGTGAGACCTTCCCCGCAGTGCTCGAGCGAGGTGCCGGCATCCCGCCCGTCGATCGGTTGGCTTACCTTGGCGACTTTGCCCTCATGCAGCTTGCCGGGAGCAAAAGCCTGGTTTTGGCAGGTGCGGTCGACCCCGTCGCCTTCTTCGCGTATCCCGGCAAACCGAGCCGGTATGCACCCGAGGACTGCCAGGTGGTAACGCTCGCCACGCCGGCCGAGCCGGCGGAGCTGTTCTTGGAAGCGCTTGCGGAGGATCTCGGCGCTTCGGGAGCGCCCACCCTGGCACCCTCCGTGCTGCCTTCCCTGCCAAGCGGTCCCCTCTCCGGCTCTGCGGTTGCGGCGACAATAGGCGCGCTTTTGCCCGAGGGGTGCATTGTGGTCGACGAAAGCGTAACCGCAGGCATCGCAGCCCCGGGGCTTACCCAGGGCAGCCCTCCGCATCGTTGGCTGACCCTTACCGGTGGGGCAATCGGGTACGGGCTTCCCGTCGCCACCGGAGCCGCTATCGCCGAGCCCGGCACCAAGGTGGTCGACATTCAGGCCGACGGCTCCGCGCTCTACACAATTCAGGCGCTCTGGACTCAGGCGCGTGAAGGGCTGGACGTGGTGACCGTCCTGCTCAACAATCAGAGCTACGCGATCCTGCAGATGGAACTGGACAACGTCGGCGCGGAGGCGGCCGGACCGAGATCGCGGGCGATGCTGGATCTGATCCCGCCCGACATGGATTTCACCTCCATTGCCAAAGGCTTTGGGGTGGACGCCGTGCGGGTTTACACCGGGGAGGAGCTTGGTGAGCAGTTGAAGCGGGCACTTGCCGAACCAGGCCCCCGCCTCATCGAGGCCATGCTTCCCAAGGGCATCTCGTGAACCACCCAGGCCTTCCGCGTCAGGACCCGGCCCAAGCGCCTTCCCATAGGCACGGCATAGCCGGCGCGGCAACGCGCATCGCGGCCAGAGCGAGGGCTAAAGCTTAACGGATGGACCGTGAGCAGCAGCGGAGCTGGGGCGCCAATCGCCTCCCTCCGATGAAATTCGTCCTTGCCTTTGGCGTGGTCAGCGGCCTGGGCGACGTGGTCTACGAAGGAGCCCGCAGCGTAGTCGGGCCGTTCATGGCCGGCTTCGGCGCTTCCGCGGCACTCATCGGTCTGGTCACCGGCCTCGGCGAGGCCATGGCGCTTGTTTTCCGGCTATTCAGCGGAAGGCTCTCCGATCGAACCGGGCGCCAGTGGGCCATCTCCATCTCGGGCTACGCGGTAACGATGGTGGCAGTACCCATGCTCGCCCTGGCCGGAAATGTCTGGGCGGCCAGCGCGCTGGTGATCGCCGAGCGCTTCGGCAAGGGACTCAGAACTCCGGCCCGCGACACCATGCTCGCCCAGGCGGGCACCGATCTGGGGCGAGGCTGGACCTTTGCGGTACATGAGGCCCTCGACCAGGCCGGAGCCTTCATCGGACCCCTGGCTATTGCCGCGTTCCTGGAAGTGAGCAAGGGGTATCGCGATGGTTTCGCCGCACTCGCCATTCCCGGCGCCGCGGCGCTGGCCGTACTGGCCTGGTTACGAAGCAGGGTGCCTACCCCGCGCGACTACGCCACCCGCGAGAACTCGAAGCCGGTCAACGCACTGGAGCTCCACGGCTTCTCACGGCGCTTCTGGCAGTACAGCGCCTTCAGCGCTGCAACCATGGCCGGTTTCGCGACCTTTGCGGTGCTCGCCTACCACCTCGACAAGGCGAAGGTGGTATCTGTTCCGGTGATCCCGATCATGTATGCCGGCGCTATGGCAATGGCGGCTATCGCCTCGCTCGTGTCAGGCCGTATGTACGATCGCATCGGGCTCAAGGGCCTGGGGGTGCTGCCCTTCATCGGGGCGGCTGTGCCCTTCTTCGCCTTCGCCGGATCTGTCGCTTTCGTCTGGGTTGGGACTCTCCTGTGGGGCCTGGCTATGGGTGTGCACGAGTCGACCATGCGTGCGGCGGTGGGGGACCTGGTCACCCCTGCGCGCCGGGGTGCCGGGTACGGCACCTTCACCGCGGTGTACGGCTTGGCCTGGCTTGCCGGAGCGGCGCTGATCGGTCTCTTTTACGACATCGCCGTCCACTGGGCGATCGTGTTCACAGTCGCAATGCAGGCTCTTGCCCTTCTGCTCTTTCTTCCGCTTCTCTCACGGCAGCAATCGCGACCACGGATGGCAGAGGGATAGCGCTTCCGGCGATGGCCGAATTGACCGAAGGCTTACCCGCCACGAATCCCAAACCAGACCTCCGTCCGGCTTTCTGGCCGGCGGATCCCGATCAGGGCGGCCTTGCCTGTCCCTGAGCCAATCTTTTCCCGCGCAGAGCCGAGCAATTGCATTGCGCCGGCGGAATGCTTCGCCGTAGTTTCCTGAAGGTGGAGAGTCTTTCTCCCCTGGGGGCGGTACAGCTCCATTTGAAATTTATTCTGGATGTCAGGCGCGTAATTCCCAATGTCTACCAAGGGGGGAGGAAAGCTTGTGATTGTGGCAGTTATGCCACCGCCAGCGCCGGGGCGATGAGTTCGTTGGTATCGGGTTTGGACGAGGAAACACGCTCGAGGGCAAACGCTCTGGCGGACGCAACTCGTTTTGGAATTTTCAGGTATGTGGCTACCGCTGGGCATGCCGCGACCGTCGCCGAATTGACCGAATACACCAGCTTGAATCACAACGCAGTGCGCCAACACCTGGCGGTTCTGGTGAAGGCAGGATTGTTGGACGAGGGCGTGCACTCGGCGGGAACGCGAGGACGCCCGAGGCTCATTTATCGCCTGAGCCCGGCTGCCGCTTCGGATTCGCTTCTCTCCTACGAGCGACTGGCAAAGGTGCTGGTTCGCGCACTTTCATCCTCGATGACCCCCCGGGAGGCAGGCAGGGAAGAGGGCGCGCGCGATGCACGCGCAGTAGACGAGGACTCAGGCCCCGATCTTTCCCCCTCGGAGGTGCTCAACCGGGTGATGAGCCGTTGGGGTTTCGCCACGCGGTTCGATGCGGGCGATGTGGACGCCGATACCGTGACTCTGACCAGTTGCCCTCTTGCCCAGGCCGTGGACCTCGACGCCCGCGTGGTCTGCTCGGTGCACCTCGGAATCGTGGAGGGGGTGCTCGAGGCGACCGGTGGCTCCCGGCTTGTTGCCTTCGACATGCGCGAACCACTAATGGCCGGCTGTGAGATCGCACTCTCCAATTGAGTCTCCCGGAGAGCCGCGGCTCGCGACGCTTCCCCGGGTCCGCGGGGCTTTGGAAGACTGTGCTTCCAGGTTTGTGTTGGGTTGTCCGCTCGGCATTCGGCAAGGATCTCCTGGCGCAGGATTTGCTTTCCGGATGAGATGTGCCCGAACTGTCAGCCGTCATCGAGGGAGATGGCACAGCAGACGACCCTCGCTGCAACTCAGTACCGGCGGATTCGATGGCCATGCCCGGTGCGGGAGCCGCCGGGCCGACCAGCTTGACCGAGGACTGCAGGTGGAGCCACAGGCCAGAGTGGCGGCCATCGTGAATGGACGGGGAACTATTCTCGATGCGGCGGTCCTTACGCGCGCCAACGCCATGGGCCACCTGGTCCGATAGCGCC
>JAJYNL010000105.1 GCA_021786375.1 Actinomycetes bacterium
GGTACGCGGTTTGCGGATGGATGCCCTGGCGCCTGGCCCACTCGGTCAAGTTCACGCTCCCGGCATCGTTACCAGAACGTGTGTATGCAGTGTATCGCCTAGTTTTACGACAGCAGTGACCGACCCCTCGGCAGCTTGAGGCCAGCAGATTCTGGCTCCATACACCGTTGGACGCTCGTCCCGAAGGCGGAGTGGGGCCTACACCTTTGCCTTCCCCGTCGATAAGCCTGCGGAGCACCGCCCCCTACTGGCCTATCCGCCCGTCGATGCGCTCGCGCAAGAGGTCGGCGTGGCCGCAATGGCGCGCGTACTCCTCGATCATGTGCAGGAGCACCTCGCGCAGGGCCAGCTCCTCGCGCCTCCCCCGGTGCTCGAAGACGCCGATCACTCCAAGGTCGTCGTTCCGCTCCAGGAAGCCATCGGCGAATTCCACCTCCGCCCTCCAGGCCGTCCAGGCATGCTCCACCACCCGCGGATCGGCCACCGCGCCGGTGAATGCCGCGTCCCGGTCCTCGTCCGTGCGATAGATCCTCGGCGCATCCTCTCCGGCCATCACCCGGCGGAACCAGTGACTCTCGACTTCGGCCATATGGCGGACCAGCCCCAATAGGGAGAGGTTGGAGGGCGGCACCGACCTTGCCGCCATTGCGGCCGCGTCCAGCCCCCGGCACTTCAGCTCCAGGGTTTGGCGGTAGGCGCGCAGGTAGGAGAGCAGTGTCTCGCGTTCGCCCGAAACCGGGCCGTAGTCCCGCGGATCCTCCTCGGACGGGACGAAGACGTTTCTCCAGCCGAATTTCCGTTCCGGCAGCATTTCGGAGGACTCGTATGCGGAAAGGTCTTCGGGCATTCCCCGAGCATATCCCCGGACCGCATGCCGGGTGGGAAACGGAGCGGCGATGATTCCCGAGCGGATGGCTCCCGCTTGCCGAGCGAGTGCGCGAGCGGCCTCTCAGGGGCGGCGATGAACCAAGAGGGGCAGCACCGTCTTCGCGCCTGCTCGACGAAGTTTGGCCGCCGCCACCGTTATGGGCCACTGGGAAGAAGTCGCGTCCACCACGACAAGCACGCACCTTCCCCGCACCGCCGCCGAGCAGGGGCCATCGGCCTCGAGTGCCTGCTGCCAGTAGGCGGCCTCCTCGCCCGAGCCCATCTCCGAGACCTCGTGCGGCCCGGCGCCCATGGCGAGCGTTGCACGATCCAGATGGCCGGCCGCGGCAAGGTGGTCGGCCAGGCCCGCCGCCAGCCGGGTATACCCCGCCGCGGCCAGATCGATCACAACCTCGGGGCGCCCCGGCCAGGTCCGCTTCCAACGCGAGAGTGTCGCCACCGCAGCTGCCCGCAGTTCCGGGGAAGGGGGCGCATCGCCTTGAAAGGCCTCCTGGACCAGCTCGCGCCACTCGGGCGCATCGGCAAAGGCGATAACCCTCCCCTCCCCCGCCATCTCCCCCGGGGAAATCCTGCCCCTGGCGCCGTAGGCGCCTCCCGGCCACATCTTGCGCGGCTCGAGCACCACCGTTTCGCCCCGCAGAAGGCTTTTCACACGCTGCACCACCTCGGCAGAGGGTCGCGCAACGAGGGGCTCGGGCAACCTGCCCGCACAGACCGAGCAGCGCCCGCAAGGGGCGGCGCTGGGATCGTCGAGCGAGGACTGCAGGAGCTGCATCAGGCACGCCTCCCCAGCCACGTAGGCGCGCATGATCGCCGCCTCGCGGCGGCGGATGGCCAGGATCCCCTCGTAGTGCTGCGCGTCGTAGGCCCAGGCCTGGCCGGTCGCGGCCCAGCCCGTCTCGCGCCGTTCCACTGCGCCATCGACTGCGAGCTGGCGAAGCATCATCTCTATGCGGCCGCGGCGCAGGCCGGTCTCCGCCTCCAGCCCGGGAACGGTCGCAACACCTCCCTCGTAGGCGGCCAGGCCGGCCAGGAGCCTCTCCACCTGGGCCGGATCAGGGATGGTGGCCGTGGCGAAGTGATGCCACACCCTCTCGTCCGACTCCGAGGGAAGCAGCGCCACCAGCGCCCGGTCGATGCCGCGCCCGGCACGGCCGATCTGCTGGTAGTAGGAGACGGGGGAGGGGGGAGAGCCAACGTGCACAACGAAGCCAAGGTCCGGCTTGTCGAAGCCCATTCCGAGTGCGCTGGTAGCCACCAGGGCCTTGACCCGGTTGGACTTGAGCGCCTCCTCCAGCGCCTCGCGCTCGGTGCTGTCCATCTGCCCGGTGTAGGCGGCAACCTGAAGCGCCTCGCCGTGCACGCCCCGCGCGGCGGCGGTGAGGCGTTGGGCATCGGAGACGGTAAGGGTGTAGACGATGCCGGAGCCGGGGAGGATGGGCAGATGCTCGACGACCCAGGCGAAGCGCTCGATGGGCGCCAGCGCGCCGACCACCGACAGCTCCAGGCTGGTTCGCGCCAATGAACCGCGCAGCACCAGTGCCTCGCTGCCGAGCTGGTCCGCCACGTCATCGGTAACTCGCTGGTTTGCCGTGGCAGTGGTGGCCAGCACGGGCGTGGATGGGTTCAGCCGCGCAAGGACCGCCGCCACCCTGCGGTAGTCGGGGCGGAAGTCGTGCCCCCAGTCCGACACGGCGTGCGCCTCATCGATGACCAGCAGGCCGATCCGCCCGGCCAACGCCTCCATCACCCTGGTGCCGAAGCCCGGATTGGCGAGGCGCTCCGGGGAGACCAGGAGAACATCGATCCGGCCCTGGTGCAGAGCCGCCTCGATAACGGCCCACTCACCGGGATTCGAGGAGTTGAGGGTCGCGGCCACCAGGCCGGCACGGGAGGCCGCCTCTACCTGGTCACGCATGAGCGAGAGGAGCGGCGACACAACCAGGGTCGGGCCGGCCCCCTCCGCCTTGCGGATGGCGGTGGCGGCCCAGTAGACGGCGGACTTGCCCCAACCGGTCGCTTGGACCACCAGCACTCGCGCGCCCGGGACGCAAAGGGCCGCAACCGCCTCCTCCTGGTCGGGCCGGAGCTCCGCCCCGGGGCCGGCCATCGCCGAGATCACCTGGTTGGCGACCCGCGCCGAGGCGGGACTGAGTGCCGATTGCATTCCTCCGAACCTAGTGGGCAAGGCCACCGGAGGTGAGGGCGCCCACGGGAGGCGCACCTGCTTCTTCCATTGCGGATATCGGTCCCGGGGACCCAAACCCCCACAAATAGGCGCGTACGGCTAGGCTGGATGGAATCCGCAGGGAGCCAGGCGCTGGTGGCACAAAGAGGAGACTCCGGCTTTGACCATCCATGACAGTGGCGAGCTCATCGCCGCTCGATACCGTCTCGTGCGCTGGATAGCCGGGGGCGGCATGGGCGACGTGTGGCGCGCAACCGATGAAGTCCTGGGGCGCGAGGTGGCCGTCAAGGTTCTCAAGACCGAGTACGGACAGGATTCCTCCTTCGTGGAGCGCTTCCGTTTCGAGGCAAGGGCCGCTGCCGGGCTTTCCCACCCCAATATCGCCACCGTCTTCGACTACGGTGAGGCGGCGGACGCGAGCGGGCGCATACGCGCGTACATCGTCATGGAGCTGATCAACGGCGAGGTTCTCTCGCGCATGCTCCCGGCTCAAGGAATCCCCGTGCCAACCACGCTTGACCTGATCGCGCAGGTGGCCGACGGGCTGGCGGTGGCGCATGCCCAAGGAATCGTTCACAGGGACGTAAAGCCGGGCAACATCCTGGTCAGGCCGGACGGCTCGGTGAAGATCACCGACTTCGGAATCGCGAGGGCGGCCGGGGCCTCGGATCTGACCATACCCGGTTCAGTACTGGGGACTGCCCGATACATAGCGCCCGAGCAGCTGGCGGGAGGGGAGTACGGCGCGCCGGCCGACATCTTCGCCCTCGGGATCGTCACCTACCAATGCCTGACCGGCTCCACACCCTTCGCCGATCGTGAACCCCTGGC
>JAJYNL010000106.1 GCA_021786375.1 Actinomycetes bacterium
CACGTGCCGTCCCGCAGGGGACCGCCGGCAACGGTGTCCAGGGTGCGTGTGTTGACAACGGAGCTACCGCTCACGGCAGGACTCCAAGCAAACCACGCGGGCCTCGGCTCGTCGTGGGAGGTGGCGATACCACCGACTCGCAGAGTCCCGAGCACACGGCGTGCTCGGGGGAGACTCAGCGGCTGGAGAGCGAAAAGAAAAGGCGTGCCTAGAAATGCCTAGGTTCGCTGGAGCGGAATACCCCGGGTATAGGCCCGGACTCGCCTCCGCCACCCTCCACCACGCGGTAGGCGTCGTAGACACCCTCCAGGCGCCGCAGGGCGGCCAGTACCGACTCGAGGTGGCTGGGATCGGCCAGCTCGAACTCGAAGCGCATTCTGGAGATGCGGTCAACACCGGCTTGGGTGGAGGACGCAAGGATGTTCAGGTGGTGCTCGGAAAGGACACGGGCCACATCGGCCAGGAGCCTCGAGCGGTCCAGAGCGCGGATCTCGATCTGTGCTACAAACACCGAATTGGAGGTGTCGCGATCCCACTCCACCTCAATGAGCCGCTCCTCCGAGTTGGCCGCGAGCGCCGCGGCATTGGCACAGCCCACCCGGTGCACCGACACTCCGCGGCCGCGGGTGACGAAGCCGATGATCTCGTCCCCGGGCACCGGCGAACAGCAGCGGGAGAAGCGGATCACCACGTCGTCGAGGCCCTCGACGTAGACACCGGGCGACTTGCGCTTGCGGCTCATCCGCCGGCTCGGGCTCACCGTCACCGGCATCTGGACTTCGGACTCTTCCGGAGCCAGGTCGCGAACCAGGCGCTGGACCGCCGCCTTGGCCGAGATATGCCCCTCACCGATCGAGGCGTACATCGCCTCCAGGTCGGCGTACCCGAGCTTGGCCGCGAGCTTGGGAAGCGCGTCGGCGCTCTGCAGCTTCTGTACCGGCAGCCCCTCCTTCCGCATCGTCTTCAGAAGGTCCTCGCGGCCGCTCTCGATCGAGTCCTCGCGCCGCTCGCGAGAGAACCACTGGCGGATCTTGTTGCGCGCCCTGGGCGTGGCCACGATTGCCAGCCAGTCCCTGGAGGGGCCGGCGGTGGCCACCTTGGAGGTGAAGATCTCGACGGTGTCACCCGACTTCAGCTGCGAATCCAGCGGGACAAGACGCCCGTTCACCTTGGCGCCGATGCAGCGGTGACCCACCTCGGTGTGGATGGTGTAGGCGAAGTCGACCGGGGTGGCCTTGGCTGGAAGGGAGACGACCTTCCCCTTGGGGGTGAAGACGTAAACCTCGTCCAGCTCCAGGTCGAGCTTGAGGTTTTCGAGGAACTCGACCGGGTCGGGAGTGTCGCGCTGCCAGTCGAGTATTCGTCCGAGCCAGGCCATCTCCGACTGGCTCGAACCCTCCTTGTAACCCCAGTGTGCGGCGATGCCGTACTCGGCGCGCCGGTGCATCTCCAGTGTCCGGATCTGCACCTCGAGCGGATTCCCGCCCTGTGAGACCACCGTGGTGTGCAGCGACTGGTAGAGGTTGAATTTAGGGGTGTTGATATAGTCCTTGAAACGACCCGGAACCGGGTTCCACAGTGAGTGAACAACGCCCAGGGCGGCCCAGCAATCCTTCTCGGTCTCGCAGATTATGCGCAGGCCGATGATGTCGTAGATGTCGTCGAACTCCTTGGACTTGACAACCATCTTCTCGTAAATCGACCACAGATGCTTGGGCCTCCCGCGCACATCAGCGCGGATTCCCACTTCGGCCAAGCGGTCCGTGGCCATCTTGAGCAGCACGTTCAGCGAATGCTCCCGCTCCGGCGATCGCAGTTGCACCATCTGCTCGATCTCCGCGTAGCGCCTGGGATGCAGCACGGCGAATGCGAGATCCTCGAGCTGCCACCGGATCTCCTGGATGCCCAGTCTGTGCGCGAGCGGAGCGTATATGTCCATCGTCTCTTGGGCGATTCGACGCTGCTTCCACTCCGGCAGAACCGCCAGGGTACGCATGTTGTGCAGGCGGTCGGCCAGCTTGATGATGAGGACCCGGGGATCCTTGGCCATGGCGATCAGCATCTTGCGGACGGTGGCAGCCTGCTGGGCCTCCTTGGAGTCGAAGCTGAGCCGATCCAGCTTGGTGACCCCATCAACAATTTGGGCAACGGCAGGACTGAAGGTCGCGGCGATGTCGGTGAGGCGGGTGGCTGTGTCCTCGACCGTGTCATGCAAGAGGGCCGCCGCTATCGTCGTGGCATCCACGCCGATGTCCGTCACGATCTGGGCTACAGCGATCGGATGCGTCACGTACGGCTCGCCCGAGCGCCTGAACTGCCCCTGGTGTGCACCGATGGCCGAATGGAAGGCGAGTTCCACCAGTGATGGGTCGTCTTCGGGATGGCGTTGGCGAAAAGAGGACAGCAGACGGTCGAGAAGCCTCGTCTCGAATCCCGCTGCTACTCCAGGCACCATAAATACAAATTACACCATTGGAGGTGGCAACAAACCACCCACAGGTGTGGCCGGCCTAGCGGCGCTTGGGCCCCTGCCTGCGCCTTGAGGCCGACGAAGAGCGCTGACCCGGCTCTACCAGCTTGGGACGCTTGCGTTCTGCCTGCGGGGCGGTGCCGGAAGACCCACCGTCTAGGGCATCATCCGTGGTGGCGGCCGGTTCGGAAGCCGCTTCCGCCCCCCCGGCGGGCCCCTCCTTCGGCCCTGCCTGCTGCGCCAGCCTCGCCCCACGCTTTGCCGCCTTGCTCTCCTCGGCCGCCTGAGCCTTGGCCAGTCGCTCGGCCAGCGCCTTGTAGCGGGGTTCCCGCTCCTTTAACTGGGCGAGTAGCGGGGAGGCAATGAAGATCGATGAATAAGCACCGGTGGTCAGTCCGATGAAGAGCGCCAGGCCGAACTGCTGAAGTGTGGTTGCCCCCAACAGCTGCGCACCGATCAGCAGCACCGAGAGTATGGGGATGATGGCCACTATTGAGGTGTTCATGGAACGCATCAGCACCTGGTTCATCGAGCTGTCCACCGCGTCCGAGTAGGTCATGCGGCCAGAGTTGACCATCCCCTTCACGTTCTCCTGGACGCGGTCAAAAACAACAATGGTGTCGTAGAGCGAGTATCCCAGGATGGTAAGGACCGCGATCACAGTGGCCGGGGTCACCTCGAAGCCGACTATCGCGTAGATACCCACCGTCACCAGGATGTCGTGAATCACGGCAACCAACGCGGCAGCAGCCATCTTCAACTCGAATCGCAGGGTGATGTAGAGAAGGATGGCGACGAAGAACCCGATCAGGGCCTGGACGGCCTTAGTGGTGATCTGGCCGCCCCACGTGGGGCCCACGTCATTCAGCGAGACACGGTTGGCCGGAACGTGAGCAGCGGCAGCCAGGGCATCGGTGACGTCGGTCTCGAGCGTCGCCTTGCGGGCCGCCGAATAGACGGACAGGTCCGCCTGCACCTCGATCGTGGTCGAGGAACCGGAGCCCAAGGAGACGACGACGGCTTGTTTGACACCGGTCGATGCCACGGCATTGCGGGCCTGGGAAACGGTCAGGTGGGTGTTGGTGACCTCCCACGATGTCCCGCCCTTGAACTCGATCCCGAAGTTGAGCCCGCGAATCCCCAGTGCGGCGAGGCCGATCAGGATTACCACGGCCGAGAAGGTGTACCAGCGCCTGCGATGACCGACGAACTGAAAGTGGGTGTTGCCGTGGTAAAGGCGGCTGAAGATGGAGCCGTCCTGCTCCGGGGCGGGAGCCATGGCCGCGGCGCCCTCCTGAGCCGCTTTGACCTTTGCCATCAGGCCTCCCCCCTCGCGGCCAGGCCACGGGCAATCCCGAGCCATTTGGCTTCAGTGAAGGTTCGGTTCCTACCGAGAATCTGCACCAGCGGCCTGGTGAAGGTCCATGAGGTCACGACGTCCAAGACGGTTGAGAGCCCCAGGAAGAAGGCGAAGCCGCGGACCGGGCCAATGGAAAGCAGGTAGAGGAGCAGGGCGCCTATGAAGGAGACGAGGTCCGCGGCGACGATGGTATGGAACGCCTTCTTGAAGCCCTTGTCGACCGAGGCTCTGACGCTTCGGCCCTCCCTGACCTCGTCCTTTAATCGCTCGAAGAAGACGATGTATGAGTCGACCGTCACGCCGATCGACACAATCAGGCCGGTGACGCCGGAGAGGTCGAGGGTCAGTCCGCTGGTATGGCCGATGTAGGAGATGATCCCCCATAGGAGCGCCGCGGTGGTTGCCAGCCCCAGCACCACCACGATGCCCAGGGCCCGGTAATAGAAAATCGTATAAAGCATCACCACGGCCAGGCCAACCAGTCCCGCGAAGACGCCGGCTCTTAGGCTCGCGGCACCCAGCGTCGGGGAGACCGTCTGAACGGTTTGCTGTACGAGCTGCACCGGCAGGGCGCCGTAACGCAGAACCAGTGCCAAATTCTGCGCCTGAGACTGGGTGAAGGAGCCGGTGATCTGGCCTTGCCCCCCGAAGGAGGTGCTGTTGATGGTGGGGGCCGAGATGACCACGCCGTCGAGGACGATGGCCATCTGGTGCTGGTAATACTTCGAGGCAAGCGCGTCGAACTTGGGCGACCCGGCCTTGGTCAGGCTGAATTGCACGATCCAGTTGCCGCTCGAGTCAAGTCCGGCAAAGGCGGTCTTGAGGGCGGAGCCGTCCAAGAGCGAGGGCCCGAGCACGTAGCGGCCCACGACCGTGTTGCCTGACTTCTGTGGTAGCAGCACAGTGGCTCCGGCAGTGTCCTTAGCCGGGGCGGTGGTGGGCACGTATCCGAGAAGCGTGGAATCCGCCTGGGTGGTCGGACAGAAAGGTACGAGATCCTTCTTGGGGATCTTCAGAGAAGGCGGCGGCGGCGTATAAGGAGGGGCCGTGCACTGCACGATGCGGAAGCGCAACTCGGCCGTCTGGCCGACGATCTTCAGCGCCTGGTTGGCATCCTTGACCCCGGGAAGCTGCACGACGATGTCGTTGCCCTGCTGAGCGATATTGGGCTCCGCCACCCCGAGGCCGTCGACGCGGTTGCGGATGATCGAGATGGTCTCCTGTAGCGTCGCCTCGGAGACTTTCTTGGCCGGGGCGTACACGACCGAGAGTCCGCCCTGCAGGTCAAGACCGAGGACCGGTTTGTAGTTGAGGGCGAGGACCGCGATCAGCGATCCCACCGACACCACGAAGGTGGCGATGACCAGGAGCAGTCCCGACCTTTTCATCCATTCCTACCCATCTAGCCGAAACCCGTCAGGCAAGCCGGCCACAAGGGCCGGCCCCACCGGGGAACAATTATTGCACGCCCCGGAATCCTGCGGAGTCCCTGGAGAGCAACCCGCCGACGGCTTTCAGCGCGTCTCAGGACCCTCTTCGGGCTCTTCATGGCCACTCTCGCCCGCCTCGGCCTGTCCAGGGGTGCCGGGAAATTCGTCATCGTGTGAAGCGGGTATCCCATCCTCGTACGACGCCGGGATCCCGTCCGGATTGTCGATCTCCTGCACCGCCGGATCGCTCTCGTCCATACGCTTCGAGATGGCTCTACGCACGAAGCTGACCTCGACATCAGGCGCAATTTCCAGCATCACGGTCTCTTCGTTAAGCCTCACGACCCGCCCCAGCATGCCGGAAGTGGTCATGACGCGATCGCCGATCGAGACGTCGCGAGACTGCATCTGGGTACGCTTCATCTGCTGTGAACGCGGGCGGATGAAAAGGAAATAGGCGCCCACTACGAGCAGGAGCGGAAAGAGCAGCGTGGTTATGCTGCTCGACTGGGTGGTTGTCGCCGCGGCGGCAAAGAACATCTGAATCTCCATGGAAGGCAAAAATGACACAGTTCATGCTAAAGCCTCGCGGCGCACTTACACTATTCGGGCGCCGAGTGGACCCACGCCGACACTAATCTGGGCCGGCATCCCAAGCGCTGCGCACCTCGGCGATCACCGCCCCAAGCGTGCCGTCCACGATCGCAGTTCGCGCCCGCTGGACGAGCCGGTACATGAAGGTCAAATTGTGCAACGTGAGCAGCATTCCCGCCGTGGGCTCCCCCACATTCAGCAAGTGCCTGACCAGCCCTCGCGAATAGCCTGCACATGCGGCACAGGGGCAGCCATCCTCGACCGGGCCTTCGTCCCGCTGGTAGCGCAGGTTCTTCATGTGCAGTTTACCGCCAAAGGTCATCGCCTGCCCATGGCGCGCGATCCGCGACGGCGCCACGCAGTCGAACATGTCCACTCCACGGGCGATCGCCTCCAGCATCCCGACCGGGTCACCCACGCCCATCAAGTAGCGAGGCTTGCCCTCCGGCAGGTGCTCGACCGAAGCCTCGATGGCGGCTAGCATCTCGCCGCGGCTCTCCCCCACCGCAAGGCCGCCGATGGCGTAGCCCTCGAAGTCGAGGTCGGCGATGAACTTTGCGCTCTCGGCGCGTAGGTCGAGCTCTCCCCCTCCTTGCACGATTCCGAACTGGGCCTGGTCCTGGCGGCTCTTGGTGGACCGCGCCCGTTTGGCCCATTGGTGAGTCAGCTCGAGAGCCCGCTCCACCCGGTCGCGGGGGGCGGGAAGCATGGTGCAGACGTCCAGCACCATCTGGATGTCCGCACCTATCAGCTCCTGGAGTGCGACCGCCTCTTCCGGGGTCACGGTGTGCACGGAACCGTCGTAGATCGACCTGAAACGCGCCCCCTGCTCGCTGTACTCCGCCCCGAGGGACATCACCTGGAAGCCCCCAGAGTCGGTGAGCATGTGGCGCTTCCACCCTGTGAAGCCATGTAGCGAGCCAAAGGAGGCGACCACCTCCGCCCCCGGGCGGAGCATCAAATGGTAGGTGTTGCCCAGGATCACCTCGAAGCCGATCTCGGCAATCTGGCCCACCAAAGCCGCCTTGATGGTTCCACGCGTGCCCACCGGCATGAACACCGGCGTCTCGTAGGTCCCCCGGGGAGTATGTACCCGTCCGCGCCGCGCCCCTCCTGTAGAGGTTGCCAGGATCTCGAACTGGAACTTGCTCGCAGCCACCGCTGCCATCTGCACCTCGCCCTTCGACTTGGCCACGGACCCCGAAAGAGGCTAATGGCTGTGCGCCAGCCAGGCTTCGAGCCCGCGCCGGAGCATAGCCCAGGTGGCTACTTGGGCAGGTCGGCCCGGATTCGGGCCGCCGCATCGAGAAGTGGGGAGAGGAACTCCTGCTCGAGCTGAAAGATGCTCACGCGCGGAGCCTGCGCGGACACGTTGATTGCCGCGATGACCTTGCCTTGGCGGTCACGGATCGGCACCGCCAAGGAGCGAAGGCCTCCCTCCAGCTCCTGGTCGGTGATGGCATATCCCCTCGCTCGCACCTCGTCGATAATGCGCCTGAGCTGGTCAGGATCGGTTACGGTCAGCGGAGTCAGCGCTGCGATATCGCTCCGCGCCAGTAGCCGATCAACCTCGGTGGGCCCAAGCCCCGCGAGCAGCACCCGCCCCATCGAGGTCGCGTAAGCCGGGAAGCGGGTTCCAACGGAGATGTTTACGGTCATGATGCGCTTGGTGGGAACCCTGACAACGTAGACGATATCGGTACGGTCCAGTACCGCCACCGACGACGACTCATGCACCCGGGCCACCAGGTCTTCGATGTGAGGTTGGGCGACTTCCGCGAGGGTAAGGCCGGAGAGATAGGCGTACCCCAGCTCGAGCACGCGTGGGGTGAGGGCAAACGCTCTCCCGTCCGTCCGTGCGTAGTCAAGCTCCACCAGCGTCAGAAGAAATCTCCGAGCGCTCGCCCTACTCATCCCGGTCACTTTGGCAACCTCGGACAGAGTCATCTCCGGCCGCTCGGCCCCAAAGGCACGAATCACCTCCAGGCCCCGTGCCAACGACTGCACGAAAGCGTCGTGTCGTTCGGAATCCTCCTGTATCACCCCACCCCTTGACCGCCCTGCCCAGAGCGCACCGGATAGGCGTTCCAACGCCGCCATGGATCGGCTTGTCGTGCCGGCAACCCACCGGACGACGACGCCCGCAAAGACAAATCCCCAAGCCGCTTGACACCGCCAGGAGACCGCACCCATAATTTGTGCGAGCTTCGCATAAGCGTTCGTCCTGCGAACACCGTAGCCCACAACTCGTGGATGGGCATCGCGCGAACTCATCGAGCATAAGGGGGGAGGATGAGCATCGCCTGGGGGATCCTGGCCGTTCGAGCAGGCGCCTCCCCACCGACCGGCACGCCACACGCCGGCACCGGGTCACTCGCAAACCTTTCCCCCACCCCGGGGGGGCACACCCCGCGAGGATGACCGCCGCGTTGGAGCGAGTCCGGCCGAAATCGATTCATTCACCCCTCCGCGCCTGCCCGCCTGGCGGATGGGCCCCCACCAACATCTGTCGCAAAGGTGACAGGGCCGGGAGGGGCGACCGTCGCAACTCAGTCGGGCATGAGCTGGGCCGGCCGGGCCGGGCTGGTAGTCGGAGAACTCCAGACCGACACGGGCATCGACCGCGTCAGCCTGGAGAATATGGACCGGCATTGCCTGGAGTCCCAGGTGCGAGCAGGAGTTCTGGAACATTCGACCGCGGAAATCCGCGACCAGGACGGGCTTTACGACGACCGGCGCACCTACGGGTGGGCACCATGGCATCCACACGCTGTTCAGCGGCGAGCCACACAATTTGGACATGCGCCCGGCTGCCGGTTGCAGGACAGTGACGACCGACGCCCCGCGGACTGCACTCTCGCGCCATATCGTCGCGGGCTGCGACGGGTTCCACGGTGTCTCGCGCCACGGCATCCCTGCCGGGAACCTCATCACCGTCGAGTGCAACTTCGCCTACTCATGGCTCGGCATCCCGGCCCAGGGCAGAACCAAGCTCGGAGGAACCCATGCGTAGCCGTCACCACCGCTGCTACCTGCTGCTTTGCATGGCCCGCTCTCCATCTCCCGGCGATACCTGCACGTCCCCCCAGAAAACCCCATTGCCGGCTCTCCCAACGGACGCATCCGGAACGAGCTGGATCCGCGGTTGGCAAGCCCGGGTTGGAGACTCGGTGGAGGCCCGGTGATCGAGAACCAGATCACCATCGCGCATAGCTTCGTCGCCGAGCGCCTCAGGGATGGTCCCCTCCTGCTTGCCCGCGACAGCGGCCACATCGCTATACCCCGGTGCCGAGAACTCGGACCAGGCCATCGCCGACGTCCCTGTTCCTCCCGTAGCCCTGGCGGGCCCGGTCCACCAACGGAGAGGGAACGGGGCCGGGGGCCTACACCGAGACGTGCCTGGATCACACTTGGAATGCACAGGACTTCTCGCGCTGCATGACCTCGCCCATGCAGCGCAACCCGGCCGCCGACCCCCTTGCCCTCCAGGTACAGCGCACCCTGCAGTGCTGCAATTTTGTCAATTTGGACGCCCAGAGCGCTCTGGCCGACAACCACATCGGCCTGCCCTTCGACACACGCCGCTCCGGAAACGGCGACCCATGAGATTCACACCTCCGGCGCCGCTGGCCCCCCGCGATTCGGTACCTCCCTCAAGATGGAAAGGCTGGAAACTTGGCAGAGATAGTCTCGCTCCGCGACGCCGTCGCGGAGCTGGTCGCCGATGGCGACACGGTAGCGATGGAGGGCTTTTCCCACCTCATACCCCATGCCGCCGGCCATGAGCTCATCCGCCAGGGGCGGCGTCACCTCACGCTGGTCCGCCTTACCCCCGACCTCGTCTTCGACCAGCTGATTGGCATGGGAGTAGCCGACAAGCTGGTCTTCTCCTGGGGCGGAAACCCCGGGGTGGGCTCGCTGCACCGCTTCCGTGACGCGATCGAGAACGGCTGGCCTACGCCGCTCAAGATCGAGGAGCACAGCCACGCCGGGTTGACCAACCGTTTCGTAGCGGGCGCCTCCGGACTGCCCTTCGCCATCTTGCGCGCCTACGCGGGAACCGGGTTGGCGGGACGTGTGGCCAGCATCAAGTCGGTTCAGTGCCCCTTCACCGGCGAAACGCTGGCCGCAGTGCCGGCCATCAACCCCGACGTGGCCATAATCCACGCTCAGCAGGCGGACGCGCACGGCAATGTGCAGATGTGGGGCATCACCGGCGTGCAGAAGGAGGCCGTGCTGGCTTCGTCGCGGTCGATCGTCACGGTGGAGGAGATCGTGGAGAGAATCGAGTTGAGGCCGGGCGGAGTGGTGCTGCCGAGCTGGGTTATCACCGCCGTGGCGCAGGTTCCCGGCGGTGCGCGCCCCTCGTACGCCTCCGGCTACTACGAACGCGACAACACCTTCTACAGCGAGTGGGAAGGGATCAGTCGCAGCCGGGACACCTTCATTGCCTGGATGCAAAGGAACGTGCTGGGGGTAGGGGCGTGACGGCGAGCCGGAACCACGTGAGCACCGCGAGCCCCAAGTTCACCACGAGCGAGATGATGAGCATCGCCGCGGCACGAGAGCTTCGCGACGGACAGGTCTGCTTCGTGGGGATAGGCGCTCCCTCTACTGCAGCCAACCTGGCAAGGGCGACGCATGCGCCTGGCCTGGTTCTAATTTACGAATCGGGGTGCATTGGGGCGAAGCCGGCCTCCTTGCCTCTCTCGATCGGCGACGGCGAGCTGGCCCGAACTGCCGACGCGGTGGTCTCGGTTCCGGAGATCTTCAACTACTGGCTGCAACCGGGGCGCATCGACATCGGCTTCCTGGGCGCCGCGCAGATCGACCGCTTCGCCAACCTGAACACCACCGTGATCGGCCCTTATGAGCGCCCGGGCGTGCGCCTGCCGGGCGCCGGCGGAGCCCCCGAAATCGCCGCATCGTGCAAGGAGGTGGTGATCATGATCAAACAGAACCGCCACAGCTTCGTCGACCCCCTCGATTTCCGTACCTCCATCGGATTTGGAGACGGGCCGGGGAGCCGCGAACGGCTCGGCCTCAGGGGTAAAGGGCCGAGAATGGTTATCACCGACCTGGGGATCCTGCGGCCTGACCCTAAGAGCTGCGAACTGACCTTGACCGACCTCCATCCCGGGGTTAGCGTCGATGCCGCGCGCGAAGCCACCGGCTGGGCGCTGGCGGTCGCGCCGGAGCTGAAGCGGACTTCGGCGCCCACCGAAGCCGAGCTCGGGGAACTTCGCCGCCTCGTCTCTATGCGTGCTGAAGGGAGCACTAAATGACAGCCAGCTTTATCGTTGACGGCACGCGCACCCACTTCGGCCGCTACGGCGGCGCCCTCGCGGGTATACGCCCCGACGACCTGGCAGCATCCGTGGTCGCATCGGTCCTGCAACGAAACCCGGGGCTCGACCCGGCACGAATCGAAGACGTATATTTCGGTGACGCCAACGGTGCCGGAGAGGACAACCGCAACCTGGCACGCATGGCCTGCCTGCTGGCCGGCCTCCCCACCTCGGTGCCCGGTGCCACCGTTAATCGCCTCTGCGGCTCCGGCATGGAGGCCGCAATCGAGGGGAGCCGGGCGATCGAGACCGGCGATGCCGAGGTAATCCTGGCCGGCGGGGTCGAGTCGATGACCCGCGCACCCTGGGTCCTCCCTAAGCCGGAGGGCGCCTTTCCCAGAGGCAACCCGGAGATGTATTCCACGACCATCGGCTGGCGCATGGTAAATTCCAAGATGCCTTTGGAGTGGACCGTCTCCCTCGGCGAAGGAGCCGAGATACTGGCGGACAAGTACTCCATCACCCGCGACGAGCAGGACGTTTTCGCGATCAGAAGCCATCGGCGTGCCGCCGCGGCCTGGGCGGCCGGCGAATACAAGGACGAACTCACCTCGCTGGAGGGCATAGCCCTCGAGGCCGACGAGAGCATCCGCCCCGGCAGCACTCTGGACAAGCTGGCCAAGCTGCGGCCCTCGTTCCGCCTCGACGGCACGGTCACCGCCGGAAACTCCTCTCCCCTCAATGACGGGGCGGCGGCCCTCCTACTCATGGACGAGGCCACCGCCTCGCGCGAAGGTGCACGGCCGCTGGCGCGCATCGTCTCCCGCGCAGCCAGCGGTGTTGATCCGCACCTCTTCGGCATCGGACCGGTCGAGGCGGCCAACAAGGCGCTGGCCCGGGCCGGAATCGGTTGGGGGGATCTGGCCTCGGTGGAGCTGAACGAAGCCTTCGCCGCCCAGGCTATCGCCTGCATCAAATCCTGGCCGGAACTGAATCCCGAGCTGGTGAATCCCGCTGGGGGAGCCATCGCCATCGGTCACCCCCTCGGGGCTTCGGGTGCACGGCTGCTCACGACACTCGCGTGGCGGCTTCACCGCGCCGGAGGCGGCTACGGCCTGGCCACCATGTGCATCGGCGTTGGCCAGGGAATCGCGGTGGTCCTGGAAGGTGTCTGAGCAATGAGCGCGCCGCGGAACCCGGAGCAGGGTGCACATATCGAGCCATCCTGCGATAGGCCTGGACACGCCCCCACCGGCATTCGCCGGCCCACGCAGCCCCTGGTGATCGAGCAGGAGAACCTCGCCGAGCGGGTCTCCTGCGCATTATCGGCTGTCCTGGGCCGCGACACGGCCCGTGTGACGCCGGCCCGGGCGGCGTCACATGCCGACGGCTTAGGCGCTGGCCATGGCGATGATTCGGATGCTATAGATGCACCGGGCGAGGATTACCCGGCAGAGTCCCTAACGCCCTCCGGATACCTACGGCCACCCGGCTCGACGCGCGCCGCCCGATGACCATGACGCAGATCTACCAGAAGGAGAGATGATGTCCAACGCCTACCGAATCGACGGTCCCCCAGAGGCTCCGGTACTGGTATTGCTCAACTCTCTCGGAACAACCGCCCAGATGTGGGACCCCCAGGTGCCGGCCCTCTCGGCTCGCTTCCGGGTCGTTCGCATCGAGCACCGGGGGCATGGAGGAGCCGCCGCACCTGCTCCCGGGCCGTATTCCATCGCCGAGCTGGGCCGCGACGTGCTAGAAGTGCTCGGCTCCATCGGCGCGGAGAGCTTCTCGGTGTGCGGCCTCTCCCTTGGCGGAATGGTGGCCATGTGGCTAGCCGCGAACCACCCCGAGAGGGTCGAGTCCCTGGTCGTCGCATGCTCAGCCGCCGAGCTCGGGCCCGCCTCGGCTTGGCAGGAGCGCGCGGCTGCGGTGCGGGCACATGGTGTGCGGGCGCTGGGGCCGGCATTGCTCGGCCGCTGGTTCACCCCGGGCTACCTCGATGGGCATCCAGGCCTTGCGGAAACGGTGCTCGGCATGCTCGAGGCGGCTTCCACCGAGGGCTATGCCGGCTGCTGCGAGGCCATCGGCGCGATGGACCTGCGCGCGGAGCTTGCGCGCATCACCGCTCCGACGCTGCTCATCGCGGGCGCTCAGGACCCGGTCACCCCGCCCGCCAAGGTGCTCGAGACCCAGCAGCTCATAGCGGGTTCGGCAATGGTGGTGATCCCGCACGCCGCGCACCTCGCCAACATCGAGCAGCCTGCGCCCTTCACCGACGCTCTGCTCAACCACCTCGCGGGACCACCAGCCTCGCGGGGCGAGTCGGTACGGCGCGCAGTACTCGGCGATGCGCATGTGAACCGCTCCTCCGCCCAGGCGAACGCCTTCAACTCCGGCTTCTTGGACATGATCACCAGCTACGCCTGGGGAGAAATCTGGACACGCCCTGGACTCGACCGCAAGACGCGGTCGGCGATCACCTTGGCCGTGCTCACCGCCTTGGGACATCACGGTGAGCTGGAGCTCCACCTCCGTGGAGCGATCCGCAACGGCTGGAGCGAGGACGAGATCGCCGAGATGCTCATGCATACCGCGGTCTACGCAGGCGTGCCCGCGGCCAACGCCGCCTTCGCCGTCGCCAAGCGCGTTCTGGCCGAGGATCCGGCCGACTGGTAGGCGCCCACCCGATAGCGGGGTGGATCAGGCAGCCGTGCCCGCAGCCGACAAGCTGCGCGTGGGGGTCGCAAAGAGCGGGTAGCGCCTCATCCAGGCGGCCAGTAGCCCGCCGAGCAGCATGACCCAGAGCTTGCCTAGCAGCTGACCCGGCAAGGCCAGCGCCAGTGGTATCCCTGCCAAGGTGAGAAAGACCGTGGAGTCCACCACGTCCCCCACCACACCGGAAGCAAGAACCGCCAGCGGGAAATTGCGCTTCTGCAGTGGCGTGTAGATCAGAAAGTCACACGTCTCCGAGAGCAGGAAGGTGGCCCCGGAGGCAAAGGCGAGATGCGCGCTGGCCACGAAAGCGGAGATGCCCGCCCCGACAAGGATCGCCGCCACCCCGGCCTTGGCTCCGCCCACCCGCTGCAGCATGTCGCGGGCGACAAAGGCCAGGGCGGCAAGGTAAACGCCGGAAGGTGCCTGCAGACCAAAGCCAACCGGAAGCACGTGGGCGCCGGGAATGGGTGTGCCGACGTGGCCGATCATCCAGTTTGCCCCGACAATCACCGCCACGTAGGCCGCGAAGCTGACCGCGGCGGCGATACGAACTTTACGCAGCCTGCGCCTGTCCATCAGCCGGACCTCCGCGCCAAGCGGTCATACGTCGCCACGGTTGATTCAACCTCGGCACGCGCGTCGGCGGTTACTCCCGCCTTCCAGCGAATCGCCATCGGGCGAATGGCTATGCCGCCCCGCGCATTGAAGTCGCCGAAGACCCGCAGGTAAAGAGGTGAAAGCCTGGACACAAGATCGTCCGCGATGCGGTTGACGCAGGCCTCGTGGAAGGCACCATGATTGCGATAGCTGACCAAGTACAGCTTGAGGCTCTTTGACTCGACGCAGAGGCCGCCGGCGACATAATCGATCCAGATCCTCCCGTAATCAGGCTGGCCGGTGACGGGGCAGAGGCTGGTGAACTCAAAGCAGTCCAGCCCGATGACATATGGTGTTCCAGGGTGGGGGTCGGGGAAGACCTCGAGCATCCCGGCAGAGGGCGAGTCATAGTTGTAAGTGGTGCTTTTTGAGCCAAGGTGGCTTAGGCCCGAGGTATCGGTCATGGTGCTTGGCAAATCCCGCTCTTGAGTGCTCCCTTTCGGCCATCCATGCTAGTCAGTGGGCCACAAGCGCCTCTAGGCTCGTCGCCGCGCGGCGAGCGCCGGATCCTCCCGCCCGAGCGCAGCGAAGCCACGCGCCCGCAGGTGACAGGAGTCGCAGGTACCGCAAGGTGCACCGCCGGGGAGCGGATCGTAGCAGCTGTGGGTTATCGAGTAGTCCACGCCGAGCGTCAGGCCGAGTGAGATGATCTCCGCCTTGGTCAATGAGATGAGCGGAGCGCGAATGCTCACCCGGCTGCCCTCCTCCACCGCGGCCTTGGTGGCCAGATTCGCCATCACTTGGAAAGCCTCGATGTAGGCGGGACGACAGTCGGGGTAGCCGGAGTAGTCGAGAGCGTTGACGCCGATGAAGATCTCGCCTGCACCGGTCGTCTCAGCGAGCGCCAGGGCATAGGCAAGGAAGATGGTGTTCCGCGCCGGGACGTAGGTGGCCGGTATTCCCATCGGGGGCTCCTGGCCCGCTCCGAAGTGTGGCACCGCGATGTCGGCAGTGAGTGCGGAGTGCCCGAATACCCCCAGATCGATCTCGGCGATGAGGTGCCGGTACGCGCCGAGTGCGGCGGCAACCCGCTTGGCGGCATCCAGCTCGACCGCGTGGCGCTGGCCGTAGGCGAAGCTCAGCGCATGACACCGCCGGCCCTCCTGGAGCGCATAGGCGAGCACCGTGGTGGAGTCAAGCCCACCCGAAAGCAGCACCACCGCGTCGGATCCCATTTCAGACCTCCCATCGAAAGCCGTCGGCCAATGGGCCAATGGCCTTCCCACTCCCCGCTGAGGGCCAAAGCATAGTAACCTCGGCTAAGCAGTGCCGGCGGCGGTAATGGTCCGGGCACACAGGGAGGTCGCGATTGTCGCCTAGTGCAAGGGTGAGGCGCTCCGGTGTCTCGGCCGTGCTCGCTGCCGTGATACTTCTTGCCACCTATTACCTGGGATTCTTCGGCGCCGGAAAGGTGCCTCCGCTCGGCCAGAGCTTCAACCCCGTGCGCGGGGTGTGGACGATGGCCGGCAACGCGCGCCTTCCGGGCTCGGCCACCATCAACCTGCCCGGCCTGGACGGGATCGTGACGGTCAGCTTCGATTCGCGAGGCATTCCCTCTATTAACGCCACCACCGAGCACGACCTCTTCGAGGCCGAAGGCTACCTGCAGGCGCACTTCCGCCTCTTCCAGATGGATGTCGAGCGCAGGGAGGCGGAGGGTCTCCTATCCCAGGTCCTCGGCCCGGCGGCACTCTCAACCGACGAGCTCGAGCTCACGCTGGGTCTGAAACGCACGGCAGCGGCCGAATGGGCCAGGATCGGCGCGGGATCGGCGCTAGGGCGCAACCTGCTGGCATTCAGCCAGGGCGTCAACGACCAGATCCGCAGTTTCGAATCGGCCGGGAATCTTCCCGTGCAGTTCAAGCTGCTCAAGTACCGGCCCGCTCCCTGGAGCCCCCTCGACACCCTCTCGATCCAGGGCGAGATGACCCAGCTGCTCGACTTCACCACCACTCCAATCGACTACTCGCTGGCCGTCGGCTCCCTCGGTTACTCGACGGCAATGAAGCTGTTTCCGATCATCCCCGCCAACCAGCAAGCGCCTTATGACCCGGGACCCTACGCCAGGGCCAAGCTGGCGCCCATAACCCGGTCGATACCAGGAAGCGCTCCCTTGAGGACCTCGGGTCATGCGGCTTCAGCAAGTGCGCACTCGCCGGGCAGTTGGACTCCGCCGGCCACGGTTGGATCGATCCAGCAGGCCGATGCCTCCATAATCCGCCTGGCCTCGGCCGCGCCCGCGAATCTGACCCGCCGTGGTGGGGACTCAAACAACTGGGCCGTGGACTCCACTCGCACGGTGTACGGGAAGGCGATACTGGCCGGCGACCCTCACTTGGGTGAGACCCTGCCCTCTATCTGGTACCAGCTCACGGCCTCCTCGCCCCAGCTCTACTTCTCGGGCTTCTCCATTCCGGGATTGCCCGGCATACTCATCGGTCACAACCATTCGATCGCCTGGAGCCTCACGGACACCCAGAACCAGGCGGCCTTCTACTACCAGGAAAAGACCTCTTCGTCTCGCCCAGGCGAGTACTTCTACAAGGGGACCTGGCGCCGCTTCGACTCGGTTAACTACTCGATTCCGGTCCGCGACCAGGGAGCACACGCCTACCAGGTACTGATCAGCGCCCAAGGGCCGCTGTTGACCCAATCAGGCAAGACGGTGGCCATGTACTGGACAGGCGCGATTCCCTCGGACGATCTCGAGGCGATGATGAACGTGATGCACGCTTCCAACTTCGCACAGTTCAAGCGTGCGCTCTCCGTATGGCTCGCGCCGACACAGAACTTCGCCTACGCCGACGTGGCCGGAAACATCGGGATTATCGCACCCGGCATCTACCCCCAGTTCCCCAAAGGGGCCAAGCCCTGGACCATCATGAGCGGGACCGGAGCCGACGAACCCATTGGCACGATCCCGGCCTCCGCGGTGCCCCAGGCCTACGACCCCCCGACGCACTACGTCTTCTCCGCCAACCAGCGGGAGGTCGCGGCCAATTACCCGTATTACATCGGCACCTCGGCGAACTTCTTCGACTACGGGTACCGGGCCAGGACCATATCCACCTACCTCGCTACCCATCCCAAAGTGACCGTGGCCCAGATGGCGGCCCTCCAACAGAGCAACGTGGACCTGCTCGCCACCGAGATCGTGCCCCTGGTCCTCTCCGCCACCCGTGGCAGCAGCGTGTCCGGCACCCTCGCGGCCGAGTCCGCCTCGGCCATCGCCGCCCTGCAGGGATGGAACTACGACATGAGCACAAACTCGGCTGCGGCGGGCATCTGGTGGACGTTCCTCGAGAACTACCTGCAGGACACCTTCGGACCACTCTGGAAGGCGCACAAGGTTCCCACCGGGCTGGATGCGGCACTCAAGATAGGAACCGGTAACGTCCCCCTGGTCGAGGACATCGAGGCGGCCTCGCTCTCGTCCACCGGAGGCGGGATCTTTTCCACCTCCCTCACCCAGGGTCGGTCCCGAGATTCGATCATCCGAGAGGCGTTCGGGCAGACCCTCGCCCAGCTGTCCAAGCGTTTCGGCCCCAAGGTCTCGAGCTGGACATGGGGAAGGATGCACAAGCGCCAATACGTCTCGCTCACCTTCGTGAACGCACTTGGCTACGGGCCGTTCCCCGGCGCGGGCGACCGTTGGACCGTGGACGCCGCCGACGGAGGCATGACCAGCACCGCGGGTCCGAGCGAGCGCTTCATTGCAGAACTCGGCTCAAGCTATATCGGGATCTACCCGGGCGGCCAGAGCGAGAACCCGATATCACCGTGGTACGAGGACCAGATACCCGCCTGGCTGGCGGGCCGCTATTACTCCATGGCAACGCCCAAGGCATCCTCGGCAACGGCAGTCTGGACGCTCAGATGAGCCGCGCCACCCACGCTTCCAAGCCCCGCTTCTCCTTCGCCGGCAACCGAGCCGGACACGCCTTTGCCGCATTGTGCCTCGTGGTCTCAGTGGTGCTGGCGTTCATCGGCTGGTGGCCCCTGCTACCTGCGCTCGGCGCCGTGGTGGGAGCCTTCGCCATACGCGGCTCCTACAGCCGCCTTGCCGTCGCGTTTCCCGCGGGCTGGCTCTTGCTCCTGGTGGGAGAGGCGGCCACCGGCCGCCACATCCTCGCCGCTTCCACCGCCATTGCGGAGCTGGCCGGCCTCGGCTCCGGCCCGTATGCACCGATCGTGATCACCGCGCTGGTTGCCTGGCTGCTTCCGAGCGTGGGCTATTACTTCGGCAGGTCGATGCGTGGACTTGGGATGGCATTGCTCGACGCCGGCTCGCGCCCCACCAGGGCGCCACAAGACCCACGGGCGATGACCGGCGTGGAATCAACGGAGCCTGCGCCTTAGCCACTTGCGCGCCTCGTCCGCCAGGAGAAGGGCGAAGCCCAGAGCCGCAAGCACCGCCCAATCCGCCGCGCTGAGCGACGCGGTGCCGAACACGCGCTGGGCGGCCAGCAGGTAGCTAATGGTGGCGATCATCGCGAGGGCGACCAGCTGGGCGCCCAGGAGGGGGCGGTTGGAAAAGACGCCGAGGGAGAGGAGACTCTCGCGCTCGGTGCGGACGCACATCGCCGCGAACAGCTGCCCGAAGACGATCGCCGCCTGGGTGAGGGTTATGGCCTGGCGATAGGCGAGCGTGTGGGGCCCGATTTCTGCCCAGGGAAGCCCGCTCGCATGCACGCGCCAGAAGAAGACCAGGACGGCCGCGACCGCCTCCAGACCGCCAAAAAAGACGATCCTGCGCACCAGGGCCCAGGAGAAGAGCGACTCCGAAGGCGGCCGCGGCGGCCGCGACATGGTGCCGGGCTCCGCGGGCTCCCAGCCGAGCGCCAGCGCGGGCAGCACGTCCGAGCCAAGGTCCACCGCCAGGACCTGCAAGGCCGTAATAGGAACCAGAGGAAAGCCCACCAGGGCGCCGACGACGATGGGAACCAGCTCGGCGACGTTGCTCGTGAAGACATAGACGACGAAGCGCCGGATGTTCTCGTAGACCGCTCTGCCCTGCTCCACCGCCGCGGCGATCGAGGAGAACGAGTCGTCCAGGAGCACCATCTCCGCCGCCGCCCTGGCCACGTCGGTTCCTCCCCTGCCCATGGCCACTCCCACGCTGGCCCGCTTCAAAGCCGGCGCGTCGTTCGCACCGTCGCCGGTTACCGCCACCACCTCGCCCATCGCCTCCAATTCGGTGACGATCCGCAGCTTGTGCTGGGGGCGAACCCGCGCAAAGACGGGCCGTCCCGGCGCGGCCAGCAGGTTGCGCAGCTCCTCGTCGGAGAGAGTATCCAGCTCGTCGCCGGTCACCACCCGCTCGTCGTCACCTTGGGCAATGCCCACCTGCCTGGCGACTGCCAACGCCGTCAACGCGTGGTCGCCGGTCACCATCAAGACGCGGATTCCGGCTCCCTGGCAGGCCCGGACGGAGGACTCGGCATCGTCCCTCGGGGGATCGGCCATAGCCACCAAGCCGAGCAGTGTCATGGAACGCTCCGCCTCCGCGCGGTCCGGCGGCTTGGGCAGCAGGCGCTCGGCGACAGCAAGCACCCTGAGTGCCTGGGAAGCCAACTCACGGGTCGCGGCGAGATATAGCTCCCGGCCGTCCTGATTCAAAGGCGCATCCGCGCCATCGCCCAGCCGGACGGCGGTGCAGTTCGAGAGGACCGCCTCGGACGAGCCCTTCACATAGGAGACGAAGCCGCCTCGCTCGGCGCGCACGACGGACATCAGCATCGAAGAGGGGTCGAAAGGAAATGTCGCCACCTGGGGCGCCTCGGCCTCCATCGCCTCCATGGCCAGACCCGCCTTGGCCGCCGCGATCAGGATCGCCCCTTCCGTGGGGTCTCCGACCACACTCCAGCGCTCGGGCAAGCTGGAGGGGCCGAGGCGGGCGCTGCTGGCCAAAGACGCTGCGCGCAGAACTCCGGCGGGCGCCACACCTCCTTCGACCGAGCCCGCCCGTCCGAAGCCGGCGCCGCTCACCGCATAAGTTTTGCCACCGGTGAAGACTCCCACGACGGTCATCTCCGCAGTCGTGAGCGTTCCGGTCTTGTCGGTGCAGATCACGGTGGTTGAGCCGAGTGACTGCACGGCGGGAAGGCGTTTGATGAGCGCCATCTTCCGCGCCATGCGGCGCACGGCGAGCGCCAGGGAGACCGAGAGAGTGGCCGGCATTCCCTCCGGCACCAGAGCGACCATCACGCCCAGGGCGAAGACGAACGAGAGGGCGGCGTCGTGCCCGGTCGCGGTGCGGAACAGGTAGAGCAGGATCCCCGCCGCAATCGCCACCACGGCCACCCTTCGGGCCATCTTGTCGACTTGGCGCTGAAGAGGGCTCGCCTCGGGCTCGACCCTGGCCGCAAGGGAGAAGATCCGGCCGAACTCGGTGGCGAACCCGGTCGCGTAGACCACCGCCTTTGCGCTTCCGGCGACGATCGAGGTGCCCATGAAGAGCAGGTCCTCGGCATCCAGGGGGCTCGGGCGGTCAGAGGGCGAGGCGGAGCGCGGCAGCGGGGCGCTTTCCCCGGTAAGCGCCGACATCTCCGCCTGCAGCGCGGACGCCTCGACCACTCGGCAATCCGCCGGAACATAGTCCCCCGCCTCCAGGGAAACCACATCCCCGGGCACGATCTCCTCGGCGGCGATCTCGCGAAGCTGCCCGGCTCGCACCACACGGGCACGCACGGGCACCAGGCCCTGCAGGGCGGCGGCGGTGCGCTCGGCCGCATGCTCCTGTGCGAAGCCTATGGCCGCGTTGATGACCACCACGGCCAGGATCCCCACCCCGAGGTCGAAGTTGCCGGGATCGCGGGGAACCGAAAGCCACCATATCGCAAAGGCCAGCGCCGCCCCCACCACCAGCATCACGGCGAACATGTTGCCGAGCTGGCGCAGAAACTCCCGCCAGATGGGCTCGGAAGCGGGAGCGGGAAGGCGGTTGTACCCGAAGCGATCGAGGCGCCCGGCGGCCTCGGCCTGGTCGAGCCCCTCAGTGCGGGAGCCGAGCCCCTCGAGGACGGCTTGCACGCTTGCGCCCTGGATCTCCTTCACATCAGCCATTGCCAAGCCGCGCATCGGGCCAGTGGCAACCGCCTCACCCGGCCCGAGGGTTCCCGGGCGGATCAGCTTGCCGGCCATGCCCACATGGTAATCCAGGCGCCGCGCGGACGCCCAAGAGCCCAAAGGCCAATGGCAGGGTGCCTAAGGGCGCAGCCCGCGCCGCTCGAGAAGCATGGCGTCCCCGAAGGAGAAGAAGCGATATCGCTCAGCCATGCCGTGCTCGTAGATCTCCCGCCAGCGCTCTCCGACGAAGGCATCGACCAGCAGGAGAAGTGAGGATCGCGGGATGTGAAAGTTGGTCATGAGCCGGTCGACCACCTTGAAGGGGTAGTCGCCGTGGATGTAGAGCGAGGAGCGCCCGGAGAGCTCGCCTGTGGCGGCCACCGTCTCCAAGGTTCGCACAACCGTGGTTCCCACGGCCAGGACGCGGCTCGCGGCACTGATGGCGCGCCAGGCCTCCTCCTCCACCCGATAGCTCTCGGTGTGGATGCTGTGCCCTTCGATGGTGGTCGACTTCACGGGCAGGAAGGTGTCGAGCCCCACCGAAAGCTCGACCCGCACCACCTCCGCCCCGGCGGCGCGGATTCCCGCCAGCACCGCATCGTCCAGGTGAAGCCCGGCGGTCGGTGCCGCGGCCGAGGATGGCCTGGACGCGAAGACGGTCTGATACCTCTCGGGATCGGCCAGAGGCTCCTTGATGTAGGGAGGGAGCGGAGTATCGCCGAGGCGCTCGATCGCGCCTGCGTCGGAAAGCTCCACCGTCAATTTCACCGGCGAGTCACCCGAGCGCTCCTGGCGTTCGACAACTCGCAGGATCTCGCCTCCGGATGTGTCGAAAAAGCGGCCTCCCGGTGCCACCTTCCTGCTGGGATTACACAGAACGAGCCATACACCCGCCGAGCGCTCCTCCAGGAAGAGGAACTCAACCCGTCCGCCGCTCTCCCGGTGCAGTGCCACCCGGGCGGGCAACACCCTGGTGTCGTTCACCACCACGACCTCTCCCGGCTTCACCAGCGAAGGAAGATCGTAGACGTGGCGATCGGCCAGGTCCGGGCCTGTTGCGTCCAGGAACCGTGCCGAGGAGCGGGGCTCGACGGGGTGCTGAGCGACAAGGGCCGGGTCCAGTTCGTATTCGAAGGCGGCTAGCTCGTCGACGGCGTCACCGGGGGCGGGTCGGTCAGTCATCTCAAAGAGAGATTCTAGGCCCGCCCACCCCGACGACCCCCTGGACTCAGGTTTGCGGGAATCCGAAGTCGACCCCAGGCATGCGCTCGTTGGCCCAGCGCTGGGTGACGACCTTGCCCCGCGTGTAGAACTTGACACCCTCCTCACCGTGGATGTGGGTGTCGCCGAAGAGCGAGTCCTTGTTCCCGCCGAAGGAGTAGTAGGCGACCGGAACGGGGATGGGCACGTTTATGCCCACCATGCCCGCCGTGATCTCGTCCTGGAAGCGGTGAGCCGCAGAGCCCGAGCGGGTGAAGATGGCGGCGCCGTTGGCATAGGGGTTCGAGTTCACCAGGTTGATGGCCTCGTCGGAATCCTTGGCGCGCACCACGGAGAGAACCGGGCCGAAGATCTCCTGCTTGTAGAGCTCCATGTCGGGAGTGACGCGGTCCACCAGGCTCGGGCCGAGGTAGAACCCGTTGCCCTTAGCAGCCTCATGGTCGCGCCCGTCCACCAGCACCTCGGCGCCTTCACCCGCGGCGTTGGCCACGAAGCCGGCCACGCGGTCGCGATGCTCGCGGGTAACCAGCGGACCCATGTCCGTTCCGTCATCCAGGCCATATCCGACCCGCAGGTCGGCCAGACGGGCGGTTATCCGCTCGAGCAGCGGTTCGGCGCTTTCGCCCACAGGAACCAGCACGGAGATCGCCATGCAACGCTCTCCCGCCGAGCCATAGCCCGCGGAGACGGCCGCATCGGCAGCCGCATCCAGATCGGCATCGGGAAGGACGATCATGTGATTCTTGGCGCCACCCAGCGCCTGTACCCTCTTGCCCTGCTCGGCGGCCCGGCGATAGATATAGGAGGCGATGGGGGTGGAGCCGACGAAGCTCACGGCCCGGATCCCGGGGTGGTCGAGGATTGCCTCGACCACTTCACGATCGCCCTGCACCACGTTGAAGACGCCTTCAGGCAGTCCGGCCTCGCTGAAAAGCTCTGCCAGCAGCAGAGAGGCACTGGGATCCTTCTCGGACGGCTTGAGGATGAAGCAGTTGCCGACCGCGATCGCCACCGGGAACATCCACATCGGAACCATAGCCGGGAAGTTGAAAGGTGTGATTCCCGCAACGACTCCCAGCGGTTGGCGGATCGAGTAAGTGTCCACCCCGCGGGAAACCGAGGCGGAGTACTGGCTCTTTTGCACCTGGGGGATACCACAGGCGAACTCGACCACCTCGAGCCCGCGACGAGCCTCGCCCGCCGCGTCGGCCACCGTCTTGCCGTGCTCCTCCGAGATGGCCTTTGCGATCTTGCCGATATTGCGCTCGAGCAGCTCGCGATAGGCGAACATAACCCTGGCGCGCTGGCTGAGCGGTGCTCTGCCCCAGCTCTGGAAGGCCTCGGTGGCCACCTTTACAGCGCTGTCGAGCAGTTCGGCGTCGCCGAGATACACCTCGCCGGCCACCTCGCCCAGGCCGGGATCATAAACCGGGAGCTTGCGAGCGCCCTCGGGCACCACCATCTTTCCACCGATGTAGTGACCTATCCGCTTGGTCATGACCGTCCTCCTCTGACTTCCATGTTGGCCGAATCCGGCGGCTAAAGACCGGCTGCCGCCGTGAGAGATTCCACGAGGGCGTCCACGCCCCTGTCCACCTCAGCCAGGCTGACGGAGAGCGGTGGGGCAATGCGCAGAACGTTGCCGGCAATGCCTCCCTTGCCAACCAGAAGTCCGCGGGCTTTGGCCTCCTCCTGGGCCTTTGTGGCCAGCTCTGGAGCGGGCTGCACCGTGCCGTGGTGGGTCAGCTCGACTCCGATCATCAGCCCCTTGCCTCGCACCTCGCCTACAACGGGGTTGGCGGCGCACTCCGAGCGCAGCCTGTCGATCATGTGGGTGCCTACCTTGAGAGCGTTCTGCTGCAGGTCGTGATCGAGCAGGTACTCGAGGTTGGCCAGCGCCGCGCGGGACGCAAGCGGCGTGCCGCCGAAGGTGGAAATCGATGTTCCGGGCATGGCGTCGATGATGTCGCCACGGCCGACCACGCCGGCCATGGCCATTCCATTGCCAATGCCCTTGGCGAAGGTAATGAGGTCGGGCGTGATTCCATGGGCCTGGTAACCCCAGAAGTTCTCGCCGGTCCGGCCCCATCCGGTCTGCACCTCGTCGGAGATGTAGAGAATCCCATGGCGGTCGAGAACTTCCTTGATGGCACCGAAGTAGCCGTCCGGGGGAAGTGCGAAGCCGCCCACGCCCTGGACGGGCTCGGCGATGAGCGCCGCGACCTGGCCGGAGACGGCGGTGCCGAGGAGATCCTCGAGGTCGGCTACCCCGCGCTCGATGTACTCGGCGTCGGACAAGCCGGCCAGGTTGCCCCTGATGCGCGAGCCGCCCAGGATGTAAAAGACCTGGAAGGGTGAGAGGTTGGTGGCGGCGTAGCCGGGGTTGGCGGTAACCGCGAGCGCGGAGAAGGAGCGCCCGTGATAGGAGTTGCGCACAGCCAGGATCTGGTTGGACCGGCGATAGGCGGTGGAGAAGAGCAAGGCCGCGTCGTTGGCCTCCGTCCCGGAGGTGGTGAAGAAGACCTTGGCATTGGGAATACCCGAGAGAGCGGAGATCCGCTCGGCCAGGGCGACCATCGGCTCGATGAGATAGAGCGTGGAGGAGTGGATCATCTTGCCCGCCTGATCCCGAATCGCATCGACCACCTCGGGGACGGCGTAGCCGGTCATGGTGGTGAGAATTCCCCCGAAGAAGTCCAGGTACCGCACCCCGTCCTGGTCGGTTACGTAACAGCCCTCGCCCGAGACCAGCTCGATGGGCTCTGAGTAATAAAGGCCGAGCCAGTTCGGCATGACGGCCTTGTGACGGCGATGCAGCTCATGGTGAGACATGTTTCCCCCGTTTTGGTCGAACGGCAATGTCCCCAAGATAGCGCACAAGAGCCCACTATTGTTCAGTGCTTTATGGTATTTTTGTATTACTACAAATCCTGGAGAAGCGGATGGCTCTTGAGTTCACCAGTGCCGACTTCGGCAAAGCGCGCGGCGCCCGCGAGATTGCGCAAAAGATCGACGAGCTCGTCGAGGCACGCCGTGCCGCCTTCGGCACCAAGCTTCCCCCTATACGCACCCTCGCCCGCATCCTCGAAGTCAGCCCCACCACCGTCGCTGCCGCCTACCTGGAACTCGAGCGCCGTGGAGTGGCCAAAGGGCAAGGAAGGACCGGCACCGTGCTGGTGCGGCGGAACCCGCCACTCGGCGCCGCGCGCGTCTTTCGCATGTTCCCGGAGCAATCCAGCCCGGCCACCCACGACCTTTCCACCGGCTTTCCCGACCCGCGCCTCCTCCCGGACCTGCGCGAGGCACTGGCATCGGCCGCGCTCGGCGGGGAGGCGCACAACTACCTGAACCGGCACGTTGCGGAGGAGCTCTCCCCCATCCTGGCCAAGCTCTTGGAGGTCGAGCCCGAGAGCCTCACCGTGGTGAACGGTTCGCTGGACGCGCTGGACAGGTTGCTCGGCCAGGCCTGCGTAGCGGGTGACCGGGTGATCGTTGAAGAGCCGAGCTTCCCTCCCATCTTCGACCTTCTCGACGTGCACAGGCTGGTTCCGGTTCCGGTGCGGTCCGACACCGAGGGCATCGATCCGGACTCCCTCGCCCAGGCGCTCGAGCGTCGGGCCCAGGTCATGATATGGCAGCCTCGGGCCCAGAACCCCACGGGCATTTCCACCTCCTCGCGCAGGCTGGGTGAGCTCGCCGCGCTGCTCGCCCAAGCCCGCCCCATCACGGTGATCGAGGACGACCACTCCGGCCTGGTCTCCAGTGTGCCGCGGTCGACCATGCGCGGGCAGGTTCCGGGCCCCGTCGCGACGATCTACGGCTTCTCCAAGTCCCACGGCCCCGATCTGCGCATCTCGGCCGTCGCCGCGAACGCCGAGCTACTCGCCAAAGTGGTGGAACGACGAAGGCTGGGGCCGTCCTGGACAAGTGGACTGATGCAGAGACTGCTTGCCCACCTCCTGACCGAGGAGGCACCGAGCACCCGTGTCGAGCACGCCAAGAAGGTCTACGCCGAGCGGCTCGGGCTCCTGGTCGGCCAGTTGCGCGCAATCGGGGCCGACGTCGCCTCCGGTGACGGCCTCAACTGCTGGATCCCGGTTACAAGTGAGCTGGGAGTGATTACCGACCTGGCACGCGTCTCGGTGGTGGTTGCCCCCGGCTCGGCCTTCTATCTGGACGGCAGGAGTGCTCCTCATATCAGGATCACCACCGCCGCCATCGATGGGCTGGCACCAGGCCCGATCGAGGTAATCGGCCGATGGCTCTGACTTCCCGGCGCGCTGCAAACGCCTCCATCCGATGGTCCCTGGCGGGCTGGCCCGTGGTGCGTTAGCCTGAGCCTTGAGCGGCCAGTGCGGCCAGGCACTGCGATCTCGAGACTAGGAGTGGAAATGAACCTGGGACAGTCCACCACCGGACGGCCGGATGCGGCCCAAACGCTCGTGGAGTCGGTCATGACCACCAAGGTGGTCGTGGTTCACCCCGGGGATCCGATCCAGGAAGCCGCCGAGAAGCTGGCCGAGCACGGCATCACCTCCGTCCCGGTCGTCGACGACGAATCGCATCTCAGGGGGATCCTCTCCGACGACGACCTCATCATCGAGGGAGCACGTCTGCACATACCCACGGTCTTCGGCCTCCTTGGCGACGTCGGCACCTGGCCACCTTCGGTGCTGCGCTTCGAGCGGGAATTGAAAGCCGCCTTCGCGTCCAAAGTTGAGGACGCCATGAGCAAGAAGGTGGTCAGCTGCTCACCCAAGGACACCGTGGAAGCGGCCGCCACCATCCTTCACGACAAGAAGTTGCGCATGCTCCCGGTTGTCGAGGACGAAAAGGTGGTCGGGGTTGTCACTCGGACAGACGTGATGCGCTTCCTCTTCCCCGGCAGCGGCGAATAGCGCGAGGGCAGCTTCACTCACCCTTTCGCTGCAGAGTGAGGGCACCAAGCGCAAGTGCGACGGGTATGCACGCAGCTACGACCACCAGGTCGGTCCAGATGGCGCCGGTTAGGGTAGTGGTATAGGCGACCCTGGAGACACCGTCCACCGCGTAGCTGAGCGGGAGGAAGTCCGACAACAGGCGTAGCGCAACAGCCATCTGGTCGCGCGGCACGAGCAGCCCGCACAGCAGGAATTGCGGCAGGACGAAGGCCGGCAAGAACTGGACCGCCTGGAACTCCGTCTTGGCAAAGGCGGAGAGAAAGAGTCCCAGGGCCATTCCCAGCCACGCATCGAGGAGCGCGAAGAGGACTACGAGCCAGATCGAGCCGTCAACCCTTAGCGAAAGGCCCCATAGTGAAACCCCCAGTACCACCGCCACCTGCGCCAGAGTCGCCGCGCCGAAGGCGAGCGCGTAGCCGCCAAGCAGACTCCCTTTGCCTGCCGGACCGGCCATAAGCCTTTCCAGCGTGCCGCTAGAGCGCTCGCGGAGCATGGCCACCGAGGCGACTACGAACATGACCGTGAAGGGGAAGAGCGCCAGCAACATCGGGCCGACGCCTTCGAAGACCTGGGGCTGTTTGGTGAAGGCGTAGCGTACCAGCGTCATCAGCACGGAAGGCACCACCAGCAGCAGAGCCGAGGTGCGTCGGTCGTGAAGCAGCTGGAGCAGAACCCGCCGCGCCGTGGCGGCCACCGGGCCCGCCATCACACCCGCCTCGTGCGAATCACGGCCAAGAAGGCCGAATCCAGATCGGTGGTGCCGGTCTCCGCCTTCAAGGCCGAGGGGGCGGCGTCGGCCAACAGCCGTCCGTCACGAAGGAGGAGGAGACGCTCGCAGCGCTCCGCCTCGTCCATCACGTGGCTGGAGACCACCAGAGCAGTACCCTGGGCGGCCAGGGTTGCGAAGAGCCTCCAGAGATCCTCGCGAAGCACCGGATCCAGACCCACGGTCGGCTCGTCCAGGAGCAGCACACTGGGGCTACCGAGCAGGGCGATCGCCAACGATACCCTTGCAACCTGGCCCCCCGACAGGCGTTCGACGCACCGGGAAGCCTCTCCCCCCAGGGATACACGGTCAATGGCCTCCGACACTCCTGAGGCCCCCACGCCGATCATCGTTGCGAAGTAGGAGAGGTTCTCACGCACCGTGAGGTCCAGGTAGACAGCCGGCCGCTGGGGCTGATAGCCGACCAGGCCCCTTGCCATTCGGCTTCCGGCCTCGTAGCCGCCCACCTTGACCAGGCCACCAGCGTGCTTTTGTACACCGGCAATGCACCTCATGACGGTGCTCTTCCCCGATCCGCTCGGGCCGATCAGCCCGGTGAGGCTCCCGGAGGGAACGTCAAATCCGATCCCGTCGACCACCCGCTGGCCGCTACGATCCACCACAAGCCCGCCAACCTGGATCAAGTTGTCCACGTCGGGACTCTATCGCCCCTCCCGGATGCGCGCCAACTGTGGCTCAGGCGCTCTCCACGGCGATCCTGCGAATCTGGCCTGCGAGCAAGTGATTCAAGATGATGACAAAGCCCACCTGGAAAACGATCTCGCCCTGGAGCATGCAGGTGAGCATGTGATCCGGCAGCGACAGTGCGGCCAGCACCCCGCCACTGAACTCGATCACGAGGCCAAGCCACCCCAGGCGGTCTGCGAGCACCTTGAAGGCAAGGATGGCCCCGACCGCCATCTGCAGCCCAAAGACCGAGGCCCCGATGATCATGTGTGTCCAGTTGAAGAAGGTACCCGCCGTATACGGCGTCAGCAGCAGGGCGATCAGCCCTACCGCCAACACCTTGAGCGAGAGCGAGACTCCGGCCGGAGGTGACGCCGGATCGATGGACTTTGCCGAGCGATAGAGCAGGTAGGAAGTGGCGATGAAACCCAAGGCCAGAATCCACAGGGTGTCCAGATGCACGCCGTAGTAGCTGACGCCGTAGGTGCTGGCGGCCTGGGAATACGAAACCCCCATGCAGGCGACCAGTGTCACAGCCATAGCCAGCTCGCCTCCTACGAGAAGGCGCAGCCCCTGTTCGTAGGCCGCGAGAGCGGGGCCGCCCTCGGTTATAGGCGATCCTTGAATGCGGAAGATCCCGAGCATCGAGACTCCTCCCATCGCTCCGGATGACTACTTGCATTATACAACTAGTTTTACGAAGCGGAAATGGGAAGTGTGTCGCGCTACTCGCGAAACAGGTCGTCGAAAAGCTGCGGCGGCTGCAGTCCCAGGTGTTCGAAGGCCAATGGGCCTGCCACCCGGCCACGCCTGGTGCGCGCAATCAGCCCCGCCTGGATCAGGAATGGCTCGTAGACGTCCTCGATGGTCTCGGCCTCTTCGCCTACCGTGGCTGCGAGCGTGGTGATTCCGACCGGATTGCCGCGATAAGTCACGCACATAACCTCCAGAATCGCTCGGTCGAGCTTGTCGAGCCCGAGCGAATCAGCCCCGAAGAACTCCAGCGCGACTTCGGCCAGCTCCTCGGTCACCACACCGTCGGCATGTACCTCCACATAGTCCCTCACCCTGCGCAGCAGGCGGTTGGCGAGGCGTGGCGTCCCGCGGGATCTCCGAGCGATCTCCACGCTGGCCTCGTGAGCCACCTCCACCTCCAGAATCGCCGCCGAACGCCTCACTATGGCGGCCAGCTCATCCGGGTCGTAGTAGTCGAGGCGGGCGACGAATCCAAAGCGGTCGCGCAAGGGCCCTGTCAGCATTCCCGTCCGAGTCGTGGCCCCGATCAGGGTGAACCTGGGCAGGTCGATTCGGATCGATCGCGCCGTAGGCCCCTCACCGACCAATATGTCCAGCTTGAAATCCTCCATAGCCGAATACAGGACCTCCCCAGCAGTCTTGGACATCCGGTGGATCTCATCGATGAAGAGAACGTCCCCCTCGTTCAAGGAGTTGAGAATCGCCGCCAGATCCCCCCCTCGCACCAAGGTCGGCCCTGAAGTGACCCTGAAGCCGGCTCCCATCTCGTTGGCGACAATCTGCGCCAGCGACGTCTTGCCCAACCCCGGAGGACCCGCGAAAAGCAGGTGATCCACACTCTGTCCGCGACCCTGGGCAGCCTTGATCACCACCTCGAGGTGCGCCTTTATTTGGCTCTGGCCGATGAACTCGTCCAGCGTGCGGGGCCGGATCGCCGCCTCGATGGAAAGATCCGAAGGCAGGGCAAACGGGTTGGAGGCCTCCAATCGCGTCTCCTGGGCGGGGCTGTCCCCCGAGAGAATCTCGCGCCGCGGGCTCATGAGCGCAGCTCCGCCAAAGCCGCCCTGACCGCCTGCGACACGTCCTGGCCAGGCTCCAAGGCGCTCATACCGCGCTTTATCTCTCGGGCGTCGAAGCCGAGCGAGGCCAACGCCGCCTCGACTTCGCGTCTAACCGCCGCATCTCCTGAACTGCGCGGAAGACCACCCGCACCCACGGACAGGGCGCGGATCGAGGATAACTTCGTGGAAAGTTCGACCAGGATTCGGATCGCGGTCTTTTCCCCGATTCCCGGTACCCGGGTCAACATGGCGACGTCATTTGCCTCCACCGCCTCGACAAGCGAGTCGGCATCCATCATCGAGACGATCACCAGCGCGAGCGCCGGGCCAACCATACGCACTCCGATGAGTACTTCGAAGAGGTTGCGCTCGCCGAGGCTCTCGAAACCAAAGATGGAAATGGCGTCCTCGCGAACGACGGTGACGCAGAAGAGTTCGATCTGCTGGCCCTCTTTGGCCGTCATAGCGAGCGAAAGCGGGACCGATACCAGGTACCCCACGCCGCCCGCCTGAACGATCAAGGTTCGGGTTCCACCCGTTGCCCTGACCGTGCCGCTCAAAAGTGCAATCACCAGCCGAGACTCCTAGTCAGCTTGCGGGAAAGGCTCGCGGGAAACCGCCCTCGCGCCTCCCCCACCCCGCATGTTAGCCAGGTGGCAAAGCGCGAGCGCCACCGCATCGGCCACGTCCGGGGGCTCAGGTGCGCTTGGAAGGTCACCGATCAGCTGAACCATCCGCTGCACCTGGAACTTGCTCGCCGCTCCGTGTCCCGCCACGGCCAGCTTCACCTCAGCGGCACTGTACTCCAGGACTGCGACACCACCTTGGTGGCATGCGAGATGCACCAGACCCACGACTTGCACCACGCCAAAGGCGGTCTTTGCGTTCTTGCGAAAAAGAATCCGCTCGACCACGGCGACGTCGGGACGGTAATCGGAGATGAGCAAGGTCATTTCAGAGAGGAATTCGGCAAGTCTCTCCCCCAGGGGCGCACTGGGAGCGGTCTGAATCAAGCCGGCCGAGACTATCCGGTCGCCCGCCCCCGGCCCGGTGTCGACCACGCCGTATCCGCAGCGGGAGAGACCGGGGTCGATTCCCAGAACACGCATGCGAGCCTCCTAGGAGGAAGCCGCTTCGGCGTCCCTGACCGCCTCGAGCAGGGTACTGGTCGGCAGGTAGGTCAACCCGGCGGTGGTCCGGTGGCAGAAAGTGACGACCCCTTGCCGATTGATCACAAATACGCTGCGCCGATAAAAGCCGAGCGGCCCCAGCACGCCGTATGCCGAACCCACCTTCTTGTCGATATCGGACAGAAGGGGGACCGAGAGCGACTGGCGCTCCGCGAACGAGCGATGCGTCTCCTGGTCCTGCGGGCTGATCCCCCACACCGTCGCCCCGAGTGAGGAAAAATCGGGCATTCCCTCGGAGTACGCCCTCAACTGCAGGGTGCAAACCGGGGAATGGTCCTCCGGATAGAAGGCAAGTACCAGAGCCCGCCCCAGTATCAGCTTGGGCGAATAGACCCCTTCCGGGAAGCCCTCGAGCTCGAAGTCAGGAGCGGGATCCCCGACGCCGAGAACCACTAGGCCTCCACCATTTCGAGGATGGCGTCGGGTATGTCGAAGTTCGCGTAAACGTTTTGCACGTCGTCCATGTCCTCCAGCGCGTCCACAACCCTGAGCACCTTTCGCGCCTCGGCCTCGTCATTGAGCGGGATGATGGTGGAGGGCAACATCGTCAGCTCCGCCGAGGAGATCTTGTGTCCGGCCGCCTCGAGTGCCTCTCGCACCTCACCGAGCGAGGTCGCCGCGCAGGTCACCTGCCAACTGTCCCCCACGTCGCTCACATCCTCCGCCCCCGCGTCCGCTGCGGCGAGCATCAGCTCGTCCTCGTCGGCGCCACGATCAACCAGGACCACGCCCTTGCGCTCGAACTGCCAGGCCACAGCACCGGGCTCTGCCATGGAGCCGCCGTTCTTCGAGAAGGCGCTTCGCACGTCGGCGCCGGTCCGATTCCTGTTGTCCGTAAGGCACTCGACGATGATGGCGACCCCTGCGGCCGCGTAGCCTTCGTAGATGACCGGTTCGTAGCGAACGCCATCGAGTTCACCGGTTCCACGCTTGATGGCCCGCTCTATGGTGTCCACGGGCACGGAGGCGTCACGGGCCTTGTTGTACATGGTCCGGAGCGTGGCGTTGGAGGAGACATCTCCCCCACCCTCGCGCGCGGCAACCTCGACCTGCCTGATCAGCTTGGCGAAAAGCTTGCCGCGCGCCTTGTCCTGCGCGCCCTTCTTATGCTTAATGGTCGCCCATTTGGAGTGACCTGACATCTATCCCACCTCGAGTGAACGTCTAGAAGCTCTCAAGGAACAGCTTATGCAATCGGTCGTCTCCGGTCACCTCGGGATGGAATGAGCTCACCAGTACGTTCTTCGAGCGGCATACCGCCGGTGCCTCCCGGGTACCTCCGTCGGGGAACTCGTACCTGACGCTCGCCAATACACTCACATCCGGGCCGACGCGGGTGACAACCGGAGCCCGGATGAACGCGACCGTCATAGGCCCACCCGAGACACCGTGCACCACCAGGTCCGCCTCGAACGAATTCACCTGCCGGCCAAACCCGTTGCGGCGCACGGTGATGTCTATTGCGCCTAGAGCCACCTGGTCGAAGCGTCCATCGATGATCTCGGATGCGAGAATGATCATCCCCGCACAGGTCCCGAAGAGCGCACCTCCACCCGCAGCGAACTCCGCCACCGGCTCGAGCAGGTCGGAGGAATGAAGCAGCAGCGAAATCGCTGTCGACTCGCCACCCGGGATGACCAGGTGGGTCACCCCCTTCAGCTCTGAGGGAAGCTTGACCAGCCGACTCTCCACACCCAAGCGCGCGAAGGAGTCGGCGTGCTCACGAAAATCGCCTTGGAGAGCGAGTATGCCGACGACGGGATCCTCGGGAATTTTCTACCAGCCTCGCTCGGCAAGGTGGACGTCGACCTTGTCCATCTCGATTCCCACCATCGGGACACCCAGGTTGCGCGAAACCTTGGCCAGGATCGTCGCATCCTGGTAATGAGTCGTAGCCTCGACGATGGCACGCCCCCGCTTGGCGGGATCCCCGCTCTTGAAGATTCCCGAACCCACGAAGCAGGCTTCTGCTCCCAGCTGCATCACCAGAGCGGCATCGGCCGGTGTGGCAATACCGCCCGCACAGAAGAGCGGGACCGGTAACTTGCCGGCTTCGGCAATCTCGGCCACCAGCTCGTAGGGAGCACGCAGCTCCTTGGCCCATCCGTGCAGCTCGGCCGAGTCGGCCTGGGTGATCTTCTTGATGTCACCCACGATCGAGCGAAGATGCCGCACCGCCTCCACCACGTTTCCCGTCCCCGCCTCGCCCTTAGACCTGATCAGGGCAGCGCCCTCGGAGATGCGGCGAAGCGCCTCCCCCAGGTTGGTGGCGCCGCAGACAAAGGGAACGGAGAAGCGCCACTTGTCGATGTGGTATGCCTCGTCCGCCGGCGTGAGCACCTCGGACTCGTCGATGTAGTCCACCTGCAGGGCCTCGAGGATCTGCGCCTCGACGAAGTGGCCGATGCGGGCCTTGGCCATCACCGGGATCGACACGGCGGCCTGGATCTCCTCGATCAGGGCCGGGTCACTCATACGCGCCACGCCACCGTCACGGCGAATGTCGGCCGGCACGCGTTCGAGCGCCATAACCGCGACCGCACCCGCATCCTCGGCGATCTTTGC
Organism: Actinomycetes bacterium; assembly: GCA_021786375.1. Taxonomy (GTDB): domain Bacteria; phylum Actinomycetota; class Acidimicrobiia; order Acidimicrobiales; family Acidimicrobiaceae; genus Acidithrix. The sequence goes on from JAJYNL010000106.1 coordinate 34,772, forward strand.
CTGGTCGGCGGTGACGACGTCCATGATGACGCCGCCTCGCAGCATCTCGGCGAGGCCACGCTTCACCCGCGCGGTCGCCTTTGTCACAGCGGAAGCAGTCTCCTCGGTCATCTCAGACACCCTTTCGACGGTCTTGGCAGGATGGGCGGCTCGCGAACGGCCACCCACGCGCCATACAGTCTAAGGCCTGCCGCAGCATTTCGGTGGGTCGGCCCACCGTAGCCGGGCGATACCGATTCCACTGTCTCAGCACGCCCTATCAACCTAATCCGTCTATCGAGGACCTCCTCGAAACGGAATCAGCTGATGAAACCGCGCCCAGCGGAGACCCCGCCCTCCGCCGCGGGAGCTGCGGGAGCCATCGACGGCGCTACGGCTGCACCGTGAGCGACGCCCCGACTGGAGCGAATATCACCCAGGTACGCCCGGGCAGGATCCTGACGGGTTTGCCGTCGGTGTAGGTGTAGACGGGCGTTGCAGAAGGCGAGGATTTGGCCCACTGCGATGCGGCGATCCTGCCCCCGAAGGCAACTTCGGCGTTTCCGGATCCCACCAGCTGCGCCTCGGGCACCGGGTTTCCGGCCGGATCGACGAACCCGGTGTTCACGTAGTTCACGTATTCGATGATCACGTTGGTGGCCGTTATGGGCGAGCCGCTCGTCGTGGCCATCTGGGTGCCGTTGATCGACTTGGTCCAATCCGAGTTGGTGGCGTTGTAGGTCCAGGTATCACTTACCGCCCCCGAGATGTTGATGGTAAAAGAAGTCGCGGCCTTGGACAGGTTGGCCGGCTCACTGGTTCCGGGCTTGGCATAGGCAAACAGCGCATGAGGCGTCGAACCCCGTCCGCCGGCAGCTTTGTAAAGGGCGGCGGTGGAGCTGTAGAGGTTGTGGGGCTCGGGACGGCCATAGTCGCGATAGTAGGCCGAACCGGCCAGATTCGCACCCACATCGACCACCCCGGTCGCCTGCATATCCGCAATGAAGGTGGGAATGCCGCCGGAATAGGCGATCAGGCCCCCGGTCTGGGCGGCGAGAGCGGCATCCGTGCCTCGGATGGAACGGATCGGCCCCACCTTGGCCGCATTCTGGGACTGGAAGACGGCCATATAGCGGGTCAGCCCTCCTTCGACCTCCTCCTCATAAACCACGTCCGCATGGTCGATTCCCGACTGCGGCCAGGCCTGGGGGGCGTTGTCGATCTTCACCATCAGCGGAGGCCGGTTGGGATTTGGCCCTCCCGGAACCTGGGGCAGACCGGTCAGCGCGTAGGCCGGCGCCGCCGTGGTTGTGGTCGTGGACGCTTTGCCGGCGGTCGTCGACGTCGTTGCGGTCTTGGACCCGCAGGCCGCCAGAAGTGCGGCCGCGCCAACGGAGGCGGCAATGAACTTGGCCTTGGGACGCAAACTCAGCTCCTTGGTCAGAACTCGGATATCTCTGTCAACCGCTCGGATGTAACCACCTCGCGGAGCTCCGGGATGAACCAGAACGGGCCGAACAGGCGTCGCTTGGGATCCGTGGCGGGTTGAACCTTTATCTGCTCGGCTTTCTGCAGGAGCGAGATTAGCGCGGGAGGAAAACGAGTGGCGGTCAGCGCTCCGACGTCTCCAGCGATGTCCCGCCCGAGCATCGCCCGCGTGTACACGGTTGGAACCGCACCGGGCCAAAAGCGCCCCACGACGCGGCGGAAGGAGCGGACCTTTGCCTCAAATGCCACCTCACCCGAGCGAATCTTGACCAGCTCCCTTGCCAGAAGTGCTTCCAGCTCTAGCCGGGTGAGCAGCTCCAAGGCACCACTGGTGACCACCACTGCTCCGCTGCGCCCGGGTCCCTGCAAGGCCAGAGCATTCACCTGGGGCTCGTCGAGGAGGTATACGCCGGGCGGCTCGAGACCGATCGTCGCCGAGATTCCCTCCACGAGAGACTCGGCGCGAGGCGCGCTGTCGGCATCCAGCGGCGTCAAGTCAAGGAGACGCGTCTCGTCGCCGCCTGCCTGGCTGTAACCGACCAGCGCTATGACCAAGGAGGCGACAAGTATGACGACACCTGCAAATCCCGCGACACCGCCGGGAACCCCGGCGGCGGCCAGAAGGACTCCGATCACCACGCCCAAAACGACTCCGGCGACGCCGCCTACCGCCACGTAGTAGGACACCACCTCGGCGGCGCCCTTCTTGGGATCGAATCCCTCTAATCCTCCCCACAGGGTGTATGTGCTCTGCTTGGCCACGTGCTCCACTCTTCAGGCCGAGAGTGCCTCCTCGAAGGCGCTCAAATACATCTTGGCAAGGCCCTCCATCGAGAACTCCGCGGCGCGCACGCTACCTTTGGCCACCAGACGCTCCGCAAGCGCCCGATCCGAGAGTACCAAGTCAATACTCTCCGCCAGGCGGCGATGATCGCCCGGAGGCACCAGAAGCGCCTCTTTCGCGTCACGGGCCACGTCCCGATAGCCGGTAATGTCCGAAGCGATTATCGCCGTGGACGCTGCCATCGCCTCCAGCAGCACCACCCCGAAGGACTCGCCATAGAGGCTAGGCGCAACGTAGACGTCGGCCGCACGCAGCCTGAGCGCCACCTCGGAGTCCGAGATTCGCCCCAACCAGTGCACGTTCTTCAGGCCCGCGTAACGCCGGTGCAGCTCAGGCGACTGCGGTCCGTCGCCGGCGATCCAGAATTGAACGTCGCTCTCGACTAACGGAACCGCCTCCAACAGAACCTCGAGCCCTTTGCGGTGCTCGTGGCGGCCGAGGAACAGCACCGACCGACCACTCTTGGGCCAGGATGGCTCCGCCGCGAAGCGGCGCAGGTCCACCCCGTTTCCCACCACGCGGTATTCACCGCCCACTACTCGGGAAGCAGTGCGCGCGGCATCCTCGGAGACGGCAAAGCGAAGCGCCAGCCGATCGGCCAGGGGGCGCAGAAGCCTTCCCCAGGCCAGATAGGGGAGCGATACGCCCTGCCGATGGAATGTTCCCACCACCGGGACCCGAACCGAGGCCAGCGTGACCAGTGCGGGCCCTGGCGCGAGAGGCTCGTGCAAATGCACGAGGTCGAACTTTGCACGGCGCAGCTCCCGGCGGAGAGCGGCAAGTGTGGTGGTACGCAAGCCGGTGGGCGCAATGGAGCCGTTGGCCCGCAGCCTGAGTGAAGGGCCGAGGCAGATCATCTCGTAGGGGGGCTTGACGTCGTCGCAGGGTGCCAGCAGCTCCACCTCGTGCCCTAGCCGCCGCATCTCTTCCGTAAGCCCCACCACCTGGCTCTGCACGCCACCCGGGTAGCCAAGGCTGTATGGACATACGACCGCGATCTTCACCCCATACAGGCTAAAAGAGGCGGGGTTGCTTGCGGTCGCTGCGCCGCGCAAAGGAGGCTCGCTGCCTACTTTGTACGTATATTTGGATCTATAATCGAAAAGGCCTTGGTTCGCCGCCATGCGGCGACGGGTATTGCGGGCCAGGTGGGTGGGCATCGGCCAGCGAGGTTGGGGCGCGGGCCCAGCGTACACGAGATCGGCCCTTCCGCTTAAGGATCCTCTGCAACCTGTGCTGTCCGGATAACCGACCGAAGGACGGGGGAGATAGCGGTAGAGGCAGTGCAACGACATGGCGTCCGACGACTCCTGGCCGAACCGCAAAGGCCCGAGGCGATCCGCAAGCTTCCTTACGCCCACTGGCTTGTCGTGGGCACCGTTTGCGTCGGCGCGTTCATGGGCCAGTTGGACGCAAGCATCGTCACCCAGGCCTTCCCCATCCTGCAAAAGGACTTCCACACCTCGGTAGCAGCAGTGCAGTGGGTGGGACTCGCCTACCTCCTCGTCCTGATCAGCTTGCTTGCCGCCGTCGGCCGCATTGCGGACATGGTCGGCCGCAAGCTGCTCTATACCTACGGGTTCTTGATCTTCATCCTTGGCTCGGCGCTCTCCGGCTTCGCCCCCTCGCTCGGATTCCTGGTGGCGGCTCGCGTCTTGCAGGGAGCCGGCGCGGCCATGCTGCAGGCGAACAGCGTTGCCATCATCGTGGCGGCAACCCCCAAGAGCAAGCTCGGGACCGCGATCGGCGTCCAGGGGGCAGCCCAGGCACTCGGTCTCGCGATAGGCCCTGCGGTTGGGGGCCTGCTGATGGCCATCGGAGGCTGGCAGCTCATCTTCTTCGTCAACGTCCCGGCCGGCCTGATCGGTACGCTGCTGGGCTGGTTCCTGATCCCGCGCTCGCAGCATCTCTCCAAGCGCGTCTCCTTCGACTGGGCGGGCCTGGCGCTCTTCGTGCCCTCGGTCACCGCCCTGCTGCTGGCTGTCTCGGAGGGGAACCACCTGGGCTGGCTCTCTCCGGAAATCCTCGGCCTCTTCGCCTTGTTCCTACTCGGCGGGACCTTGTTCGTCCTGCGCCAGCGCAAGATTCCAAATCCGATGATCGACCTCGACCTCTTCAAGCGAGTCACCTTCACCATTGGGATCATCACCGGACTCATCTGCTACATGGTTCTCTTCGGGGTGCTGTTCGTGGTCCCGTTCCTACTCGTCAACTCGCTCCATGTACCGGTCGGGCGCTCCGGCCTCGAGCTAATGGTCATGCCGGCGGGACTGGGCATGGTCGCCCCCTTCGCCGGCCGGCTCGCGGATCGCGTCGGAGCCCGCTCCCTTACCGTCATCGGGATGTTGATCACGGCGGCCATGCTCAGCGTCCTGGCCATCAGCCACTCCGACGTTGTGCTCTTCCTCGTCGAGCTGGCGTTGGTGGGAGCAGGACTCGGACTCTTCACCGCCCCCAATAACGCGTCGGTCATGGGAGCCTCGCCTACTCAGAAGTCCGGCCTTGCCAGCGGAGTATTGAACATGGCCAGAGGCATGGGCACATCACTCGGCCTGGCGCTGACCGGGCTGGTCTTCGACACGGTTGTCGGCTCAGGTCTGCACGTGAGCGCGACCGTCGCACGTGGCTTCAACGCGTCGGTGATCTTCCTGGCGATCGTGGCTGCGATAGGCGCCATTCTGACCGCCTTCCGCGGCAAAACACCTCTCAACCTCGATCCGGTGCTCACGGCCGAGTAGCCACCAGCCGTTCAGAAGAGCGGCTGGAAGACGTGCCACTGCTCGGGAGCTTGCCTGATCAGCGACTCGAAACTGCAAGCGATTTGCTGCGTAAGTCGTTTGGCGTCATCGCGCAGGCTCCCGCGCGGCCCTACCTCCAAAGCGGGCAGGATCCGCAACAGGTGCCCGCCTCGTGGTTCGAAGTAGGCGGCGGTTGGGAGCATCGGCGCTCCCGTGCGCAAGGCAAGAATGGCCGGCCCCATCGGAAATTCCACGGCCTTGCCGAAGAAGTCGACCTCCACGCTTGCTGCCCCGATGCTTCGATCAGCCACGAGTGCCACAACCTCGTTACGCCTCAGTGCCGCCACAAGCTTGGGCATCGGATCATCATCGTGAGGGACCACGGTCACACCGAACTCCGCGCGGCGTGTGACGAACCAATCAAAAAGCTCCGGGGGCTCCAGCCTCTCCGCCACCGCCGTCACCTTGTAGCGCCGGTGATCCACCCATGCCGCCGCAAAGTCCCAGTTTCCCAGATGCGGGGCGACCACGATCGCCCCTTTGCCACCGGCAAGCGCTTCGTCGAGATTTTCCAGGCCCTCGCCGCGGCCGCGCGCCACCAAGGAGGACCTGCTCCCATAACCGATCTTGAAGGCTTCGAACCAGTACTGGGCGTACGAGGCGAAGGCGCGCTGCACCACCGGCTCGAGGCGCGAAGGGGGGCCGTCCACCACCGGCTCCAGGTTCCTGCGAACCACTGAGCGTCGCCTTGGACTGGATACGTACGCAACACCGCCGGCGACAAGGCCGACAAGCGGGGCAAGCTCGAAGGGGACCAGCGATGCGGCTCGTGAAGCGCCTACGTAGCCGAGGTAGGCGGTCCTTGCCCTCAGGCGGCTAATCGTATCTTTAGGCATGACGAAGTCTTTGAGATGTCCCCAGGCGCAAGGTCGAGGCTTCCAGCGAGCCTACGAACGAGGCGAGAACCAATTTCTCGACGCGGACCGCTCACGAAGCCTGCGGGTTCGCTGCTCGCCAGGAGCCCCATCGCGATAACGGTACCGGCGCAGCCTCTCCCCGAGCACCGACTGCTCTCCTCTGGTCCGTCGTGGCCGGTAGTTCTGACGGGCCCGCAGCCTGAGTCTCGAATCACCACCGGTTGCCTGAATCCACACTTTGACGAAGCGCTGCGCCACGGTCAGCGCGGAGAGGACGAAGACGACCCAGAGCATCGGAACCAGGATCGGATAGATAAGGATACCCGCCGCCATCAGCACCACCCGCTCGGCGCGCTCCATGATGCCACCTTTAGCGGAGAAGCCCAGCGACTCCGCTTTGGCACGCTGATAGGAGATGAGCGACGCCGCGCCGTAGATGCCCATGGGGAGCATCGCGAGCACCGTGTGGCCGCGCTGGAACAAATAGAAAGCCAGCCCCACGCTCAGCATCAGGTCGCTGAAGCGATCGGACACCGAGTCGAAGAAGGCGCCGCGCGCGGACGAGGTCCCGCGCACCTTGGCAACCGGCCCATCCAGAAGATCCGGCAGCGCCGAAAGCAGGAGGGCGAAGAATCCGAGCAGCAGGTGCCCGGTCCCGACTAGAAGGGCCGTGACTGCCGCCATGGCCAACCCGGTGAGGGTGAGCATGTCGGCGGTCACTCCGGCGTTGGCCAACGCACGGCCGATGGGCTGGGTTCGCCGGTCAACGTGTGACCGCAGATTCCCATCAAACAAGTCGAATCTCCAATTCCAATGCCGGTGCAACTCTTCGCAGCCTGGCATTTTCGCCTGAGTTCTCCTGCCAATGCTAACCGCTGAGCACCACAACCGGACGGAATGGAGCCCGCTTGTGCCCTCAATGTTGCCAAAGTCCCTATTAGCCAATTTGGCAGCGGCCCTGCATTTGATAGTTTCACTCATGGAGTGCCCGGCGCTCGCCGAGCTCGTATGGGCCCCTGCGGGGTGCCTGGTCAGGAGGTGGTGGATTTGAGCGCGATCCCTACTGAAAGAATCCGCAATGTCGCCGTGGTCGGCCAGACCGGCTCGGGAAAGACGTCCCTGGTGGAAGCCATTCATCACTACGCCAACAAGACCGCCCGCATGGGCCGGATCGAGGACGGGAACACCGTATCGGACTTCGAGCCCGAGGAGATCAAGCATCGACACTCCATCTCGCTCTCCATGGTGTCCGTGGAATATCGTGGCCACAAGATAAATCTTCTTGACACCCCGGGCGTGCTCGACTTTGCCGGCGAGGTTCACGCCGCCCTCCACGCATGCGATATCGCCCTGTTCGTGGTGCCTGCAAGCGATCTGATCAGCCACGACACGGTTCGCGTCTGGCAGCTTGCCGCGAAAATGGGGAAGCCGCGCATGTGCTTCGTGAACAAGCTCGACAAGGAGCGCGCTGACTTCGAGGCGACCATAGACCGACTTGCAGAGTTGTTCGGACAAGGTCTGGCCCCGATCGAGATGCCGCTCGGCCAGGCCGAGACGCTACGAGGGGTAATTGACCTCTTCACCGAGACGGCGACCATCTACTCCAATGGAGACGCCCGCGATGCGCCGCTTCCCGACGATGTCGCCGTAGGCGAGCACAAGGCCCACGACCTGCTGATCGAGGGAATTGTGGTGGCCGACGAGGACATGATGGCCGCTTACCTGGAAGGAGAGATCCCGGATAAGTCGGCTCTCGAGGCAATCATGGCCCAAGCGGTTCACGACTCCGTGGTCTACCCGCTGGTGGTTGGTTCGGCGGTCCGCGAGATCGGCATCGACCGGTTGCTCGACTTCCTGTGCGAGATCGCGCCGCCTCCCGGAGGTGATGCCGACAGCCCGGTGGTTCGCACGCTCACCTTCAAGACCATCGCCGATCCCTTCCTGGGGAGGGTCAACCTGATGAAGGTTCTCTCCGGGAAGCTCGCCGCCGACGCCGAGCTGACCAACACACGCACCAAGACCGGCGAACGGCTTCACTCGCTCTTCTCACTGTCGGGAAAGGAACACAACGCCCAGACCGAGGCCGCGTGCGGGGACATTATCGCGGTAGCCAAGCTGGCCAGCGTTCGCACCGGTGACGTGCTCAGTTCGGATAAGACGGAGCCGGAGCCCGAAGAGCTCGGCTTCGAGGTTCCGATGCTCAGGGTGCAGGTGATCCCCGCGGCCAAGGGCCAGGAGGAAAAGCTCGCGCTCGCGCTTTCCAAGCTCAACGAGGAGGAGCCCACGCTGCGTATCGGCCGCGACAGCCGTACTCACAACCTGATACTTTCCGGGCTCGGGGAGCTACAGATCACCACCGCTCTCGAGAAGCTGGAGAGGCGCTACCAGCTGAACGCCACCCTGGCTCCCTGCGAGGTCGAATATTTGGAGACGCTGGCAGGCCCCTCGCAAGTGGAGGGGAAGTACAAGAAGCAGACCGGCGGTCATGGCCAGTTCGGGGTGGCGCGGATCCGATTCGCGCCCCTTCCTCGGGGGTCGGCGATAGAGTTCCACGACGAGATCGTCGGTGGCGCAATCCCCAGGCAGTTCATCCCAGCGGTGGAGAAGGGGCTCATGGAGGCCGCGGAGCACGGGGGGATGCACGGATACCCGGTGGTCGACTTCGAGGCGCATCTCTACGACGGCTCCTACCATAGCGTCGACTCCTCCGAGATGTCCTTCAAGATGGCCGGCAGTCTTGCTCTGAGGGAGGCCATAACCAAGACCTCGACCGTAGTGCTCGAGCCGGTGATGGAGCTGGCGGTGACCGTCCCTGCGCACCTTCAGGGCGACGTCTTGGGGGACCTGAACTCGAGGCGGGCAAAGGTCACTCGCACCGAGCTCGACGAGAAGGCGGGATCGGTGACCATCGTGGCCATGGTGCCTGCCAACGAGGTTGCATCCTACGCCTCCGAACTGCGGTCGATCACCGCGGGTCAAGGAAGCTACCAGGCGACCTACGACCACCACGAGCCTTTGCCCAAGGCGCTATACAATCGCCTGGCCCCACTGGCCGACAAGGAGAAATGAAGTGATTCCTAGAGCCGACCGCTCCGGTCGACTCTAGGAGAACAGCCCCTTCAGGCGGGCGTGGGTGGCAGAAAGGGATTCGGGCAGGACCCGCATCGAGGCTACCGTTGTCATGAAGTTGGTGTCACCTAGCCATCTGGGCACCACGTGGAAGTGCAGGTGATCATCGAATGCAGCCCCGCCGGCCCGCCCCAGATTCGCACCGATGTTGAATCCTTCCGGATCGTAGGCGCTGCGCAAGGCCTGCGTACTGGCACGAAGCAGGTCTGTCGCCTCCCGGTAGACCTCGTCCGCCAGTTCGAGAAGATCCCCTACATGCTCATAGGGAACCACCATCATGTGACCAGGCGCGTAAGGATAGGCGTTCAACACCACGTAGCTGTGCTTGCCGCGGTGCAGGACGAAGTTGTCATCACTCAGATCGGCACCTAGCGCGCATAGGACGCAGGACTCCACGTTGCGGCCACCGTCGGTCTCCTCAATAAACGAGCGGCGCCAGCCCGCCCAGAGCTGGTCAATCAAGGGGAACCTCCAATGGCGAGGGCGCAAGCTCGGCGGATAAGCGCGCGACAAAAACATCCAGGGCGACGTCCGTCTCAGGACGATCAGCTCCACGCGAGTTGACACCGACAGTTCCAGCTGCCAGGTCGCGGTCCCCCACCACCAGCACGTAAGGGATCTTCTCCATCTTGAGGCGCCGGATGCGGGCCCCCAGAGGCTCGTTGGAGGGGGCCATCGCTACGCGCGCACCGAGCGCGCGAAGCCGGACCGCCACTTGGTCGGCATAGCCCTCGTTGGCCTCCTTCACTGGGGCGATGGCTACCTGAGTCGGGGAAAGCCAGGTCGGAAGGGCGCCGGCGTAGTGCTCGAGAAGGATCGCAAAGAAGCGCTCCACCGAGCCGAACAGTGCACGATGGACCATGTAGGGGCGCCGGCGTTGGTTGTCCGCATCCACGAACTCGAGGTCGAAAAGCTGTGGAAGCTGCAGGTCGACCTGGAGTGTCGAGACCTGCCAGCGGCGCCCGATCGCATCCCGCAGATGGACGTCGATCTTGGGAGCGTAAAAGGCGCCCTCTCCTTCAGCCCACACATAGGGGATTCCCGAGACCTTCAGCGCGTGCTCGAGCGCATCGGTGGCGACCTCCCAATCCTCTGCGGCACCAACGGACTTCTCCGGCCTGGTGGCCAGCTCCGCCTCGAAGTCGCTGAGCCCGAACGCCCTCAGCATCGCGATCACGAAGCCGAGAAGCCTGGCGAGCTCCGCCGCCAGCTGAGACGGGGCGACGAAGATATGAGAGTCGTCCTGGGTAAGCCCACGCACCCTGGCCAGTCCATGCAGGACGCCGCTGCGCTCGAAGCGGTAGACGGTGCCGAACTCGAAGAGGCGCATTGGCAGCTCGCGGTAGCTCCGCTGGTGCGAGCGGTAGATGAGGATGTGCATCGGGCAGTTCATCGGCTTTGGGTAGTAGGTGGCACCCTCCATCTCCATAGGCGGGTACATATTGTCCTTGTACCAGCCCAGGTGTCCAGAGGTCTCGTAGAGCGTCGACTTGGCTATGTGCGGGGTCCAGGCAAGCTGATAGCCGTTGGCCAAGTGCGAGCGCATCGAAAAGTCCTCCATCAGATGCCTGACGAGGGCCCCCTTGGGATGGAAGACGGGAAGACCGCCGCCAATCTCGGGAGGGAAATGGAATAGGTCCAGGTCGGCCCCCAACTTGCGATGGTCGCGCTTCTCAGCCTCTTCGAGCCGGTGCAGGTAGTCCTCCAGCGCCTCCTGGCTCTCCCAGGCCGTGCCATAGACGCGCTGCAGCTGGTCCCGCTTCTCGTCCCCGCGCCAATAGGCTCCCGCCACCCTCATCAGCTTGAAGGCACCCAGCCTCGCAGTGGAGGGAACGTGCGGGCCGCGGCAGAGGTCCACAAAGCCCTCGCTGTTTCGGTAGGCGGAGACCCCGGTAACAGAGACTCCTTCGGACTCGTCCTCAGTCTCGCCCTGGGCGCGCACCCCTTGGATGATCTCCAGCTTGTAAGGCTGGTCGGCAAAGAGGGCGAGGCCCTCTTTGATGGAATGCTCCTCCCGTTCAAAGGGCTGGTCGGAGGCGACGATCTCGCGCATCTTCTCTTCGATCCGCGCCAGATCCTCTTCGTTGAACCGCTCGCCTCCGGGAAGGCGGAAGTCATAGTAGAAGCCGTCGGCCACGGCCGGACCAATGGCGAACTTGGTGCCAGGCCACAAAGCCAGCACCGCCTGGGCCATCACGTGCGCGGTGGAGTGGCGCAACACCTCGCGGCCACGCTCGCTGGACGCCGCAACCAGCTCGACCTTCTCGCCGGCAATAGGGGCGGAGAGATCCTGGATGCGGCCTCCGACGACGACGGCGACCACTCCGAGCGAGCCTGTGGCATCGATGGACCGCAGCACCGCCTCTCCGTTCGCGGTGGCTGGAATCTCGCGGCTTGAGCCATCAGGTAGAACGACCAACATCTTGCGAGCAAGCTCTTTCTCTATGTGCCTCCGTGGGAGGCGGTACGGAATTAAAGGTAGACACCGAGGAGCGCGGCGGCCACCGAAACCCCTTGACCCCCACGGGCGGCGGCATCAATAGCCGCGATCGCTCCCTGGGTATCGAGGTCTTCTCGCAGCGCCTTGCGAACCTCCTCCACAGCGGACTCGCCCTCATCGGCTGAGCGCCACAAGGCCAGGCGCTCCACGGCCTGGTCCAGCGCCGTGGGATCCCACTCCCAATGCGAGCGATAGTGGTTGGAGAGGATGGAGAGGCGAACCGCAGCGGCTTCGTACTCCTTCAGGAGGTCCCCCACAAAGACCAGGTTTCCCAGGGACTTGGACATCTTCTGCCCGCCCAGGTAGACCATCCCCACGTGCATCCAGGTGTCTACGAACGGCTTTCCCGTGACCACCTCGGACTGGGCCGCCTCGCACTCGTGGTGCGGAAAGAGGAGATCATAACCTCCTCCATGGATGTCTATCCTCTCGCCTAACTCGCGCATAGCCAGCGCCGAGCACTCGATATGCCAACCGGGCCGCCCGGGCCCATAGCGCGAATCCCAGGAGGGCTCGTCAGGGAGTGAGGGCTGCCAAAGCACGAAGTCGAGCGGATCGTCCTTGTTCGGATCCTCCACGTTGCCACCCCGCTCGGCGGCGTACTCGAGCATCTTCGCTCGCCCCAGGTGGCTGACGTGTCCAAAGCCCTGGTACTTGGAGACATCGAAGTAGACGGCTCCACCGCGCTCGTAGGCATAGCCGGCGTCGACGATGCGCTGGATCATCAGCAGTATCTCGGCGATGGCCGAGGTGGCACGCGGCTCCGAATAGGGCGCCATCAGCCCTAGAGCGCGCATGTCGGCGTCGAAGCGGGCAATCTCGGTTGCAGCCAGGTCCAGATAGTGCACGCCGAGCGAACGGGCCTTGGCCAGGATCGAATCGTCGACGTCGGTGATGTTTCGCACCCACTTCACCTCGTACCCCTCGTCCATCAGCACGCGTGAAAGCAGGTCGAAAGTGAGAAATACGGCGGCATGGCCGAGGTGAGAGGCGTCGTACGGTGTGATCCCGCAGCTATACATGGTCACGACGCTGTCATGGGGAACGAACTCCCTGACCGCGCCGGACGCCGAGTCGTAAAGCCTCATTCAGGACTCCCTAATTCCGGATAATTGGAGCGACGTCCTCGTCTTATAACGGATATTCACGTTAATCAGGACGGCCGTCATACCCTCAATCGCCGCCGCGGCGGATAGATTCCCGGCCAGCACCCCCCGCGCCCCGGGGATCTCTCCGACAAGGGCCGACACAACCTCCGCCGCGGCGGCGTCATCGGAGCAGACCAGCACATCGGAGTGCAGTGGCTCGCCAACCATGCCCAACTCCTTCGCCGGGACGTGGTGGAAGGCCGCCACTACCCGCGCCTCCGGCACCGCGGACCGAAGGTGCTCGGCCACCGATCCGCGTGGGAGCATCAACGCGCCCATGTTCCTTCCATCGCGGTAAAGGGCATTGGCCATGGAAATCACCACCTTCCCGGCCAAAGCTGCGGAAAGGGGGCGCACCGTCGCCTCCACGCCGTCCCAAGGGGTGGCCACCACCACAATGTCGCACAGTGCAGCGGCGGCATTCTCGGCACCCTCCAGGTTGGCACCGGCTCCGCCCAGCCGCTCACGTAGATCTGCGGCGACACCCTGCGCTCTGGCAGCCTCGCGCGAACCAAGCACGACGCGATGCCCTAGATATGCGTATCGCACCGCAATCGATGACCCCGCCGGGCCGGTGCCGCCGATTACTCCGATGCTTTGTGCCACAAGCTCCTCCAAAATCCGCGACCCATCCGACCAAGCACCCCTCGAGCAGGCATTAGCCTGCATGGGGGTTGCGACGGGCCTGTGCGCACAAGGCTAAATGACGGAGGCGGGAAATGGGCATTCTGGAGGGGAAGAGGATCCTCATCACCGGAGTCCTGAACGAGCAGTCGCTGGCATTCGCGACGGCACGGGTTGCCCAGGCCGAGGGTGCTCAGGTCCTGCTCACCGGATTCGGCCGCGGCATGTCCATCACCCAGCGCGTTGCCAGGAAGCTCGATCCAACTCCCGATGTCCTCGAGCTCGACGTGACAGTGCCGGAGCACTTCGACAACCTCACCACCGCAGTCACGGAGCGCTTTGGCGCGCTGGACGGCGTGCTGCATTCAATCGGCTTCGCGCCGGCCGCATGCCTGGATGACGACATCTTCCTGGCCGGCTGGGAAGACGTTGCCACGGCCTTGCAGGTGTCGGCATACTCTCTGGCGCCACTGGTCAAATCCCTGCTCCCCTTGCTCGAGAAGGGCAGCTGTCCCTCGGTGATCGGCCTCGACTTCGACGCCACCGTTGCCTGGCCCGGCTACAACTGGATGGGCGTGGCCAAGGCTGCGCTGGAATCGCTGAGCCGCTACCTGGCTCGCGAAGCGGGAAAGCGCGGAGTCAGGGTCAATCTCGTCTCGGCGGGGCCCATGCGCACGATTGCCGCCAAGTCGGTGCCGGGCTTCTCGGACTTCGAATCGGTATGGGACGGCCGCGCTCCACTGGGATGGACCGCCACCGATCCCGAGCCGGTGGCTCGCTCGGTGGTCGCCCTTCTTTCCGACTTCTTCCCCGCCACCACTGGCGAGCTGATCCACGTAGACGGCGGTTTTCACGCCATAGGGGCATAGTTGGGCCGGGCGATGTCCATGGGCTCCCGCCTACCATCGCCGCCGTGCACATGGCCGAAATAACCAGGACGCTTGACGAACGCTCAAGCCAAACGTGCGCGACCGAGACCCTCTCCGGGTCCCCCAAACGAACCGGCACCCGGGCGGCGGGTACTCAGGCCCCCGCAGATGGGCCTATACGCCGCTTCAGCTCGTCTGACACGCCGAGCAGGAACGCGCGCACGGTCGACTCCGCCATCCGGTGCATTATCAGCCGGTCGATGTGTTCACCGAGCGTCCCGAGGGGGGCGCGATAGCTACCCCGCAGCTCAATCCGCACCTTTCCCGGCTCGACCTCCGAGAACTCGAGGTCGGCCTCGAGGCGGGGAAACAGGAAGGGGGTGGAGGTTGCAGTCCATGCCATCGAGACAAGCACGCAACCCAACGCGCGGCGAACCTCGCCAATGTCGATCTTGACCCTCTTGCTCAACACCCCTCCGGGGCCGACCCTGCTTAGAAAGGTCTCATCCGAAATCGCCTGCTCAGCTGCGAACCCCAGCCAACTGCCACGGTCATCCTCGATCTGGGCGGCGACTTCCTCGAATGCCGCATTCAAATGAATGAAGTCCAGCACGAAGGTCGCAGAACCTTCGAGCTCCTCATCACCTGATGATCCAGCAATCTCCTCGATTGCCATCGGGTCTCCCTCGCGTTCCACGCTCCAAACGCAGCCAGCCCTCCGTAAAGCGAAGCTTCACTTCGAATCGCACCCCCAAGCGCGACGGAGTATGATAGGCATTGGCACCGGGACGGGCTTACCGCACCTAAGCGTTGCTTCACCTGCACATCGAGTTTGGCCTAGACCGGCAATCTCCGCTTAGGGCATTTGGTCACTTTCACCCGTGCCTGCTAGCCCGTCATCCGGCTGCGAATGGCAAGCCTCAACGCGTCCATATCCGGACCTCTGTTTCACAAGTCCTGGAGATACCGCCATGCCAACAACCCGCTTTCGTACCAAGCTCATCGCCTGCGCCTTGGCTACGGCCGTCGTGCTTCTTCCGGCACCCGCCGGCGCCTCCACCACGGCCAACGCGTCGAGTGGCAACGGCGGCTACACGATCACCCTGTACACGCTCTCGTCCGCATCGGCGCCGGGAAATCCCGGCTCGGAAAGGGTGAGGGTAACTCCTGATGGAAGACGCGTCTATCCCGTGATGTACCCCACGATCACGACCAATTCCGGCCTCTTCGCCAACACGCCCTGTGTCGCGGTCTTCTTCGAGTACTTCTCCAGTGTCGAGCAAGCCTCGGCCCTGAACTTCGCGCCTCAGCTGCTCTACCTACTGGGCCGCCGCTATCCCCTTTGCCGGTATCGCTCCGTCAAGGCCGCTAAAACGCCTAAACCGACAACGATCAGCCAGGAACTGATCCGCTCAAGCATCACCAAGGAGCTGCCGCCGCCATATCCGTCGATGGATCCCGGCTACGGAGTCGCGGGGCTCGCCTCGTACCTCTCAACTCGGGCACGCCTGGAAGACGCCCTTCAAGCCCGGCTTCCAGCCGGGAGCGTTCGCGCACTTGCGCAGGGAACCCTGACGGTCAACTGGGGCGACGGCTCGCCCAACGACGGTCCTACGACCGCCACTGGAGGCCCGTGGCCATTCGGGGATATTCGGCACGAATATGCGCCCGGGTGCTACACGGTGACCGTGACGGTCAACTGGGTTGTGCGCTACGACGCCGCTGGGCGGAGTGGAACCCTGAGCGGCATCCAGACCTCAGGAGCCGTTCCTCGCTATTGCGTCTACCAGGTCGCCTCGGTCATGCTCCGCTAACCCATGCCCGCCTGTCCGGCCCGCAACGAAGCAAGGTACTCGCCGATCAGGGACTCCGTCGCCGGTGGGCCGGAGGGTGGGCACTCGATCTCCCGGTAGCCATCCTCACTCACAAAGAGAAATGTGGTTCCGACCACCGGGAGCGGGGCCGCCGCACGGGAGAGGGCGAGCTGGTAAACGGCTCCCTGCACGACGTAGGTCCGCATGCGATCCTCCGCGCGGGCCATACCGGCAGACGTGACCACCTTGTAATCAACTATCCTCAGCCCATCGGCAACCTCATAGGCCATGTCGATGACCGCGTCGAGCATCGCCCCGCTCTCGAGCCGCACGCTTGCATGGAATTCGCGCATCGGTTGCACAGCCGCGCGCACACAGGGTGCGCCGAGGGCCACTCCGAGGCAGGCAAGCGCGCGACGCACAACCTGCGGAGCCGCCGGCTCACGTGCCAGTCGTGCTCGCGCACTTTCCACAGCCGCTGCAGGATCGGAGAGATCGACTTGCGCGAGCAGACGATGCACCAAGCGCCCCACCTCAAGGCCCTCCTCGCCCGCGCCGCCCGCGTACTCCGCCGCCACCTCGGCGTCGCCCCGCTTTTGCGCCACGTAGGCCATGAGCCCCGTGGCGGTTACCAGCGGCATCGGAGTCGCGGCATCAACCACTTGGATACGGCGTGCCAGCCAGGCCGCCGGTTCAGGTGGTTCAAAGGCTGGACTTGCCCCCGTGGCTACCGCCTCAACGGCGCCACCTGCGAATAGGGCCTCGGCTTCAAGCGGAGAACGAGCGGCGACCAACTGATACGCGCACTTGAAGTCCCCGCCCGATACTCCTGGCACAGCTCCGGCTTGCCCGTCGGAGCCCACCTGGTCCGAGCCCGCCTCAAGCTGGGCTGGGATCGTCACCACCAGGTGGTCGCGCGCGCGAGTGGCTCCGACATAGAGCAGGCGCACCGCTTCCTCGCTAAGCTCCTGTTGCTCCCGCTTGCGGGCGGCCTCTGCTCCACGAGTCCTTATCCGGGAACGGACATCCACCTCCAGGCTCTCGACACCGCGATACAGGCCGGGGCTCTTGGGCGCCCGGCCCAGTTCACCATTCATACCCGTCAGGATCACCACTGGAAACTCGAGCCCTTTGGCGGCGTGTATCGTCATAATCCTGACGGCGTCGACCTCCAGGTCGGCCCCGTCAGCCTCGGTCACCTTCGCGTTCTCAGCGCCGCTGCGATAGACGAAGTCGACATAGGCATGAAGGCTCGGGGAAACCTCCTCGGCGAATGAGCGTGCCTCAGCCGCCACCTCCTCCAGCCGGCGCCAGACCGAGTCCCGTCCCTCCTCCAGGGCCGCCCACTCCATCAGGCGCATACGTTCGATCGCCATTTGAGTCAGCGCTCCGCAATCAAGGCTGGACCGCTGGGATTGCAGCCGGCCGAGCAGCTCGAGCGGCCCCGTCATCGCTTCGGGAAGCGATGGATGCCTACCTGCCCAGGCCGCGACCGCCGCATCGCGCAGACCCCCGAAAGGCAACGCGAAATCATGCAAATCCTGGGCGGATACGCTCAGCACCGGCGCCATGAGAGCATCGAGGAGAGCTTTGGAATCCAATGGCCGCGCAGCTGCGCGCAGCACCGCCAGCAGGTCCCTGATCAATGGCTCGGCGTATATTAGGGTCGTGTTCGAGTCCGTATAGGGGATTCCCCTACGTTCGAGTTCGGTGAGCAGGAGGTCGAGGCCGGTCCGCTTGGGCATGAGTATCGCGATGTCGCCAAAGCGCGCCGCGCGAATTCCTTCGGCATCCTCGATCTCGTAGCCATGGTCGATCACCTCTTGCGCCGCCGACGCCGCAAGCTGTGCCTCGGCTCGCATGCGCTGGCCCGAGGTCCTCAATTCACCGTCGTCGCCGGGCCGGACAAGCCTGACCGCCGGCCCCTTGAGCTCTGGCTCGCGATCCGCCACGAGGCCGGCTCCAGCAATGGGCAGGTTCTGCTCGAGCAGCTCGCCGAATGTCCCATTCACCCAAGCAGTGATCTCCCGGCGGGAGCGGAAGTTCACGACCAGCGGAACGCGCTTCTCGGTTGGGATCGCTCCGGCGGCCGCAAGGTAGGTGCCCACGTCAGCTCCGCGGAAGCGGTATATCGACTGGCGGGGGTCGCCGACGAAGAAGAGCGGGGCCAGGTCGCCGTCGAGCGAGTCCAAAGTCTCGCCCACCCCGGTGAGGGTCGTGATCAGCCTGACCTGCTGGGGGTCTGTGTCCTGGAACTCGTCGACGAGGATTACCCGGAAGCGGCCGCGGATCTCTTCCAGAGTGCCCTGGTCTGCGCAACCTATAAGCTCGACGGCCGCCCAGAGTAGGTCGTCGAAGTTGAGCTGCCCCGAGGCGATGCGCTGGGCCCGCGCAGAGGTCACGAACTCCGCAGCGAACCGCCCAGCCGCCGCCGCCACCGACTCACCGAGGCGGGCGAGGAGATCTTCGATGTCCTCCCGGGCGGACTTGATCTCCTCCCGCGTCACCTTTACGTCAGCGCCGGCCTTCAACCAGGTCGCCCCCTTGCCCAGGTTCCCGACCTTCATCCTCGCCGCCGTGGCGGCGAGTTCGGTCAGGGTGCCCGCTACATCGCCGCTGGCAGCCTGCCTCCTGAGCCCGCGCGCCCTGTCATCCAGCTCCTCGAGTCTCTCGGCAAGTGAATCGCCCGCTGCCAACAAAGCCTCGTGGGAACTCGGAAAGAGAAGCGGCGCGACCCGCTCGGCCAGGACCAAGACCTCACCGAGCACCTCCTCGGCGGATGGCAGCTGGTGGTCCGGGTAGGGCTGGACACCGGCGCGGGCGCCATCGGCACCGTCAATGGTCGCCACCAGTTCATAAATGTCCTTTGGACCACCGTCCAAATCGGCGAGCCACCCGAACAACGTTCGCGATTCCTCACCCTCCAGCGCAGATTCGACATAGGAGGCCCATGCGCGCTGAAGCTGCACGGCGGACCCGACGGCATCCAGAACCCTGAAGACCATAGGCAGGCCGATCACACCACCCCAGCCCTCGAGCAACGTCTGGGCGAAAGCGTGGATAGTTCCGATGCTGGCCGCGGGAAGTTGATCGATGGCCGCTTGATACAGTCCCGCGGCCGCCTCTGGCGCGCGCATCTTCCGCTCGAGCTCGCCACGGATCCGAACGCTCAACTCGTTGGCGGCGCGGCGCGTGAATGTGATCGCCGCGATCGCATCCATCGGGACTCCCGACTCAACCAGCGAGACGATCCTCGAGACCAGTGAGGTCGTCTTGCCGGTCCCGGCGCCGGCCATGACGAAGAGCGTGTTGGCGACATCGCTCGCGATTCGTGCACGATGCCGGCGATCCTCAGGCGTGGCCATCCTCCGCCCCTTCGGTCAGTGCGGCAAAACGCTCCCAGAACTCCCGTTCGATGGGAGCGCCGTGGTCGTCGCCGACCTCTCCTCCCATGAGCGCCTTGGCAAGCAGCTTGCGCCTCCACGGGTTCTTGCCCGCCAGCGGATCGCAATATGAACAGCCAATCTGGTCGTCATTGTCGTGGGCCCCCGGCGGGAAGAGGCCCGCCTCCATGGCTGCGATTGCCGTGGAGGCCACCTCCTCCAACTCCGTCAAGTGGTTCGAGTCAACGTCCAGCGTTGAGTACCCCTTGCGCTCGGATATGAACCAGTACCAGCCCGTGATGGCAGCGGCCCCGGAGTCGAACTCGGAATCGGCAATTTCACCGACCAGCCAGGCGTACAGGGTCAGCTGCACTTTGTGTGGCTCGGGCCGATTGCCGACCGTATATCCCACCGATGAGCCGGTCTTGTAGTCAATCACGGCCAAGCCGCCGTCCCGGCGATCCAGCCGGTCGATCTTGCCCACCAGCCTCACGGCGGCGCTGCCTCCGTCCAGCGCCGTGCAGGTAAACATGCTCTCGAACTTTCGCTCAAGCGCGATGGTGCCGCCGCCTGAGGCGACAAATTGCGCGTCCATCTCCACGAAGCGCGCAACCTCCCGCTTGATGCGCGCCAAATCGCGTTCCAGCCAAAACCGTCTGGAACCAGATGCTGCCCGCATGCGCCTTCGGAGGATGGCCAGCTCTCCCTCGGCGATTTCCACGGCCGCCGCCCTTGCAGCAGGCAGGGCGTCCAATGAGGCATTGCCATTGCGGCGCACTACGGCCTCGAGAACCTTGTGGAGCAAAGTTCCCCGCTCGCGCGGATCCAGGGAGTGCTTGCTCTCCGGCTCGTCCAGCTCCTCGACACCGAGCACGCGCTCCCCGAAGTACCTGAAAGGACATCCAAGCCAGGACTCGACAGCCGTTGTGGAAATTCTTCGCGGTTCACCCCCCGGCAGGCGAACCCGCCCTGCCGCCCGCACTTGCTCGATGGGCAGGCGTGGCCGAAGCGTCGGGAGGAAGTGCAGCCGGCGCCCCTCCCCCAGCGTCGCTCCCGGCACATCGGGCCTTCCGAGCACGAGCGCCCTTCCGAGATCGGCGAGGGTACCCGCCGCGCCGGCCGACTCGGCCAGAAACGAACTGCGAGAGGCGATCGACCGATGCCGGGTGAGAATTCCATCTCGCTCGCATAAATTCCTGGCGAGCTGGATCGCCGGGGATGGGAAGAGCGCCTCCGCGCGCCTGCTCGCCGAGCGCGGCCGGCACAGGAGCGCACGCGACGCCAGCCTGAGTTGGGCATGGAAGACCCACTCGGAAAACACGGCCCGATCTGAGAGCGAGAGCAGCCCGGCCATGCGGCGTGCGCTCTCCGAAAGAAGACCTCGTGCGGGTCGGCGCGGATAACCCTGCGCATCCATGCCCAGCATCACCACCAGCTCGTAGGAGGCAGGAAGGTACGAGTCAATGGTCGCAATGCGCACACCGGCCGGGTCCGGCCTGGGCGAGAATGGGCGCTCAGCCAGAAGGTCAAGCGCCATAAAGAAAGCTTGCTCGCTAGGCACCTCGCCGAGCCCGTCGAGCACGCGAAGGGTGCGCAGCGAATTAACCAGTGGCGAGGAGCGGTCTTCGTGGCCACCGTCCGAATAGAGCAGAGGGAGGTCACGCTTCAGCTCGCCGTAGAGCCTGCGAGCGGCGAAGGCAACGCTCTCCCAACTCTCGCCGCCCAGGGCCTCCTCCAGGTTGGCGGCACTTTCCCGAAGCCCCCCAAGATAGGCGGCCAGCCTCTTCAGCTCGCTGCGATCAGAACGCCGCCTCAGGTATCCCAGGAGCGGGGAGTCGTCCCCTTCAGCTCCCTCCTCCATGACTTCTGCCGCCCAGGCGAAAAGGTTTCCTGTCAGATCCGCAAGCCTGGTCAGCTCCTCGACCCTGGCCGAATCCAGCCCAAGCCTGGATTCGCCCAGCTCCACCAGCGAGGCCAGCTCCACCAGGTCGGCGCGCAATCCCGAGCGGGCGAAGCCCAGCGCACTGGAAAGCACGAGTACGGCACGGTCCCGCACGCCCGGCCTCGCCGGGATCGCGTTCACGGGAACCAGCGCACCGGCGAAAGCCGTCACCAGGCGTTCGACGTACTCGGCTTCATCGGAGACGAGGACGGCCATCTCCTCGAAGGCCACCCCCCGCTCGGCCGCCGCCAGAATTTCCCGGAGCGCCACCTCCACCTCGGTTGGACGATCCGGGCAATCGACGACGGTCAATTCAGGCCAGCCGGCAGGCCGGATCACGACGGAACCGCCGAGATCCGCGCCCGAGCGCGCACGCTGGTCCAAATTCGGGACCCCTACCTCCAGCTCGAGGACCCTTAGGGGAATCATGCTCGCAAGGCGCTCGAAGAACGCCTTGGCCGAAGGGGGAATATTCACAAGGCTGAACAGAATGACCGACCCCATCTTGGCGACTCGCTCGGCCGCGCCTGCGGATTCGAGTCCACGCAGTGCGGCGGAGAACATCTCGGTTTCCAGTCCAACTCCTCGGCCGGCGGCCTGGCGCTGTACGCCCGCTCCAACGCGAAACGCAAGGCGAGAGCGCGCGTCGAGAGGCCGCATTCCCGTCCAGTGGTCGTCGGGAGCCGCGGCGAGCTCGAAAATCGCCTGGGCGAGGGCGCCGACAAGGTTCGCGTCCATTCGCGGTGGAGGGCCTTCGGCCTCGGCCGGCCACTGCGCAAGGATCCGGGCCAGCTCGGTCCGAATCAGCGATTCCAGCTCGAACCCGGTAGCCGGGCGCCAGGAATCCTCTGGAAGAAGGCTGTCGGCGACTCTTCGCGCGAGATTGAGCGGAGTGGTGAAGTCGACCAGAAACAGCGCACCGGCCGCCTTGGTGAGCCGGCGGCGCAGAACGCTCCCGGCGGCGAGCGACGGAGCCACCACGGTGACAGGCGTGGCAGGTGACGCGCCTTTCAACTCCGCGATGGCGGCCGCAAGCACACTCAGTGCCGAATCCGCGCCTTCCGCCCGATCATTGCTGGACTCAGCAGCCAACCCTCTCCCCTCAAGACGTCGGTTTCCTCCAGCGTGGCCTTATCCTACGACAGGCCTGCGACCTTCCGACGCTTCAAAGGGGGTATACGGCGCCATCGGAGCCGGCCAGCCAGTAGCCGCCACCGCTCGGAGTTCTTTGTATCGCGACCACCGGCGCGGGGAGCTGGGCGGCACCGGTGCTGCCGTAGAAGCCGGCGTCACCGAAGGTGAAGATGCCTCCGTCCTTGGCCACCAGCCAGTAGCCTTGCCCGTTCGGAGTTGACGCCATGCCCACTACCGGCTGGTTGAGCTTGGTACCGCCCATCGAGCCGAAGAATGGGGCATTGAATGAGAAAACTCCGCCATCGGCTGCGACAAGCCAATAGCCACCCGTGGCCGGATCGGCTGCCATGCCGACGATGGGCTGATTGAGCTTGGTGCCGCCCATCGAGCCGTAGAAGCCGGCGTTACCGAAGGTGAAGATGCCTCCGTCCTTGGCCACCAGCCAGTAGCCTTGCCCGTTCGGAGTTGACGCCATGCCCACTACCGGCTGGTTGAGCGGGAACCCGCTCATAGAGCCGTAGGAGCCGGCGTCACCGGCGCTCGCGAGGAAGTCGGAGAGCTCTTGACTCCAGGTGAAGGCGTATCCTGAGGCGGGAAGCTGCGTGTCGGCAACGATGACCGTGCAGTAGGAGGCGAAATAGCCGGCTGCATTGAGCGCAACCGCGCCACCGGCATCGAGATTGGACAAACTCTGATAAAGGATGGCGTCCCTATGTTGCCAGCAGCCGCTCGTGTTGGTGGTCGAGCAGCTCAGGTTTATCGAGGTACCGTTGGCATTCAGGCCGTCGTAATACATCCAGTCATACATGGCGGCAAGCGGGTTCACCTCGTTGCCGGCCCATATGGAGGAGCTGTAGACATAGCCCGGCGCAAGGGCGTCACCACCCTGGGCGGCACCTGTCTCGGCATAAGAGTTGAGCGAGGGGGACATGCCGGTCAGAGGGGCCAGACCCCGGACGGTACGTTCGAGATTCATCAGCACGAACATCTGCTCGGCGCCGGTCAGGAGCGAGAAGTTGACGGGCAGGACCATTGCCGGAAGCGACTCCTGCGCCCTGGCTTGGTTGATGTCGTAGAGAATCACCGAGATGCAGGCGCCGGACTCGTTGTAACTCCCTGCACCACATACACCGCCCCAGGCTTCGGCCGGCGGAATGTTGTAAGCGGGATTGTAGGGGGTGGTCGTCGATACCAGCCGAGTCCCCGACAGCTGCCTGGCAGGATTGGCACGGAGTGGACCAGCTACCACCAGAAGCGCGGCGATCCCCAGGACTGCGCCCAATAGGCGCCATGATCTTTGCAGGGCCTTAAGCGGCATCCGACCCCCTTGCGATTTCATCCCCGAATGGATTCCGATCAGGCTAGCGGCTCGAGCCCCCTAGCGGGACCTTCCTGGCTAGCTGATCCGACGCCCTGAGATCCGACTTTGGCTGGATGTAGAAGTTCGCCTCTGACCAGGGATATTACAAGTTCTGGATGTTCTTGGCATTTGGTGTGCTACTGTAGTACCTAGATATGGCATATCTGATCGCCAAAAAGCAGGACGGGAAGTCCTACTACTACCTGGCGGAGTCCGCCAGGGTCAACGGCAAGCCCCGCATCGTCTCTCAGCGCTACCTGGGGAGTGCCGAGGAGGTGGCGGCCCGACTGGCCGAGGCGGGACCGGGCGAGCCCGATCGCAGTCACCACTTGGCTTTCGGAGATCTCGCAGCCGCCTGGTCGGTGATTGAACGCCTCGGCGTGGTAGGTATCGTCGACGACGTTGTGCGACGACGCCGAAGCGACGCCTCGGCGTCGGTGGGGACCTACTTCGCCCTGATGATCGCAAACCGGGTGGTCGCTCCTCGCTCTAAATTGGCGTTCGCGCAGTGGTGGGCGACCACCGCTGGCGAGCGCTGGGTAACCCTGGACCGGTCTGCCCTTGATCACCGGCGCTTCTTCGACGCGATGGATGCGATCTCTATAGATGAGCTCGTCGAGATTGAACGACGCATCGTAGCGCGAGCAGTCGAGGTCTTCGGGATCGACTGCTCGGGGCTGGTGCTGGATATGACCAACTTCGCCACCTACATCGACTCGGCCAACGAACGCGCCCCGATCGCCCAGCGTGGCCATGCCAAGCAGAAGCGTACCGACCTGCGCCTGGTGGGACTGGGTCTTGTCGTTTCGGTTGACGGAGGAATCCCCCTCGTCTCTCACGCCTATGCCGGCAACCGTCCCGATGTTACGCAGTTCGGGCTCATGGTCGAGGAACTCGCCAGGCGTTTCAAAGAGCTCGCTGGCGAGACGGCCGAGCTCACTCTGGTATTTGACGCAGGACAGGACTCAGAAGCCAACCAGGCCAAGATCGCCGATAGCGCACTGCACTTCGTTGGGTCGTTACCACCGTCTGATCACCCCGAACTCCTCGCGGTACCACCAGAGCGCTACCAACTCGTCGATGAGGCGGCCTTTGGCAGCCTCACAGCGTTTGAGACCCGCAAGACGGCGCTCGGCGCGCAGTACCGCCTGATTGTTACCCATTCGCAGAACCTCCACGACAAGCAGTCACGGGGCTTCGCCCAGACCGTGGCCAAGGCGACTCGCCAACTCACAGAGATCCAAGCGCGCCTCCAGCGGGGAAGAACCAGAAAGGGCCGCGACGCCCTCGAAGCCGAGATCGCCGCGGTGCTGTCGCCCCGCTGGTGTGAGAGGGTCATCACCTGGAGCCTTACCGGGGAACACCCGGCGAGCTTGCGTCTCGAGTTCGCGCTCGACGAAGGGGCTCTAAGTGATCTCGAAGAGGAGATCTTTGGCAAGCGGGTGCTCTTCACCGACCAAGACCACTGGCCTATTGCCAGGGTGGTTGGTGCGTATCGCTCCCAGTCAGGCGTCGAAGCAGACTTTCGCCAGATGAAGGATCCCAAGGTCGTAAGCTTCTCGCCGATGTTCCACTGGACCGACCAGAAGATCCGCGTACACGTTGCCTACTGCGTGATAGCCCTGGCGGTTTCTCGGCTCATGGTGCGTGAGGCCCGAAGAGCCGGGATGGTAATGAGTGTCAGGGAGCTGCTCTCGGCGCTCGCGGGCATCCAAGAGACGGTACTTCTCTATCAAGCAGAACGCGGACGTCCCCGTGCCAGGCGCATGCTCACCGAGATGGACTCGACCCAAACACAGCTCTACCAACTCTTTGGACTCGACGCCTATGCTCCTCGGCGATGACCTAGGTACTACACGATGTGGCCTTGGTTGTTACCGCTGAACTGGACTTTCGTGAGGTCGGCTCTAACTAGCCAGGAAAGTCCCGCTAGCAATTATGGTTCGCGCAGCCCGGGGTGAATCTCCAAAATCGCCCCGGGGCTAGGTAGCTGGGCCACCCTTGTCACTCGGTGCAGGTGACCGCCTTCGCATAGATGATCCCGGGCGCCGCGGAGATCTCCGCCATCACCTCGGGCGTAGCCGCCGCCGAGAGGGAGAGCACCATGAGCGCGGTAGCGCCGTCATCGGAGGGGCCAACGGCCATGGAGGAGATGGAGTAGCCTGCATCCCCCAGGATCATCCCCACCAAGCCGATCTTTCCGGGGGCGTCGTCGTTGCGGACCACCAGCATGTACTGTGCGGGCGGAATCTCCACCCTGTGGCCATCGATCATTACGATCCTGGCCTCCTTCGAGGCTCCAGCCACTGTGGCCGACACCTGGTGGTGGGTCGAGGTCAGCGTGAGCAGGCTGACGTAGTCCTTCGAGGTCTCGTTGAAGCTCTCGCGTACCTCGAGCCCTCGCTCCTCGGCGATCTGCGGGGCGTTCACGTAGGACACGGGCTCGTTGGTGCCGGCGCCGAAGATTCCCTTCAGGGCGGAGAGCTTTAGCAGCCGGGTGTCCCCTCCGGCCAGCTGCCCCTGATACTCGATCTCAACGCTTTCGGGGAGCCCGCCCTCGAGCGATCCCAGGAAGCGCCCGAGCGCCTCGGCGACGGCGAGATAGGGCTTCACCTGCTCGGGGACCTCGGCCGCATTCACGTTCACGGCGAAAGGAACGAAGTCGCCGGCGAAGGCCAGACGAAGCTGCTCCGCGATGGTCACCCCCGCCTTGTCCTGGGCCTCGGCCGTGCTCGCTCCCAGGTGCGGGGTCACCACCACGTTGGGCAGTTCGAACAGGGGAGAGGTGGTGCAGGGCTCGCTCGCAAATACGTCGAGTGCGGCGCCACCGAGGCGTCCGGCGACGATTGCCTCGTAGAGGGCTTCCTCGTCGACGATCCCACCTCGGGCGACGTTGATGATCCTGGCGTTCGGCTTCGCCTTGGCGAGTGCTTCCTTGCCGATCAGGCCTGCGGTCTCCTTGCTCTTGGGCAGGTGGACGGTGACGAAGTCCGAGACGGTCATGAGCTCATTCAGGTCCATCATCTCCACGCCCATCTGCTTGGCGCGCTCCTTGGCGATGTAGGGGTCGTAGGCGACCAGCTTCATGCCGAAGGCGAGCGCCCGCTGTGCGACGAGGGCGCCGATGCGTCCGAGGCCGACGATTCCAAGGACCTTGCCGTATAGCTCAACGCCTTCCCACTTGGAGCGCTCCCACTTCCCGTTCACCAGCGCCGCATGTGCTTGGGGCACGTTGCGCGCCTGGGCCAGGAGAAGTGCGACGGTGAGCTCGGCCGCAGAAAGGATGTTGGATTGTGGCGCGTTCACCACCATCACCCCCCTTTTTGTGGCATAATTCACGTCCACGTTGTCCAGGCCGATACCGGCACGGCCGACCACTACCAAGTCAGTGGCCGCGTCGATTACCTCCTGGGTCACCTTGGTTGCGGAGCGGATTATCAGCCCCTCGGCTCCGCGCACCGCACGGAGGAACTCCTCGGAAGAGAGGCCGAGCTGGACGTCCACGAGGTGGCCGTCTGCTCTGAGCAGGTCGAGCCCGCTCTCGGCTATCTCTTCGGTGACCAGAATCCTTGCCATTTAATTCTCCCGGGGGCTAGGTCGTGTGCGCTAAATTCGGGCTGGTGGGGAGGCCCAAGCCGGGGACCTGACGCGGATTCCGGCTTTGACACCAGCCTAACTGACGAGGCGCGCTTGGCGGAAGGCATGCTTGCCCTCCCGGGCCCGATGGCGCCTGCGGGCAAGCTCGAAGACGGAGGTGGGTATGGTCGGTCTGGCGGTGCGCAGCGTGCTGGGGCAGTACGCCACTTTCTCAGGAAGGGCAAGCAGGGCCGAGTACTGGTGGTACACCCTCGCCTCGCTGCTCGCGCTGGCCGCGATCGACTATCTGCTTGGCGGGAGCCGTCTCGGGGCCGTCCTGATTCTCCTGCTGGATCTGGCGCTCATAGTTCCCGGGCTGGCCGTGACAGTCCGGAGGCTGCACGACACGGGCCGCAGCGGCGGGTGGATTTTCTTCAACCTCGTGCCTCTGGTGGGGTGGATCGTCGTCCTGGTCATGCTGGCCTCGCGTGGGGAAGCGGGGGACAACCGTTATGGCGCCCCCCATCCGCTCACCTGAGGGTCGCAGCTATCCGGCCTGCTCGACCAGCTTGGCGACGCGCTTGATGCCCTCTTCGATGTCAGCATCCGAGAGCGCATAGGAAAGCCTGAAAAAGCCCGGCGTTCCGAATGCCTCGCCCGGGACAACCGCGACCTTGGCCTGATCGAGGATGACTGCCGCCAGTTCGCTGGAGTTGGTCGGCCTGGTGCCCGAGTAGTCGCGCGCCACAAGCCCGCCCACTTCGGGATAGGTATAGAAGGCACCTTCGGGCATGGGGCAGACCACTCCGGGTATGTCGCGAAGTAGCGATACGATCAGCCGGCGCCGGCGGTCGAAGGCTAGGCGCATCACCTCCACCTCGGACTGGTCGCCGGTGAGTGCGGCGATGACCGCGCGCTGGGCGATGTTGTTTACGTTGGAAGTGCTTTGAGATTGCAGGTTGATGGCTCCGGTGACCACGTCTTTTGGCCCGACCATCCAGCCAACCCGCCATCCGGTCATGGCATAGGTCTTGGCGACGCCGTTGACGATCACCGTGTAATCCATACCGCGGGGGTCCACGGTGGCGATCGAGGTGGAGGCGGCTTCGTCGTAGACCAGGTGCTCGTAGATCTCGTCGGCGAGGACCCAAAGGCCCTGCTCGGCCGCGAAGGCCGCGACGGCCTCCGTCTCGGCACGGCTGTAGACCGCTCCCGTCGGGTTGGAGGGCGAAACGAAGAGCAACACCTTGGTGCGGGGGCTCAAGTGGCGTTCGAAGTCGGCCGGGGAGACCTTGTATCCGGAGGAGACGGAGGAGGGCACGAAGACCGGGACCCCTCCGGCCAGGCGAATGGCCTCGGGATAGGTGGTCCAGTATGGCTCGGGTACGAGGACTTCGTCCCCGGGGTCAAGCAGCGTCGCGAAAGCGTTGTAAATGGCGTGCTTCCCGCCATTGGTCACCAGGACCTGGGAAGGCTCGATTGCCAGGCCGGAGTCGCGCAATGTCTTTGCGGCTATCGCCTCGCGCAACTCGGGAAGGCCGGCGGTGGGGGTGTAGCGGTGGTTCTTGGGATCGGCGCATGCCCTGGCAGCGGCCTCTACGATGAAGGGTGGAGTTGGGAAGTCAGGCTCCCCCGCGCCGAAACCGATGACGTCGACTCCCGCCGCTTTCAGGGCCTTTGCCTTCGCATCGATGGCAAGAGTCGCAGACTCAGCGACGGACGCCACGCGGGCGGAGATGCGCACCCTGCTCTCTGTGGTCACCGGAACCTCCTGAACTGAAACGGCTGAAATGAGCGACAACAAAGTCAACAGCAACATCGTAATCCCCGCCGAGCTCCTCCCCCGAGACGGCCGTTTCGGCTCCGGGCCTTCCAAGGTTCGCCAGGAGGCGGTCGATGCGCTGGCCGGCCATTGGCAGGACTACCTGGGGACCTCTCACCGGCAGAAGACAGTCAAGTCCGTGGTGGGTTCGCTCAGGCGCGGACTCTCAGAGCTCTTTTCATTGCCAGAAGGTTATGAGATCGTGCTGGCCAACGGAGGCGCCAGCTACTTCTGGGATACGGCCGTCTTCTCGCTCATAGCGCGCAAGAGCCAGCACCTCTCCTTCGGCGAGTTCTCCTCCAAGTTCGCGGCCTCCGCCAAGAAGGCCCCCTTCATTGAGGATCCACAGATCATCCTCTCCGAGCCGGGTTCACACCCACTGCCGGAGGCGAACGAGGAGATCGACCTTTACGCCCTGACCCATAACGAGACCTCCACCGGTGTCGCAATGGAGATTCTCCGTCCTGATGGCACAGCTGGCCTGGTGGCGGTGGACGCCACCAGCGGCGCAGGTGGCCTGATGGTGGATCCCACGCAGTTCGACTGCTACTACTTTTCCCCCCAGAAGGCGTTCTCTTCCGACGGAGGCCTTTGGGTGGCGGCAATGTCCCCGGCGGCGATCGAGCGCGCTCGTTCCGTAGCCTCTTCCGGCCGGTACATCCCTCCGGCGCTCGACCTGGTCACCGCCATTGACAACTCTCTCCAGGACCAGACCTACAACACGCCGGCGCTCGCGACGATCTTCCTGATGAACGAGCAGGTCTCCTGGATGCTTGCTAACGGCGGCCTTGCCTTCTCGGCCGGGCGAAGCGAGCGCTCGTCGTCCACCGTCTACTCCTGGGCGGAGTCCTCGAAGTTCGCGACGCCTTTCGTGAGGGATCCCGCCATGCGCTCAAAAGTGGTGACGACCATCGACTTCTCCGACGAAATCGACGCCAAGGTCGTGGCCGGCACCCTGCGCGCCAACGGCGTGGTCGACACCGAGCCGTACCGGAAGCTTGGCCGCAACCAGCTGCGCATCGCCGTCTTTCCCTCAGTTGACCCGGAAGACGTTGAGAAGCTGGTGGCCGCGATCGACTACGTGGTCGAGCGCCTGTAGTGCGCCTTGACGCACGCATCGAGCTGGTCCTGCTCGGCGTGCTCTGGGGAATCTCATACCTGCTGATCGCCATCGGGCTGGAAAGCTTCAGCCCGGCGGTGGTCGTCTTGGTGCGGACCGTGGCCGGAACCGCGGTTCTGGCTGCAGCCGTCCTTGCTGATCCACAAGCAAGGCGCGACATGCGGAGCTACGGCGCCTATCTCAAGTACCTGCCCGGCCAAGCGCTGGTGGCCTCGACCGTGCCGTACCTGCTTATATCCTGGGGGGAGACGCGGACCTCGGTTGCCACCGCCGGCATGCTGAACGCCGCCACCCCTCTCTTCACCTTCATCTTCGCCCGAATCTTCATCGCCGAGGAGAGGGACTCCTTTTTCAAGGTGCTGGGACTGGTCTTCGGCTTCGTGGGCGTCGCCCTGATTCTCGAGCCCTGGAGCAGCCGGCCAGGCGCACACGGCGAGCTGGTCGGAAGCCTGGTGGTGCTGTCGGCGTCAGCTTTCTACGGCTACGGATTCGTATTCACCAGGAAATACCTCGGGCATCGTTCGGGGTCGGCAAAGGTCGCCGCCCTTGGCCAGATCGCCTTCGCGGCTGTGCTCGCCGTCCCGTTCGTACCCGTCTTCCACGCGCCGGCCAAACGCGGTTCGCTCTTGGTGGCGTTGACCGCCGTGCTCATGCTCGGGGCGGTGCAGACCGGCCTGGCGACTCTGATGTACCACCGCGTAGTGCGCTCGCTAGGAGCAACCGCCTCCTCCGTTGTCACCTACGTGATCCCGGTTGTGGCGGTGATTACCGGAGTGCTCTTTGCCGGCGACAAGCTCGGTGCCAGTTTCATCGCCGGCGCGGCGATCGTCTTTGCGTCCGTCTACCTCGTGATGCGACAGCCCAGGGCTATGCCTGCGGCAGAGAGGGAAGCCACGGCATCCTAGCCGACTCGTAGGCGTCGATGTCGGCCGCGTGGCGCAGTGAGAGGCCGATGTCGTCGAGCCCTTCGATCAGACGGTAGCGCGTGAACTCATTCATGGGGAACTCCACGTCCACCGCGGCGGCCGGGCAGCTCAGGCGCAGCCCTTGGACGTCGACGGAAATTTCGATGGAGGGGTCCTCTTTGATGGCTGCTTGCAGCGCATTGACGGCATCAAGCGGGGCCACCACCGGCACGAGGCCCGCCTTGGTGGAGTTGTTGTAGAAGATGTCTCCGAACTTGGGGGAGACAACCGCCTTGAAGCCGTAGTCCACCAGGGCCCACACCGCGTGCTCGCGGGAGGATCCGGTGCCAAAATTGGGTCCCGCCACCAGGATGCTCGCACCCGAATAGGCGTCATCGTTGAGCACGAAGGACGGGTCCTCGCGCCATTGTTGGAACAGACCGTCGCCGAACCCGGTGCGCTCGACGCGCTTCAGCCAGTCCGACGGGATGATCTGGTCGGTGTCGACGTCGCTTCGCTCGAGCGCCACGCCTCGGCCGGTTATCTTGGTGATCTTTTCCATTGCTTCGTGCTCTTTTCTGGAGTGCTCGGCTAGAGGTCCGCTGGGGTTGCGAAGTGCCCGGCTACCGCGGTGGCCGCCGCAACCTCGGGAGACACGAGGTGCGTCCTGCCTCCCTTGCCTTGCCGCCCTTCGAAGTTCCGGTTGGAGGTGGAGGCGCAGCGCTCGCCGGGCTTGAGAGTGTCGGGGTTCATGCCCAGGCACATGGAGCATCCCGGCTGGCGCCACTCGAACCCCGCTTCGGTGAAGATCCGATCGAGGCCCTCCTCCTCGGCCTGCGCTTTGATCAGGCCGGATCCGGGGACCACCAGGGCCCGAAGGCCGGCGCGAACCTTTCGCCCCTCCAGAACCATGGCTGCTGCCCTCAAATCCTCTATGCGCGAGTTCGTGCAGGAGCCGATGAAGACGGTGTCCACTTCCACGTCTGCAAGGCGGGTGCCGGCCTCGAGCCCCATGTAGGTGAGCGCACGCCTGGCGGCCTCCCGCGACGCGGCGTCCTCGAAGCCAGCGGGGTCGGGAATTGAGGAGGTGATCGGCGCCACCTGTGCGGGGTTGGTGCCCCAGGAGACATAGGGGACGAGCGCGGAGGCATCTATGTGCACAACCTTGTCGAAGGCCGCGTCCTCGTCGGTTGCCAGGGAACGCCAGTAACGCTTTGCCTCCTCGAGCGCCTCACCCTTAGGCGCGTAAGGCCGCCCTTCGATGTATGCGAAAGTGGTCTCGTCCGGGGCGATCATGCCGGCGCGCGCGCCTGCCTCGATACTCATGTTGCAGATGGTCATCCTGGCTTCCATCGAAAGCTTGCGTATGGCCTCGCCCCGATACTCGATGACGTAGCCGATTCCGCCACCGGTGCCGATCTGGCCGATAATCGCCAGAATCAGGTCCTTGGCGGTTACGCCCGGCGGCAGGTCGCCGTCAACCTCGACGGCCATGGTTCCCGGGCGGACCTGCGGAAGTGTCTGGGTAGCGAGAACGTGTTCGACCTCGGACGTTCCGATTCCGAAGGCCAAGGCGCCGAAAGCTCCGTGGGTCGCGGTGTGGCTGTCGCCGCAGACGATGGTCATTCCGGGGAGGGTGAGGCCCTTCTCGGGGCCGATCACGTGCACGATTCCCTGGTTGCGGCTTCCCATCGGATAGAGGGTTATGCCGAACTCGGCACAGTTGGCCGCGAGAACCTCGAGTTGCTTCCGGGAGATGGGGTCGGCGACCGGCTTGTCGATGTCCATAGTGGGGACGTTGTGGTCCGCGGTGGCAACCGTCAGGTCGGGCCGGCGTACTCGGCGCCCGGCCATGCGCAAGCCGTCGAAAGCCTGCGGAGAGGTTACCTCGTGCACCAGGTGCATGTCGATGAAAAGGAGATCCGGCTCTCCGTCGCCGTGGTGGGCCACGTGGGCATCCCACACCTTCTCACTCAGGGTCCTGCCTGCCATGCCTACTCCTCGGTGTCGGGGCGGCCGCACGATTCCGCGAGGGCGAACGGGGCCGTATTTCTCTTTGAGAATAGTTTCGCTGGAGCCACAAGCGCCCCCATTCTGTACGAGATTGCATACAAGATGGCGCCTGAAGGCCCGGCGCAACACCCAGTGGAGGCCCCAGCGACTATCCTGGGGGTGTGGCAGAGACACTCACCAGACAAGCTTACGACCGTCTCGTGGAGGAACTCGAGGAGCTCACAACGCGCGGCCGCATAGAGATTGCCAAGGTGATCGAGGCGGCGCGTGCCCTCGGGGACCTCAGCGAGAACGGCGATTACCACGCCGCCAAGGACACCCAGGGCAAGATGGAGGCCCGCATCCGCCAGATCCAAGCAATTCTCCGCGACGCGATCGTGGTGGATGAGGTATCCGTCTTCGACGAAGTCTCGGTCGGCTGCACTGTTACCCTGCGCTACATGGGCGACGAAGACCTCGAGAAGTACTTCTTCGGCTCCATCGAGGAGAAGCGCCCCGGGCTGGCCTCACTCTCGCCCTCGAGCCCGCTCGGCCAGGCACTGGTCGGCCGCAAGGCCGGATCGATCGTCGCCTACCAGGCCCCGGGTGGGATGCTCGAGGTGGAGATAGTTTCGGTCGGCTCTTAGCCTTCGCCTGACGCCTGCTTCCAGGATCCTCCTTCGCGATGGCCTTTCCGGGCCGCGAGAATTAACTATCATTGGCAAAGGAAGTCGTGGTCAAGGTTGGGTTGCGGCGTTGCTTCGCCTTTCCCATTCTGAATCACTTGAGCGATCCGGGCAGGTCCGACCGGCCAACCGGTCGCTCGTTACCGGAAGGTACAGGAAAGCCAAGATGGATCTCCAGCTAAGTGGCAAGTCGGCTCTGGTCACCGGAGGCACCAGGGGCATTGGGAGGGCGATCGTCGAGACGCTTCTCGAGGAGGGCGCCAAGGTATCCTTTTGCGCGCGCAACCAGGACGAGGTTCGCCGCACTGAGAAGGACCTTGCTGGCAGATGGCCCCCCGTCAGAGGCACGGTGCTTGACGTGGCCGATGGCGAGGGCGTGATTCGCTGGGTTGAGGAGTCGGCCGCCACCTTCGGGGGAATAGACATAGTCGTGAACAACGTCAGCGCCCTGGCCATTCCCGAGAGCGAGGAGAACTGGCAGACCTCGATCGCCGTCGACCTTATGGGCACGGTCCACGTCTGCAAGGCGGCGCTGCCCCACCTGGAGCGAAGCGGCTCACCTTCTATTATCAACATATCCAGCGTGTCCGGACGCGAGGTCGACTTTGCCGGAGGTCCTTACGGCACCGTGAAGTCGGCGATAATTGCCTATACGGCTCATCTTGCCTTCGCACATGCGGCAAAGGGGATACGCGCCAACACGGTCTCGCCTGGCAACACCTACTTCCCCGGCGGCGTCTGGGAGAGCATCGAGCAGGGCAATCCCGAACTCTTCAGGATGGCCATGGACCTCAATCCAACCGGCCGTATGGGATCGCCACAGGACACCGCCAACGCTGTGGCGTTTCTGGCCAGCCCTCGCGCTGGAAGGATCTCGGGCACCAACCTGGTAGTGGACGGCGCTCTCACTCGCGGAATCCAGTTCTGAGATGGCCGCCGACCGGGTACGAAACGCGGCGGAGTCCGAGAGTGGACCGTTGCCCCAGAACCCCTTCAAGCTCAGGCACGTACCCAAGTGGAACGACGTCTCCGATTTCCTGAGCATCCGCGCCCCTCGCTTGGACTACTCTCGTGCACGTGTCGAGGCATGCGCTGACATCTGGGATTTGCGCAAGCTGGCGCGCAGGCGAACGCCACTGGCGGTTTTCGACTACGTAGACGGCTCGGCCGCGAGCGAGATCACCCTGGCACGCCAACGCGATCTCTACTCGCGGATCGAGTTCGAGCCCCGGGTTCTGGTTGATGTGGCCAACGTGAAAACCCGGACCACGATTCTTGGCGTCGAGAGCGACTGGCCTTTCGTCTTTGGCCCGACGGGCTTTACGCGCATGATGAACCACGAGGGCGAAGTGGCGGTGGGCCGGGTGGCCGCTCGCCACGGAGTCCACTTCGCTCTCTCCACTCTCGGAACCACCTCCCCGGAGGAGCTGCGCCGGGCCGTTCCCGGCGGACGCAAGATGTTCCAGCTCTATATCTGGCGGGATCGGGCCTTCTCCCGCGAGCTTCTCGCGAGGGTCAAGGAGTCCGGATACGATGCCCTGATCCTGACGGTGGATACGCCGGTGGCCGGACAGCGGCTGAGAGACGTACGCAACGGCTTTTCCATACCTCCGCGGCTAACCATTAAGACGCTCATGGACATGTCATTGCATCCTGCGTGGTGGTTCAACCTGCTCACCACGCCGCCGCTGGAGTTCGCTTCCCTATCCTCGACGGGGGGAACCGTGGCGGAATTGATCGGCCAGGTTTTTGATCCGCAACTCACCATGGCCGACGTGGAGTGGCTCCGCTCGGAGTGGGACGGGCCGATTGTGATCAAGGGGGTGCAAAGCTCCTCGGACGCAGCGAGGGTCGCCGCTGCCGGAGCCGACGCCGTGCTTCTCTCCAACCATGGGGGCCGCCAGCTCGACCGCGCGCCGGTCCCGTTGGAGATACTCCCAGGGGTCCTGGAGGCGGTGCCCGAGAACGTCGAGGTTTTCATCGACGGCGGGGTAATGTCCGGTGGCGATATAGTTGCCGGGCTCTGTATGGGGGCCAAGGCGGTTTTCGTGGGTCGCGCGTACCTTTACGGGATTATGGCGGGCGGCGAGGCAGGTGTGGAGCAAACAATGAAGATCCTTGCCAAAGACATCACCACGCAGATGGTGTTACTGGGAGTGGACGACGTCTCCAAACTCGATCGCTCGATGGTTAGAGTACGCGAGCGGTAATGGTCGGCCAGGGCCCAAGGACAAACTGAAAGGTCACGAGATGGACGTCATTGAGTTCAAGCCCAGCCGGGAGCAGCTGGTTTATACCTTCGGGGGCAATGCGCCGGCGTTGAAGGTTCGTCCGGGTGACCTGCTCAAGTTGTGGTCCGAGGATGCGTTCAACCACACGCTTCGCCAGAGCACCGACCTCTCCTCCCAGAAGGTCGACCTTCGCTACGTTAATCCGCAGACCGGGCCGTTCTACGTGGAGGGGGCCGAGCCCGGTGACACTCTCGTACTGCACGTGGTCGACCTCAAGCCCGCCAGGGACTGGGGGGTCTCGGCCGCGATGCCGTTCTTTGGAGGGCTGACCTCCACCGATCGGACGGCGACCCTCCAGGATGCTCTCCCGGACACCACCTGGATTTACCACCTCGACCGGAGCCGCAACACCGTCGGGTTCCAGGCGCGTTTCGGGGACTTCTCGGTCGAGCTGCCGCTCGAGCCGATGCTGGGGACGGTCGGTGTCGCACCGCCTGCCGGCGAAGTGCGTACATCTTTGGTGCCCGAGCGATTCGGAGGCAATATGGACACTCCTGAGATGCGGGCGGGAGCCACCTGTTATTTGGGAGTAAATGTGGAGGGCGCTCTCTTTTCGGTCGGGGACGGGCACTATCGTCAAGGCGAAGGCGAGGCCTGTGGCACCGCAGTGGAGGGGGCTATGGACTCCACTATCCTCGTTGAGTTGATCAAGGGCGGTGGGCCGCTCTGGCCGAGGTTGGAGACGGACGACGCTCTTATGGTGGTCGGCTCATCCCGGCCAATGGAGGATTCCTGGCGCATCGCTCAGGTGGAGATGGTGCGCTGGTTCCAGGAGCTGTACGGCCTGCATCAGCTCGACGCCTATCAGCTTCTGTCGCAGATGACCGAGGTGCCGGTGGCAAACGTTGTCGATACCAACTACAGCGTGGTCGTAAAGACGCGCAAGTCGTTGCTGCCCTCGGTCAACGTATACGACGGAATCCATGCGGAGCTTCGGCGGCGAGCGGCCGCGCTCTGACCTCCAGGACACCAGGGTGAGGGGCAATGGCGCCGCCGGGCCCGGGGCTGCTAATGTATATCCAAATTGTCGCCGATTGGAGTGACGTGTCAGCAGAACTGGCGCAGGCGCCCCTCGTGGACGCCACCCGAATCGTAATTATTATTTGAACCGCTTGTAGCTCGCGACGGGTTGCAAGCTGGGAAGGCCGGTCACGATTCGTGGGCGGTCTTTTTTGTTGCCGCGGTTGGTGGCTCAAGGGAAGAGGAAGGCGGAGATGGGTAAGTACAGGATTGCGCTCATCGGCGGTGACGGGATCGGGCCCGAGGTCGTCGACGAGGCGATGAAGGTGGTAGCCGCCACCGGGGTCGAAGTGGACGCCACCAGCTATGACCTGGGCGCGGCGCGCTACGTGCGCACCGGGGAGGTGCTTCCCGAAGGCGTGCTGGCCGAGCTCAAGGGTTACGACGCGATCATGCTGGGTGCCGTTGGTCCGGCCATCGGCTCCAAGGAGGTCCCCTCGGGAATTCTCGAGCGCGGGCTGCTCCTCAAACTCCGCTTTGACCTGGATCTCTACGTGAATCTCCGCCCCTTCGTCACCCCGCCCTCGGTTGGTGACTCCCGCTTCGGCCCGGTGGACTTTGTGGTGATCCGCGAGAATACGGAAGGCACATATGCCGGCGAGGGAGGCTTCCTGCGCAAGGGGACCACGGCGGAGGTGGCCACACAAGGATCGGTGAACACGCGTTTTGGCGTCGAGCGCTGCGTACGCTTCGCCTTCGAGCTTGCCGCCCAACGCGAGCATAAACACCTCACCCTGGTGCACAAGACCAACGTCCTTACCTTCTCAGGCGATCTCTGGCAAAGGACCTTCGACGAAGTATCCCAGGAGTTCCCCGAAGTGTCGGTGGCCTACAACCACGTCGACGCCGCCTGCATCTATATGGTGGAATCCCCTTCGCGTTATGACGTCATCGTGACCGACAATCTCTTCGGCGACATACTTACTGATCTGGCCGGAGCCGTCTCAGGCGGAATCGGCCATGCGGCCTCGGCCAACCTGAACCCTGCACGCACCGGGCCCTCGCTTTTCGAGCCCGTGCACGGCGCCGCGCATGACATTGCGGGTACCGGGAAGGCCAATCCATCAGCGGCAATTCGCTCAGCTGGGCTGATGTTAGAGTTCCTTGGAGAGCGCAAGGCGGCAGACACCATCTTCAGCGTGCTCGCCGAATACTCGCCTGAGCCTGGATTGACCACGTCCCAAATCGGGGATGCCATAGCAGAGAGGGTTTCCAATGCCAATTGAGAAGAGCAACGTCATTTGGATGGACGGCGAGCTGGTTCCCTGGGATCAGGCGAACGTGCACGTGCTGACTCACGGACTCCACTACGGCTCCGGCGTCTTCGAGGGGATACGGGCCTACAAGACGTCAAATGGAACCGCGGTATTCCGACTCAAGGACCATGTCGATCGGCTATATGATTCCGCGCACATCTTCATGATCGACATCCCCTTCCCCAAGGAGACCATCGCGGAGGCTATCCGCTCGGTCGTCCGCGAGAACGGCCTCGAGGAGTGCTATATCCGCCCGATTGTTTTCCTCGGATACGGCGAGATGGGACTCAACCCGCTGGCCTGCAAGGCCAGCGTTGCGGTCGCCGCTTGGAAATGGGGAACCTACCTGGGCGAGGAGGGTCTGGCCAAGGGCATCCGGATGAAGATCAGCTCGTGGGTGCGCCACAACCCGAACTCCCTTCCGCCTGCCGCCAAGGGCACCGGCATGTACATGAACTCCTCCATGGCAAAGGTCGAGGCGGTAAAGGCCGGCTACGACGAAGCCATCCTTCTCTCTCAGCAGGGGTACGTCTCCGAGTGCACCGGAGAGAACCTGTTCGTGGTGCGTAAGGGCAGGATGCTTACTCCACCCACCTCGGCTGGAGCGCTCGAAGGAATCACTCAATCCAGCATCATGGCGTTGGCTTCCGACCTTGGATACAAGGTCGAGACGGAGAACATCCTGCGTTCTGACCTCTACACCGCTGACGAGATCTTCCTTTGTGGGACGGCCGCGGAAGTCACCCCCGCGACTTCCGTCGACGACCGTGTGGTAGGGGACGGTAAGCCGGGCAGCGTTACCAAGGCCATCCAGCAGGCATACTTCTCCGCGGTCCATGGGGAGGATCCGCACCACCTGGATTGGCTGGATAATGTCGGCTGAGATCGACTTCGCGCTCCCCTCCAGCGTCGACATCTACGACACCACGCTGAGGGACGGGTCGCAACAGGAGGGCATTTCGCTTACCGTCGACGACAAGCTGAGGGTGGCGGAGCAGCTGGACCGCTTGGGAGTTGCCTTTATCGAGGGGGGTTGGCCGGGAGCAAACCCCAAGGACGCCGAGTTCTTCAGACGCGCCCCACGCGAGCTGAAGTTCGGCATCTCGACCCTGGTCGCCTTCGGCTCCACCAGGAGGCCGGGTGGCAAGGTCGAGGGCGACGAGACCCTGCGCCACCTGCTCGAGGCGGAGACCGAGGGCGTCTGCATCGTTGCCAAGTCGTGGGACTACCACGTGACCGAAGCGCTGCGCACAACGCTCGATGAGGGTCTGCGCATGGCTGAGGAGTCGGTGCGCTATCTGGTTGACCAGGGACGCCGGGTCTTCTTCGATGCCGAGCATTTTTTTGATGGGTACAAAAACAACCCCGAATTCGCCATGGCCGTACTTAGGGCCGCCTCGGCCGGTGGTGCTTCCACCCTGGTGCTTTGCGATACCAATGGGGGATCCCTGCCCCACGAGGTTTCCAGCATCGTCAAGGAGGTGCGTGGTGCGACTGACCTCGAACTTGGCGTGCACTTTCACAACGACTCCGGGTGCGCCACCGCGAACGCGCTGCTCTCCGTGGAGCTTGGCGTCACCCATGTTCAAGGCTGTATCAACGGATACGGCGAGAGGACGGGCAACACCGACCTTTCGGTAGCCATACCCAACCTCTCCCTCAAGATGGGAGTGGAGACGGTTCCGCGTGAGCACATCAGGCTGATCTCGTCGGTATCGCGGCATGTCGCCGAAGTGGTAAACATCGCGGTTGATCCGCAGAAGCCCTACGTCGGTAACTCCTCCTTCACCCACAAGGCCGGGTTGCACGTCAGCGCGATCGCTCGGCGTAAGGACGCCTACGAACACATCGATCCGGAGGTGGTAGGCAACGGGACCCGCTTTGTCATGTCCGAGATGGCGGGCCGCTCGGCGGTAGCCATCAAGGCGGGCGAGATGGGTGTCGAGCTCAGCCAGGAGCAGAACGCGACAGTACTCGAACATCTGAAAACCTTGGAGCATCAGGGCTATCACTTCGAGACCGCGGATGGATCGATGGAGCTCTTGATGCGCGAGGCGGGCGGCTGGCATCAGGATTTCTTCGAGTTCGAGTCCTATCGGGTGATCAACGATCTGCGCGAAGGTGAGAGCCCGACCACCGAGGCCACTGTGAAGCTATGGGTTAACGGTGAGCGTCAGATCGCTACGGCCGAAGGCAACGGCCCCGTCAACGCGCTGGACGCGGCCTTGCGGAAGGCACTTTCGCCCATCTACGACCAGCTCGGCCTGGTGCACCTTACCGACTTCAAGGTTCGCGTGCTCGACTCCTCCTCCGGGTCGGGGGCCAAGGTTCGCGTTCTGATCGACTCGTCCGACTCCGACGGCACCTGGACCACGATCGGCGTTTCGCCGAACGTAATCGAGGCCTCGTGGAAGGCGCTTCTCGACTCGATCGTCGTGGGCCTGCTACGCAGCGCGGGGATCTCGCGGCTGCAATGATCGACAGGGTGATTTTGGCTCATGGCCTCGGGGCGGTAACCTTTAGTGTATAACTTCACGTTTTGTTCCAAGTTCCAGGGGGTCTGAGTGACACAGCCTGACTACGTCCCGGTCGCTTCTGGATCGCAGCTACGCGCGGTGGAACCGCTTGCCATTGCCGAGGGCTGGACGCCAACGCGCGCCTCTGAGCTAGCGCCACTGAAGGTATCCGCGGTCGAGCAAGGGAAGATGCTCGGCACCCCGAGCCCGGACAGCGGTTTTGCACTCAAGCTGGCTCGGATCAGGGTGCACAAGCTCGAATTGGCCGAGGGTGAGCACCTCGAAGATGTGGAGCGCGCAGTCGGTGCGATCGCCATCAAGCGCGCCGCCCTGTTTTCTCGTGCGCCGGTTATCTACGACGTCGACTTCGCCATCACGCTGCTCGGTTACGATGAATCCGATATTCCGGCCGACGTGCTCGCGCATCGCAAGGCGGTCGTGTCAGGTGTCTCCCACGACTACTTCAAGATGCGCCGCATGCTCGAAGCCATCGGCCCTGAGACATTGGCGGCGGCAAGCGTTGAGGCCGATCTCTCCCTTTGGTAGGGCCAGCACCCTCGCGACACCGAGCCAGGTAGCGGGGCTAGTCTCGAACGCGTGAGCTCGAGCGAACTTGGAATCTCATCCCTAGGTGTCCTCGACCTGCGCGAGGGGTATCTCCGCGGCGATTATTCGGTCGCCGAGGTGGTCGCGTCTTCGATGGGGCGGATAGCTGAGCTGGATAAGGGCCCCTTGGGGCTGCGCGCGGTCATCTCCACCATTGAGGCCGGCGTCTTGGCAAGTTCCGAAGTGACCGCCCCGTTCGGCGGCGTGCCAATCCTGCTCAAGGACAATATCGACACGGCCGATCTGCCTACGACGGCAGGATCGCTGGCGCTTGCCGGCTCCGTTCCTCGCCGGGAGGCCCCTGTGGTTGGGGCTATCCGGAGGCTCGGCGGCGTGATCGTGGGAAAGACAAACTTGTCAGAGTGGGCCAACATGCGCGGCAGCCATTCTTCGAGCGGCTGGTCGGCGGTGGGCGGCCAATGCCGCAATCCCCACTGCTTGGACCGGAGCCCGGGGGGCTCCAGCTCGGGCTCGGCAGTCGCGGTCGCTGCGGGGTATGTGCCGGTGGCAGTGGGGACGGAGACTGACGGGTCCATCCTGTGCCCGGCCGCGCTCAACGGTGTCTTCGGATTCAAGCCGACCCATGGTGCACTGCCGACGAAAGGTGTGGTGCCTATCGCGTCCTCACAAGACACCATTGGCCTCTTTGCGCGGTCGGCCAAGGATCTCTCTTATGCATTCGGAGTGATGGTTGAAGAGCTGCGGGCCGAACGTGGCAAGAGAGGCGCGTTCGAGGCGGCGCTTGACCGGGCTCGCACGCGCCCCTTCACGGTCGGTGTGCCACGGTCAGGCTTCTTCGGCTACAGCCCCAAGGCGGACACCGTCTTCGAAGGGGTTCTGGAGACGCTGCAACGCGCGGGCATCCACGTCGTCGACGCAGTGGACGCCAAGACCGGTGCGGACTTTTCGATAAGCGAAGAGGACGAGCTTGTCGTGCTGATCTGGGAGATGCACCACGATCTGGGGGCTTACCTGGCAGACCGCGGTGTTCCGGGTGCGGCCTCCATCCAGGAGATCGTCGATTTCAACGCCTC
The DNA here is from genome assembly GCA_021786375.1 of Actinomycetes bacterium. Taxonomy (GTDB): domain Bacteria; phylum Actinomycetota; class Acidimicrobiia; order Acidimicrobiales; family Acidimicrobiaceae; genus Acidithrix. The sequence continues at coordinate 77,465 of JAJYNL010000106.1, forward strand.
GCATCCAAGGGCAGAGCTGGAGTACTTCGGCCAGGAGCATCTCGAGGCGGCGGTGTCCCTTCAGGGGTATACGGAGGCCGGCTACCGGCGCATGCGGAGCGAGAACCTAAGGCGCGCCGAGGGTGCGATATCGCGCTCCAAGACACTTGGAGAGGTGGACGTCCTGTGTGTGCCGACGATGGGTCCGGCCTGGACTATCGATCATGTGAACGGTGATTTCGTCTCAGGTGCCGGATACTCGGTTGCCGCAGTTGCCGGTGCACCCTCGATAAACATTCCAATCGGAGAGGTGAGCGGGCTCCCGATTGGCATGACCGTCTTCAGTCACGCTTTCGCTGATGCCCAGGTCCTTGCTGCGGCCGAGCGTATCGCAGAGATTCTGGCGCTGCGGCTTACCCCCCGCTTTCTCCCTAGTATCGACTCATAGGCTCCAGTTGGCGGACGCACGGGCGGCGGGGAGCGACCTAACCGGGAGGCGGAGTGAACCACAGCGGCGCTGGAAGTCGACCACGCGGAGGTATGGGATGGCCCCAGCAGTGGACTGTATTGGCGGACCTGGCGGCGGTTCTGGTTTTCGTCGCGATCGGGCTGTCCGCCCATGGGCACAAGGAGAGCGCTGCCAACCTGGCCCAGGTGTCCGCTCCCTTCCTGGTTGGGGCACTTGTAGGACATGCCCTGGCGCGCCTTAGGGGGGTGACCCCGACATCGGCGGCGTCAGGCGTCGTGGTAGTGGCGGCCACCGTAGCCTTCGGCCAGGTTCTGCGGGTGATATTCGGCCAGGGCACGGCCATCAGCTTCATCGCGGTCTCGCTCGCCTTCAACGCTTTCGTGATGATGGGCTGGAGACTTGCCTGGACCGCCTTGCGCCGGGGCGCGCTGATTTCCAGGGGCTCCTGAGCGGTGCCTTAGCGGTGCAGCCCGCCCGAGGTGATGGGGACAAGAGAAAATGGCGCCATGTCCTGGAATTTTTGAACGGCGCTTGGTCGGGATGTCACTCCGCGCTGGCTGCTCAGTTCGCCGATGACGGAGGTGTTGATGGTGGAGAGGATCGTTCCGTCGCCGTAGGTGGCGAAGCTCTTCCATCCAGACCAGTCGGATTCGAAGGCCGCAACATCTCGGTAATTGAGTGGTAGCGGCTCATCATGAACGTCGACGAGATCGCTGTTGCGTTGGCCAACATCTCTTGAAGCGTCGCGATGCCAGTCACGCAGAGGCATCGAGCTGATGGCTGCCGTCGGGTGAGGATGTTACCGAAACCGATATGATCAGCGCCTTGCCAAAAGGGTGTTGTGAGGGCCTGCGCGCGGCATTCCGACGCCGCGGAAGTGCGCCGGGGCGTCTTGGACCGCGTAGACCGAGATTGGGCAACCGGCTGCTATCCCCCGTGAGGAGGAACTATTGCAGTTCCGAGCCCGCCTGGACTGCGCTTTGCTTTGCCTGAGTTCTTGCCCAAGTAGCCAGGCACAAGCCTTGTCCCGGTAGAATCTACGCCATGCGCTCGTAGCTTAACGGATAGAGCATCTGACTACGGATCAGAAGGTTGGGGGTTCGAATCCCTCCGAGCGCGCAAAAGAAGCCCAGCTCAGAGCTGGGCTTCAGTCTTTCCTGCGGCTTGGCCGTGCTTGCGTGTCACATTTGTGTCACACTTTGCCTATGGCAAAGGGGACTATCAAGGAAACGCAGCCCGGAGTGTGGCGGGTGCGCGTCGACGCAGGCGCAGATCCGGTAACTGGCAAGCGCATCCAGCTCTCGAGGGTGGTGCGCGGTGGCGTGCGAGCTGCGGAGGATGCGCTACGGAGACTTCACAAGGAGGCCGCCGAGGGCAAGAAGGGACGGCAGTCCGCCTCGGTCGGTGAGCTGCTCGATCAGTGGCTTGCCAACTCCAGATCGACGCTATCTCCCAAGTCGATTCAGAACTACTCGATGCGTATCGAGAAGCAGCTAAGGCCGGCGATCGGCCACATTCCTGTCGAGAAGCTGACCGCCCGCCATCTCGACCAGCTCTACCGAGGGCTGGCCGATAAGGGCGCCAGCGTGTACGTGATCCGCCAGGTGCACGCCACGATACGCGCCGCCCTTAGTCAGGCGGTTCGCTGGGGCGAGGTGGATAAGAACGTCGCTACTCTCGCGAAGGTGCCGACCCTCGAAGCCAAGCCGGCCACAGCTCCCTCGCCGGCGGACGTGTCACAAATCGTGTCACATGCGGAGAAGAGATTCGGCAGGCAGATGGCCGCTTTCTTCGCGCTCGCGGCGGTGACCGGTGCTCGCCGCGGAGAGATCCTTGGCCTAAGGCGCAGCGACGTCGATCTCAAAGCGCGCTTGCTGGCGATCCGCCGGAGCATCACCTCCACAACCGCCGACGGAGTGATCGTCAAGGGCACCAAGACCGGCAAGGTCCGGCGCGTGGCACTTGACGACCTGGGCGTTCATATTGTCGAGGCGCAGTTAGCCGAACTGCGAGCAAGCGTCGAAGCGGGGTTCGACCTTGTCGAGGATCCGTACCTTTTCGCTGGGGAGCCCTCCGGAGCCTCGACCTGGTTCCCGGATTGGCCGACCCAGGCCTTCCGCAAAGTATGTGACGACCTGGGGATGAGCTGGCATCTTCATCAGCTGCGACACTTCACTGCGACACAGTTGATTGCTGCAGGGGTGGACGTGCGCACCGTGAGCGGCCGTCTCGGACACGCCGACCCGAGCGTGACGCTAAGGGTGTACTCTCACGTGGTCGAGGCAAGAGATCGGGACGCCGCGGCAATTATGGGTGGCTTGTTGATATCCGCCAATGGCCTTGGAGCGCCCGAACAAGGCGCGGTACGTGCCAAGCGCCTTTCACGCGGCAAGGAAGGAAACTGACTTGGGCAATTCAGCCGAAGCGAACTGCGCGGTTCTGGAGTGCGAGGAGCCTGGCGGTCCTGACCCGTTGATTGTCCGCCTGAATCCGCGTCGAGAGGCGACTCTTTGCGCCGAGCACAGTGTCCTAGCCAAGGCCGGTGCTGCATGGTTCGCCCGGCCGCTGTTAGGGGGGCAATTTGTGGTGCACATGGACAAGTCGCTTCCCGTACGCCTGGCCAATGTTCTGACCGAGGAGGCCACGAGTTCGGTGGGAGATTGCACTCGCTTCTTGCTCCAGCTGGTGGATGGCGAGGGAAGGTTGTCCGAAGTCGAGTTCTGGGCGCCCAGCGGATCGTTGCTGACGGGATTGCACGATACTCAGCGAGATTGATTCTGAAGGCTTCCATTCGCAAGCCTGAGATGGGCGGTCTCTCGCGCAAGTCCGTGGTTTCCTCCAGCAACACGTGCAGCCGCTGCGTCTCCGGGTAATCGTGCAGCCCATGCCGTCAGCGGTGTGCATGCCGGGGTGCCAGTCCCGGCAGCAGGTCTTCATCGGCCCGCAGCTCACGAGACGGGCGTGGCCGGCGCCGGCGGAGCAGCGGCCGGAGTGACCGCTGTTGGAGCGGCCGGGGCCGAGGAGCCGGAGAACACAGAGCTGAGGGCGGACTCCACGGTCGAGCGCTGGAAGTAGAGCCCGTAGATGACCTGGCTGGCGGAGAAGATGATGGCCGACAGCGCCACCAGACTCTCGGAGAAATCGGCCGGCGCGGTGATGTAGACCGCAGCTATGGCGACCGCGATCGAGACGATCGCGGCGATTGACTGCTTCACCGGCGCGGACCACTTCTCGCGCTTTAGCAGGCTGGTCACAGGCGGCACCACCAGGCCGCCGATGGTGGCGACCATGGCAACGGTGGCGGCCGAGAGGCCCCTGAAAGCCGGGGCCGCGGTGGCGGTAACGAGCAGTACGGAGTGCATGGATATGCCTTTCTAGGTGGCTGGTGTCTTGTGGGGTGTTCGGACGGCTGACCCTCTGCTGGGCGGCGGCTGAGCCGGAACTTTCGATCCGAGCTGGTCGGATCTCCGAAGTACCGAAGTATGGATAGCGACGGGTCCGATGGCGTCAGGAACGTCGAGGGCAGGTGCTCCTTGCCCCTCAGGGGTTCTCAGGCCCCAGCCACGATCCATCCACCGGGTGCTGAGCACACGCCGAGAGTACCGAGCCGCGCCAGGTTGACGGCGGCGGCGAGGAGGCTGAAGTCGGCGGCGACCTTCACC
>JAJYNL010000093.1 GCA_021786375.1 Actinomycetes bacterium
TGCCGACCATGCCTGTCAGTGGTGTGATCAGATCTTTCGCCCGAGCCTGGACTAACGAGTCGAAGGCTGCGCCGATCATCCTGACGTCAGCGCCTCTTAAGGAACCAGATTCCGCGAGGAGGCGGTAGTGGAGGAGTTCACCGTGCCCAGAATCGGCATCGAAACCCTGAAGTGCACAGTGCACGTCACCTGGGAACCGTTCGCCGAACAGGAATAGCCGGTGACATAGGGCCGGCCGCTTAGCATCGCTGCCACAGTCGAGCGCACGGTTGGGGCGTCGAGGGGCACCGATGGGGGCGTGGCGGATGTGCCGCCGGGATAGATGCCATTGCTGACTGTTGCGCCGGCGTCTTCCGCGGCCGCTTGCACCGCCGCTTGGGCGGCCGCATGGACCAGGGTGTCCACGTGGATCCAGTCGGTGAAGCCCAGGACTGCAGTCAGAAAGACCGAGAACAGCAGGATCGGGAAAAGGATGAAGGCCCCCATCAGCCCGCCACCGAGTACGGTCCGACGGGAACGCTTGCGCTGGCCCTCCAGTGAGTGGCGATCGGCTGGCCGAGGAACGTCCCCATGTCCAGGCTGCAGTTGCTCGCGACCGTGAACTCCCGGGCCGCAGCGGAAGGGGTTGACACAGTTGGGGCGGAGCACGATACCTGCGGAGAAGACGGCAGTGCCGCGGCAAAGGCCTGCTGGGCGGTGCTGATGGCTTGGCTCGACTGGGAAGGGAAGAGAAACTGCGATCCCGCGCGAGCGCCCACCAGGGCTGCATCGTCCACCATGACGCCCATGATGGAATAGGCGATCAGGATCACCGACACCACGACGAGTACGAAACTGAGCATGATTCCAACCGTCATCTCCATCGCGCTGACCAGGCCGCTCTCGTCAGCCATCAGGTCTGCAAAAGGCTCGGTCATGCTCATGGCTGCCATATCGACACCGCCTTGGCCATCCAAGTGACGGGAGTGTCCACGATGGGGATCATCACCCGCCGTTCCACGATCACCACGCACGCCGGAGATGTGGAGGAGCATGGTTCAATCACGACACAGGCATTCGCGCTCCCGCATTGCGACACCGACGAGGTGGTGGCTACGGTATTGGCGAGCAGGAACCGCCGCGGCTCGCTGCGGATCTCTTGAGCCATGAGACCGGCGTTGCCGCTGATCTCGATCGCCGCGAGGTGATTCGCCACCACTTCGGACATCGCCTGGGCTCCGGCCGATCCGATCAGAACCGCGGCGAACACGAACACCACCGAGAAGAGGAAGATTTCCAGCATCAGGCCGAGGGCATCGTCGATGCCACCCTCAGCGCTTTTCATGAGCTCGCTGAACAAGGTTCCCTCCTCATCTTGGCCGGCGGCCGGTTCGCCCGGCCCGCCGTGGCGATTTCACCGCGGCGGGCCGGAAAGCGGTTAGGTGCGCTAGGGGATGCTGTTGACCAGCCCGTTGGTCTTGGTGGTGGCCGCGCCCAAGTTCGGGGCGATGATGTTCGTATAGATGGCGACGCCCACCCCTGCGATCACCGCGATGCCCAGGAGCCACGCGATGGTGGTCGTGAGGTCTCCGCTTTCGTCTGCGAGTACAAGCTGCAGGCGGGCAGGCATGATTCGCTTGGCCAGGCCGTCGAGGCTTGCCAGAAGAGCCACAGTCATGATGTAGATCATTTGTTGATTCACCTCCCCTCGTCACAGAGCTTCCGGTAGATAGTTATGCCGGCCGCGCGCCGCGGCGGCAGAACGAGCGGTGCTCACAGCCCGCTCTTGGTGAACGAGCTCATAATCGGGACGATCATGAATACGACGAGCGGGAGGATTTGTAAAAGCGCGAACATGGCCAGCTTGGGCCGCTGACCCTCGAGCTTCTTGGCGTAATCGCGCAAGAGCGCCTTCTTCGTCGTCTCGGACTGCTGGAGGATCATGTCCGAGAGGGCTTCGGGGCCGAAAACCGAGCCGTGGGTGATCTCCCCGATCAGCTCCAGCTCGGGGATCGCCCAATCCTGGCCGAGGTCGATCAATGCTTGGCCCAGGCTCATGTCCTTCACCTCGCCCTCCGCGGTCGACGCGTGCGCCGCGCGGTCGATCCGCCGCTGGATCTCGCCGGTAATGCGTATTGCGACCGGCGAATAGGTGACGTCGGCGATGTCGCGCAAGGCGATCTCGATGGGATGGTTGCGCAACTCGACCCCGAGAACCATGAGATACATCGAGAGTATGGAGCGGAATGCCTGGCGTTCGGTGGCTGCCGAGCTGATCACAGTCGCCTTGGCGAGGGCGACGCTGAGCGGGAGAGTCGCCGCGAGACCGAGCGCGAGAGTGACAACGGCGGCGGGGATGCTCTTGGCAACGATGAGGGCGGCGATGGCCGCAAGGACGGCGGCGAGGGCGACGACCGAGAGGCTGCTGGCGAGCTTGGCATCATAGTAGCCCTTGTCGGCTCCCAATAGCGAGAGCGCCTGGCGCAGCCTGGGGTCGTCGATCGAACCGCGGTAATTGTCGAGGCGCTTGACCACATCCACTGGGCGGACCCGGCGGGTATCGCTCGGCATAAGCCAGGTGATCACCTTGTTGCCCATTACCAGTACAGAGGCGGTGATCAGGGCCATGCCGAGGACTATGTAGAGCTGGTTCGTCACTTGGCCATCCCTTCTGTCCCGGTGTCGCTGGCGGTGGTGGTGCGGGCTATCTGGCGGTTGAGCGCCTCGAGGAAGGTCTGGGGCACGATGAGGCGCGTTTCGGGCAACGGAGCGGAGAACTTGCGGAACAGCAGGAGCAGCCCGACGGTGAGCAGCTCGATCACCGCCGCCAGGGCATAACCTGGGGCGGTCCTGTAATAGGGCAGGATGAAGTTGCCCATCATGGCCGCGAGGGCGGTTTCCATGACGACTACAGCGGGAAACATGATCTTGGCGATGGTGAAGATCTCGCGCCGCGCCGATACCGCCGCGCTCTGCTCCATCAGTTCGGACTTGAGCTGCGCCTGGATCTGGCCCATGACCTCATAGTCATGCTCGGTCCCACTGGAGGAAAGGTTGGCGTTTACCATTGCCACGACCACGTCGATCTGGGGATCGGACCGCTTCAGGGCAAAGAGCGTGAGCGCGTCGCGCAGGCGGATCGTGTACCCGCTGACGGAAGTGTTCGCCTGATACAGGCTGGAACGCAGCTCGGCGGCGACAGCTTCGGGCAGGGCCTTGGCGGAAACCAGCAGCGATTCCCAGGCGGGTTTGGAGGTCTGCAGGAGGAAGGTCAGGGTCTGCATCCAGGCGATGTTGTCCTCCATGGATTTGAGGCGCTCCTCCATGGGGTCCGTGGCAAAGAAGGCCCAGGTGAGATAGAGGATTGCGCCCGAGCCCAAAGTGAGGACGGGCTGGCGGGTAAAGATCGCGGTCGCTGCGGTGACCGAGAGTATCAGGAGCCAGACCAGGGGCGTGGCTTGGGATAGCTGGGTCTTGGGCTTGATCGTCGCCAGCCGGCTCACCAGGCTCGAGCCGGCTTTGCCCTGGGCGTCTCTTTGTTCGGACCAGACTCCCGAGAGGCTCCAAATCGCGCCAAGCAGGAGGGCGAGGCCGGCAAGGTAAATGACGGTGGCGGTCATCGGGAGGCTTCCTTCGCGGGCGAACCAAAGAGCGTCCGGAGAAGGTCGGCTTCGCTCAGTTTGTGGGTGGGCGGCTGGCCGGGGTCTTCATTGTCTATCTCCGCAGGCGAAGGCGACGGGATTTCGGTGGTTCCGTCCTCGTCGGGTACCCCGGCCAGGAGCGGATCGAGAGGGCGCTGGGGAAGTCGCATGAAGTGCGCGTCGGCCTGATTCTGGGTGATGCG
>JAJYNL010000016.1 GCA_021786375.1 Actinomycetes bacterium
GAGTCAGGCCCGGAATCCAGCTTTCGGTGGCACCGCCCCGGGACGGCGGCCTAATGTCGGTGGAGTGGACAGACAGGATAGGCGCACCGCGGTCGGCTCGCACTCCGCCAAGTCGGCGCTGTTCGACGCTGTGGCCGAGGTTGCGGGCGCCCTGGCCACCGGGCGGCGCCTGGAGATCGTCGATCTGCTCAACCAAGGCGAGCGCTCTGTCGACGAAATCGCCAGGGAAATCGGGCAGAGTTCGGCCAACACCTCTCACCACCTGCGCTCCCTTGCTCGCGCCGGCTTGCTTAGGCAGCGTCGCGAGGGCACACGGATCTACTACCGGCTATCAGGACCGGCGGTGGATGCGCTGTGGGATGCGCTGTGCGAGGTGGCGGAGGGGACACGTGACGATCTCGCGCGCTTGCAGGTCGCCTATGTAGGCGACCTGAGCGAGGTTTCCGTGGTGAGCCGCGACAAGCTGGCGCAAATGATGCGGGACACCGGGGTCGTCATCATCGACGTGCGCCCCGAGGTCGAATACCTGGACAGTCACATCACCAACGCAATCTCCATCCCCATCACCGAGCTCGAAAGCCGGATCTCCGAGATCCCCGCCGGACGGCAGGTCGTCGCGTACTGCCGCGGCCGATACTGCGCATTCGCACCCGCAGCGGTCAGGCTGCTCGGCCAGTATGGGGTCTCAGCAGCACGCCTGGAGGAGGGGTTTCCCGAATGGCGACGGGCGGGACTGCCCGTCTCCTCGGGGCGACCGGGCTAAGGTCTACCTGGGCCGGAGCAGGTCATAGCTTCCCCGAAGCCGGGTCCTGAATAGGCTTTTAGTGCGTGGTGCGGGCGGAATCAAGCGCCCGGCCTGCGATTGGGCACGCTAGAGGAGTCGTGGTTTGGGCAGCCTGCGCACGCTTGACAACAACTGGTACATCGACGTCAACCACTTTGCGCGGAACACCGGCTGGGCGCACTCCTTCATGGAGTTCTACTCGCTCTATGCAGGCATCGGATTTCTCGGCCTTCTCCTACTCCTGGCATGGTGGTCGGCAAGGCACGATCACGACCCCAGCGTCGCAGTTGCCCGTGTCCTCTGGGCGGCGGGCGGAACGGTTGTGGCCTGGATGTTCTCCTCCTTGGTCTTCAAGCCCCTCGTAGCTGAGCGGCGGCCGTACTGGACGCTCCACGGAATGGAGGTGCTGCTGGCGAAGTCTCAGGAGTTCAGCTTCCCGAGCGGGCACGCCACCATAGCGGGCGCCGCCCTGGCCGGCCTATGGCTCGCCCGACGCAGGATCCTCGCCTTCATTGCCACCGTCGCCGGCCTCCTGCTGGCCTTTGGCAGGGTCTATGTGGGAGTGCATTACCCCTGGGACGTTATCGCCGGGGTCATCTGGGGGGCGGCCTTCGTCACCGTGCTCTCACCCATCGCCGTGCGCATCATCGCCTGGTTCACGGCCCTCTTCCTTCGGACTCCGCTCGCATTCCTGGTTGCCTCGCACCCGCGCTCGAGCGGCCAGACCATCACCTCGGTGCGCCAGCGAACCCAGGCATAGGCACCTTCACCGGCGCGGCTCGCCTCAGAGTCTGGGGAGGGAAATGCGCACGCGCCTGAATCCCTTGCCTTTGTTCTCCACCTTGGTCACGGACAACTCGCCGATCTGAGCGGTGGATGCCACATGAGTGCCGCCGTCGGCCTGGGTGTCTAGCCCGACGATGTCGACGATCCGCACCACCTCTATCTCCGGCGGGAGCAAGTTGGTGGCGGTGCGAATGATGTCGGGGATCTCCATGGCCTTTTGGCGGGGGAGGCTGAAGACCTCGATGGCCCTGTCCGCCAAAACCTCCTGGTTGCATAAGCGCTCCAGGTCGTCGCGAAACCCTTCAGGCACAGTCTCCAGGTTGAAGTCGAGCCGGGCGCTGAGCGGATCCATGTTGCCTCCGGTAACCAGCGCACCGAAGTCCCTGAAGACCACTCCGGAGAGGACGTGCAGGGCGGAGTGGGTGCGCATCAGCTCAAAGCGGCGGCCTCGGTCGACGACCCCGCGGACCCTGGTGCCAGGACCCGGTACCGGATCGCCTTGGGCGGGCAGCAGGTAGAGGTCGTCCCCCTTGCGCGCGCCCACGATCCGGCACATGACTCCGGCAAACACCAGGGCGCCGTGATCAGGCGGCTGCCCACCGCCTCCGGGGTAGAAGGCCGAACGGTCCAACACTATCCCCTCCGGCGAGGCGTCGAGAACCAGTGCTTCAAACTCCGTTAGCCGCTGGTCGCTGAGCTCCAGCCTGGCGGTCCGTCCAACGCGTTCATCACTTGCCATCATTGAGGTGGAGGCTAATGGCAAAGCCGGAATATGCTTTTGCCATCCGTAAAGTTAGTTGTATAGTACACATATACGCCTCTGGCCCGTGCAAGCCGCGCAGAGGGTGCGGCCAGGGGGGCGGCATGGAGCCTCGCTCCGCCGCTGGCCAGGGCGTCCAAGCGGCCCACGGCCCGAAGCCGAGTGCCTCCTGGCGAAGCACGACCACTCGATATGCCGCGCGGCTGGAATGAGCATTCCCGCTTCCGGCCACCCCGGAACGGGATGGAAAGGGGCCCACCTTGCGCACCGTGGAGAGCCGAGCGTTGCAGGCACGCCAGGATGTGGGACCGCACTACAAATGGCTGGTTCTCTCCAACACCACGATCGGCGTCCTCTTGGCGTCCATGAACGCCACCAGCCTGATAATTGCCCTTCCCGTCATCTTCAACGGAATCGGGCTGAACCCCCTCGACCCGTCCAACTTCCCCTATCTGCTGTGGATCATGATGGGCTACATGCTGGTCACCGCGGTCCTGGTGGTGACGCTGGGACGCATCGGCGACATCTTTGGCCGCGTGAGGATGTACAACCTGGGCTTCGCGGTCTTCACCGTGGGCGCCCTCCTGCTGTCCGTGGTCTGGAGCAAGGGATCCACCGGCGCGCTCGAGCTGGTTATCATGCGCATGGTGCAGGGCGTGGGAGGCGCCATGCTGATGGCCAACTCCGCCGCCATTATCACCGACGCCTTCCCCTCCGAACAGCTCGGTCTGGCTCTTGGCACCAACATGGTCGCCGCGATCTTCGGAAGCTTCTTCGGAATCCTGGCCGGAGGCCTACTGTCTCAGGTCGGCTGGCGTTGGGTCTTCCTGGTCAACGTGCCCATTGGCCTCTTCGGAACCGTCTGGGCCTACCTCAAGCTCCGTGAGATCGGCGTGCACATCCGCTCACACGTCGACTGGCTGGGCAACATCGCATTCGCTGGTGGGCTGGCCATGTTGCTGGTCGGTGTGACCTACGGCATCAAGCCCTACGGCAAGAGCCTGGTGGGCTGGAACGATCCCTTCGTCTACAGCATGATCATCGCCGGAATAGTGGTCCTGATCGCCTTCGTCTTCATCGAGACGAAGGTTCCCGACCCTATGTTCCGCCTCTCACTCTTCCGGATCCGCGCATTCGCCGCCGGCAACATCGCCCAGTTCCTCGCCTCGATCGGGCGTGGTGGCATGCAGTTCATGCTGATCATCTGGTTCCAGGGGATCTGGCTGCCCCAGCACGGATACGACTATACCTCCACCCCCTTGTGGTCGGGCATATACGTTCTGCCCCTCATGATCGGCATGGTGGCGGCCGGACCGATCGCCGGCAAGCTCTCCGACCGCTACGGGGCGCGACCCTTCGCCACCGCCGGAATGCTGATAACCGCGGCCACCTACCTGATAATGATGGCGGTGCCGCCGAACTTCTCCTACCCGCCCTTCGCCCTGCTGATATTCGCGAACGGAGTAGGCATGGGGTTGTTCGTCTCACCCAACACCGCATCGATCATGAACTCGGTCCCGGCACGCGAGCGGGGCGCTGCCTCGGGCATGCGCGTCACCTTCGGCAACTCGGGAATGCCCCTCTCGATGGGGCTCTTCTTCACCCTCATGGTCTTCGGCCTGAACGCGACGGTGCCGGGCAGCATGTACAAGGGCCTGGTGGCCCACTCCGTTCCGGCCACCGTGGCGGCGCAGCTCTCCCACCTGCCGCCTTTGGGATACCTCTTTGCCGCCTTCCTTGGCTACAACCCGCTGCAGCAACTTTTGGGGCCGAAGCTGCTCGCCTCGCTTCCCGCGCACCAGGCGCAGATCCTCACTGGACGCAGCTTCTTCCCCTCGCTCATCTCCGACCCGTTCAAGCACGGCCTGGTCCTGATCCTGGCCTTCGCCGCCGCCATGAGCATCATCGCCGCAGTGGCATCCCTCCTGCGTGGCTCCAAGTTCGTGCATGCCGAGGCAGGATCCACCATCCCCCACGACCGTGCGCCGGTCCGCGAGGTGGCGATCGGAGAGGCCGGGGAAGAGCTCTCCTGAGGCAATGCGGCAAAGGGCCCTTTGCTCGCGCATCGCCCCAACCATAAGACTCATGACCAAAGCCGGATGCACACCCGTCTTGCCAGGAGAGAGCCAACCATGGCCGGGAGTCTCGGGCCCGTCGGCGGGGCCTCCGACCTGAGCCACACACGCAACGAGGGACCCGCCCGGATCGCGCTTCATAGGCAGCGGCGCGTGGACAGCCGGCCGAGCACTCGAGCGCGCTCGCCTCACCACACACTGCCGCCACTGCCGCCCGCTCCGCACCTGGGTCTGCGATCTTGGGCCGCTACAACCTGGGCGCCCGGATACCGGTCAAGTCCAAGCCATCAGCCGGCCTAAGCCCACTACCCGGGGCGAGAGCGATGGGGGCCCATCGACCAGCCGGCTCGGCTTCTCGGCCGCCGCCGGGCGCCGAGTGCGGATCATTCACCTGACTCTTGTCAGTGCGGTGAAGTAAGTGCCGGGTCCGCGCCGCCTGCTGGCGATCCGGACGGGGCCCCCGCAGATGCAGCTTCCTCTCGGGGCCGAGGCCACCTGGGGGGAAACCCTTGCTAGCGGCCGGAGAAGATCCTGCGCCTCTTGGGCGGTCCCTCGTCCCGTTCCCGCTCGCTGCAGTGAGGCGTTTCGGGTCCTCGAGAGCCACCCACAACGCTCGCCCCACCCGGGGTCTCCAAGACGATTCGCTCCACCAAATAAGGCGGCCAATTGAGGGCGGCAAGGGCGCGCGCCGCCTCCGCCTCGGTCTCCCCGGAAAGTGTCCGGTGAAGCAGCTCGGAGTATCCGCGACGGACCAAGGCGCGCTGCTCCTCAACGGTCAGCGACTCGAAGACGGCCCGGCTCTCCAATCGCTCCCTCTCGGCCATGTCCAGACGCCCGCGCTCGGTGAGCGCACGTACCTCTTGACCCAAGCCGGGATCCCGGTAGGATCCGACGATGTGGCGGTGTGCCGCGCAGACCTGCTCGAAGCGCTCTCTATCGCCGGTGGGTGCGTCCGGATGCCAGCGCTTTGCCAACCGCCGGTAGGCGTTGCGGACTTCGGTGAAGGAGGCGCCCTCCTCGAGACCGAGCACGCGGTATTCGCTCCTCAATCCGGTCAACCGTTCCATCCCTATGAGGTTCGGGCTCCTGCCGGCCGCGGCGGCCATCGGCAAGTGGCGCACGCTCCCCGCCAAAGGGAGGGGGTCCCGCGCAGTTTCACCCATGTAATTGATCGACACGCGGAGCGGATTAGTTGAGTTAGAGCACCACCGAAGGAGAATCACCCGGCCCGCCGCACCTCCGCCGACCGGGTGAGGGTAACGGCGCACCCGCCCAGCCGCACCCTTACGTCCGCCGAAAAACAGGCGCATCTCCGAGCCCGGCCGAGAGCCGAGAGCTCCGATGGGGGACCATACGGTTTGGCCCCGTGACGCCGGCCACGCTGGGGCTCGGCGGCTTGTGGCCTCGCGCTCATTGCCTTGTGGCCCACGGCGGGCGCACACCGGAACTAGCCTGACATCATGGCCTCCGTCCAGCGGTATGGTGCGGAGGCTTATCACGCACCTTACACCCACGGGTGTGCCGCCCGGAGAGGGTCGTGCGCGAGTGGCCGAAAGGGGATCTCCGATGCCGAAACGCAAGTGGAAGGATCTGAGCCGGCGCCAGAGGGCGCTTATCCTTGTCATCGCATCAATTCAGCTGTCGCTGGCCGCGACAGCCTTCACCGATCTCGCCCGGCGCCCCCCTGAGCAGGTAAAGGGAAGGAAGCTGACCTGGGTACCGGTGATCATGCTCAACACGATCGGCCCGATCATCTACTTTGTCTTCGGAGTGCGGCACAATCGCCACCGAGGCTGAAGCAGCCTGGAAGCGGGACTTCCCAATCCCGTTAGATGCCGATGATCTCCTCCTCCTGCTCCCCCTCGGTGAGAGGGTGGTGGGAGTCGTAGCGCATGAAGAACAGCCAGACCGCCGCCGTCAGAAGCGCCACCACGGCCACGAAGACGAGGGCCGGCCACATCTCCGAGGTGCTTCCCACCTCGTCATGGATGGCGCGAGCCACGTCGTCGACCGCCAGCTGCGCGAGATGCTCCCCGCCCACGCCTACTGGCGCCTGCAGGTTGACTTGATCCCCGCCTCCAAAGCCCTGGACGACGCCTCGAACGAAAACCTGGGCGATCTGATGGCCGAAGGCGAGAGGATCATCAAATCCTCCGACCGGGAACTCGACGAGATTTGCGCAGCCTTGGCCTCCTGAGCACCCGCCTCGCCAATAGAGCCCAGGGAGACGAAGCTCAAGCGCCGTGGCCATTCCCTGCTGCAGCCCGGAGATGCCGGAGCCGGCAAGCCACCGCTAGCTCCTGCCGCCGCCTTGCTCGCGGCGCATGCCGTGCCTGGCACCTGCGGGATTCCTCCCCGCAGAAGAGGGGGGCAGCGGGGCGTCCTCCCTGATCAACCCGCAGCGATGGCACTCCCAGCGCCGCGCGGGCGGATAAGAGATAGCCCACCAATCATGAGTCGTCCAACGGCAGACAAGCCGATTAAGCCATGCGCGCACAGCTCCAATTTAGCGACGGCCGTGGCCCGCGTCCCGCCAGGACCCCGAGTCCCTCGGTTATCCGGCCATCCGGCCGGCCCTGCCCCGCGCAAGGCCGGCCGGATCGCGACCTGATCAGGTTGGCTGTGATGTCGCAACGGCCACGTCGTCGAAATAGATATCGAAGGTCCGGCCGGAAGAGGTGTCGCCAAGCTGCAGAGTGGTTATCGGCGACGACCCCAGCTCCTGGGAGGTCAGTGCCAGTCCGGCAACCGGGGCCCCGTCGAGATACGCGTTGACAGCTCCACCGCCGGGACTCATCGACACCTCCAGCGCCACCAGATGCCAGGCACCGGTGGTGAGCGGCGTAGCGCTGGTCGCGGTAACCCCGCCGACGTTGTTCCTCACCGCCAGCTTGCCCGTCGGACTGAGATATATGTTCACCATCGATGCACCCGAGGAGCTCCTCAGGCCGAAGAGGTTGGCCGAGGTCGGGGCAGTGGCCACGTAGACCCACGCCTGGCTCCAGACCCCGGCGTAGTACCCCCCGAGGTCCGCATAGGCAAAGGCCGGTGCACCGCTGCTAAGCGCCTCGGCGGCATAGCCGCCCGAATGCACCGTCACCGACTCGGTCGCCAGGGCGCTCACCGTCTGGAACCGGGCCAGGCCGGCGTATTCGAAACCGTCGGAGAAGACAGTGCCCGCCGCCGGCGTCGAAACGCCCACAAGCGCACCCGGTGCGGAGTTGCCCGCGGCATCCACAGCAACGACCTGGTACTGGTAATGACCACCAGGCGCAACACCGATGTCCAGGTAGGAGACACCCGAGACCGTCGCCACCGTCACCCCGTCGCGGAACACCTGATACGCGAGGACGCCGAGGTTGTCACTCGACGGGGCCCACTCCAGGAGGACCGATCCCGAGGTGACCGAGGCGGTCTGCAGGCCACCCGGAGCGGTGGGAGGCTCCGTGTCCGGCGGCATGGCCACCGTCACCGCCGTGCTCGGCAGCGACCGCTTTCCGGCGAGGTCCAGCGCCTGCACCTGATAGGAGTAGGAGGACCCCGGGACGAGATTCGTGTCCACAAAGCCGGTGGAGCCCGCCGGTACCATGGCGATGGAGGAACCGCCCCGGAGCACCTGGTAGCCGAAAACACCAAGGTTGTCGGTGGAAGCCGTCCAGCTGATCGACGCGGATGTGGGAGTCCGGGCCACTGCCAACGGCGAGCCGGGGGTGGACGGAGGCGGCGAATCAGATACGCCCAGAGTGGTCACGGCACTCGAAGCGGCATTTCCGGCCAGATCGCGCGCCACGACCTGGTAAGTGAAGGAGATCCCCTTGGGCACCGGATTGTCCAAATAGCTTCGCGCCGACGGAACCACAGTGGCAAGGTAAAGGCCGTTGCGATAGATGTCGTAGGCACTGACCCCGATGTTGTCGCCGGAGGCCGTCCAGGCGAGCCGGACCTTCGACGAACCCGGCTGGGTGAAAGATAGCGCGCCGGGAGCGGACGGGGCCAGGGTGTCGGCTCCGAAGTTGTAGGTGACCTGGTCAAAGGCGGTGCCGGCCGCGTTGATGGGCGTGACCGTCACGTTGGAGCCCGACACGTACACTCGGAGGAAGTTGTAGACCTGCGAATCACTCGCAGGAACCGGGGCGGCTCCGCATGCCGACCCCTTCCCATTGCTGTAGGACCAGCCGACCGCGTAGGCATCGGTCTTGGAGCAGTGGTTCACCGGCTCCGCCACCCCACCGCCGCCACCGGTCACATAGCTGGTCACGCCCCCCGGAACGGCAACGTTGCGCTGATATATGTGCGCATGGCCGCTGAAGGCGAGCTCCACCCCGTTGTCATGGAGCAACTGCTCGAGGCTGAACGCACTGGCTGGAGTGTTATCCAAGTAACCGTCGTTCGGCTGGGTCGAGTTATCTGAATAGAGCGGGAAGTGGAAGAAGGCGAACTTCAGCCCACCCGGGTGCGTGGCCAGATCGCGAGCCAACCATTGGTACTCGGCTGAGGTCACGGTCCAGTGGGCGTCGTGGTCGAGCTGGTATATCGCGCAGTTGGAGCCGCAGGTCCCCCCACTGGCCGTTCCGACGTTGGTGTTGCCCCAGGAAGCTTCGAGTATGTAGAAACGGACCCCGCCGGTGCTGAAGGCATAGGCGGTGGTGGGATAGCTCATCGGGGTGGAGCCGTCTATGGATGGGTAGCTGGTCATGGAGTAGATGCCCCCGGAAGCCGCAGCCGAGACGTCCTCGGGCCAGATGGCCAAGGAGGTGGCGTTCATCCCGTGATTCCCGTCGGTCTGCATGAGCGGAATTGTCTCTCCCGGGACCGCCCAGTATTCGGGGGCGAAGACCGCGCTCACGTTCGCTCCGGTCTGGTACAGGTCGCCGTAGTTGGTCTGGCTCCCTCCCATGTAGGCCGTGTCGCCCACCGAGACGGCGAAGCGAGCCCCGCTGGCCGCGATCTCGGCGTCTATGGCGGCCTGGTTACGGTTCACCGAGCCGTCGTTCACGCCACTGTTGGTGGTGTCGCCCCAATCTCCGAGAACATCGAAGGTGAAAGGCTGGGTTCCATTGGCCGGCTGCAGGGTGCTGAACTCCGGTGAGGGATTGGAGCCGAGAAAGTCAACCGGAGTGGAGCCCGCCGAAAGAATCCGGTAGCAGTAGGTGGTGTTGGGGCTCAAACCCGAAAGTTGCACGTCGTTCATGTACTCCCGGGCCGACCCCACGCTGACCGGTGAGCCAAGCTTGGCGGATATCGCCGTGTTGGCGTCGCAGGCACCAGGCGGCCCGTACTCGACCACCCCCCGGTATTGGCTCGCGGTTGCCCAGCTCACCTGGACACCGGTCTGGGTCACGTCGGTTAGGTACGGAGCCCTGGTCAGCTCGGGACTGACCCCGCCAACCACCGAGGCACTGGCGGCCTGGGGCAGCGCAAAGGACGAAAGCGCAAGCGTACCCGCACCCACCAGAGCGGCCGGCCTGCGCGCCCACCCAGCGGAACCCTTCCGGCTTTCACTCCCCGGTGCAGCCCACCATCTCCTTGACCGATTCATCGCGCCACCTCCTTGGCAACTTCGCCTCCTGGCGAACGATCAGCCGTCCGCAGTCGGCACGAAACTCGTAACGCAGCCGGCCTGGGCGCCCAGCATGGCAACCTCCACCTGAACCCGGACGCTCTTTCCCACCTCGGACCAGGGGATCGGCACGGGAACGGAGAGCACCCCGGTGGGTGCGCTCCGGGCGTAGTTCCAAACCACCGAGCCGGAAAGCCTGCTCAAGCGCACTTGTGCGCCGGGGGCGCTCGACACGACCACGTTCTCCAAGACCTCGCCCACCCTCATCGTCTGGGAGACCGCCGTCACCGCGCAAACCAGTGGCTTGGGCGTGAACGAGCCGTCGCAATTTGCCCGGCTCCCCTGCAAGCTGACCCGGGCGGCGAGGCTCACCGTCCGGCCCGGAGTCGCGTTCGGGTTGGCAAGCTCGAAGACCGCCATGCCGCCTTGGTCCGCCTGGGCTCCGTAGGTGCTCCTGTAGCTGGCATAGCCCGCGCTCAGCGAGACCCAGGCGCCAGCGGTGGTGCGAACCGTGACGGTTTCGGCGCCGGCCCCAATCTCGGGATTCGCGTTGGAAACCCCGATCACGCAGCCGTCCACCTTCCGGGGACCCGCCGGCGTGTAGATCTTGGGCTTGGCCACCTGGGCCGAGGGCGCGGGCGCCGAGGGCGCTTCGATGGCGGGCGGCCCGGGCAGAGTGCCCGAGGCGGCCGAGCGCGTCGCCATCGAAGCCAGGACCACCACGAGCACGGCCCCTGCGGCCGCCAACTGACGAGGAGTCACCGTCATCATCCTTCCCCTCTCGCCGCTCCGGCGATTATCGAGCTCAGTGTGGCCAGGCTTTGGGTTCCATATCGCTCGAGCGGCATGATGTAGGTTCCCTCGGTTATCTCGTTCCAGCTGATGACCAACCAGGCGTCGGGGCGCGCGACCGAGTTGCCCGCGAAGAGGTCACGCATGGTTTGCCCGCCTGCCCGGGGTACGCAGTCGCGTCCCCCGGCGAGCTGCTTGTCGTAGCCCGGAGCGAGCGGGCTGAAGAACTGCTTGGCGCTCCCGTCCGGATTCCGCTCGGAGCGTACCATCGCGGCCAGCGAGGCGATCCTTGCGTAGGACGCCGCGCTCGGCGGCTCGCTCGACCAGTAGTACTGGTCCGCGTCGAAAACGGCAGCCCGGGAAGCATTCCAGGTGCGCCAATTCTCATCCCCTACCAGGTAGAAGTGGCTCCTCCACGTGCTGCTCACCTGCTCCAGCAGGCTCAACGAATACTTGCGGCTGCCCATGAGAATGAGCGTCACCCGCCCGCCGTTGGAGCGGTCGAAGACCGGGCTGGCGCCGTAGGCCGCCCACAGGTAGTCAAAGTCGTTGTCGATCGCCTGCAAGGTGCGAATACGCGATGACGACATGTAGGAAACCCACAACTTGAAGTGGCCCCCTGCTGCGTCATAGGCCTGCACCACGCTGACCAGGGACGCGAGGCGCGTATTGAACGTAGAGGAGGCAGCACTCTGGCCCGGTGCGCCCGTGCCGGCCCAGCCGACGGCAAAGCCGGCCAGGCCCGCCGAAGCCGCCTCACGGACGTCGCTTGCCATCTGAGCCGGATCGGATTGATCGTAGAGAGGGCTGGTAACGTCGGTCAGCTGATTTCCGCGATACAGACTCACCGGGTTACAACCATCGGCACCCAGCTTGGCCGGGAGAGGACTTGGAACCCGGGAAAAGGGATAGGACGAGCCCAGACGTGCGCGCCAGTGAGCCGGGTCCCACCACAGGTAGTAGTAGGCGAACATCCGGGCGGCAGACGACGGAACGGCCGAGTTGGCCGTGGACCGGGCTGGTGACGTTGTCGGTGCTGGGGTCAAAGGCGCCGGATGCGCGGGAACCGGCGTTCCGGCCATTCCGGATGCTCCCAGGGTGCATCCGGCCAAGGCCACGACGGCCACAAGCCCTTGAAGCGTCACACGCGCTCCCGCTGGGATGATCCGGCTGCGCCGCACCGGACTCATCCCCTCGCTGCCGGCAAAGAACCGGCCCGGCGCCGATAGGCGCCGAAGAAGTAGGCCAGGGCCGCACCGCCACCGACAACCAAGAGCAGAAGCGCCGCGTCCCCGGTGGTGACCACCTTCTCACTCAGCTCCTGGTCACGGGAGAGCCTCAGCGGGGAGCGCAGATTCATAACCCCCCCTTGCACTACAACCGTGTATTGGCCACGCGGGATGTCCACGAAGCGAGCCGCGTGCGCCGAGCCCATCGTCAAAGTCCGCTCACTCTGGTCCGGAAAGACGAGCTTCACGGACGTGCCGGCCGGCGAGCCGGCCAGCGCATCGGTCGCATGGATCGAGAGGTCGAAGAAGAGCCCATGGATAACCCACGTCGATGCCGAAAACGGCACAAGGCGCAGCCGGCCTTGATTGACGACGTTGGACCCTCGTACCATCACAGACTGCAGGGTGTAAGTGACCAGGCGCCCATAGATCCCGTCCTTTCCAAGCGCTGGCACCAGCGCCTCCATCCAGACCGGCCCAGCGACCTGACTGCCGGCCAGGGTGAGTGTCCTCCCCAGGTTGTCGGTCATGCTCAGCCCGGTGATTCCCGAGGGGTCGACTCGCCTACCGTCCGGTGTGACGACCGAGATGCTTACCCGCTTGTCTTCGGTGAGCTCGAGCAAGAGGCGCCGTTGGAAGCTTGGGTGGTTGGGGTCGATCACCACCCGGTAGAGGCTGACCCGCAAGCCGCCCGAGACAACCTGGGTCTTGACGCCTACGCGCGTGGCGGCATCCTTCAGCGGCACCGCTGAGAAGGTGGCCTGCCCGGCCGGGCCGGTGACGGTGCTGAGCCCGTCAAACTGGACCGCAACGCCGGCCAAAGACGGCACCGTCTGTACCACAACGCTGCCCAGGCGACCCGCCGATGCGGCGGCCGCAGGTCGGGGAGCGGCCGCCACGCCCAAGGCCAGCAAGACGGAGAGTCCCAGCACCGTCCCGAAAATCCGGCCCTTCATCGCCAACGCTCCAGGACCCGCCACCCGTGCGCCTTCTTTTCCGACGCGGCCTCCTCGAGGTTGCCCCGGCCTCTGCGTTCGGCCGTCGCCGCCAGGATCAGCACTCCCGCGGCCGCAGCCAATGCGCCGAGGTAGAACAGGTACACCAGCCAGGCAGGGCGATGACTCGCCGCCACCTGCATGGGCACCGCCGAGCTCACCAGCGGCGGAATCGGCTTGCGGGCGAGATCGAGGCCCAGCGAGAGGCTGGAAGCCGAGGCATCGCGAGAGGTGAGCGGGGCAAGACCCCAGTTCTGCTCTATAAAGCGGAGAATGGACGTAGTGTCCAACTGCCCCGAGACAATGGAGCCGGCACGCGAATACGGGCTTACGAGCAGAGCCGGCACCCGCAACCCCAGTTGCCGGGTGGTCCCGGCGGCTCCTGCGCCAACCATCGGAGGCGCGACATGGTCGTACCAGCCGCCGGCCTCATCCCAGGTAAGGATCACCGCTGTCGAACTCCAAGCGGAGCTCTGCATGAGCGCGTTGATGAGGGTGCGCACAAAGGCTTCGCCCTTGCTCGGGTCCTGGGGAGGCTGCTCCGAGCTCGAAGTGGCAGCCACGTAGGACACCGCCGGAAGCTTCCCCGACTCGAGGTCGCTGAAGTAGCGCCCCAGGCCGGTGATCCGCCCCGCCATTGCCGGATCATGGAGAATACGGGGCATGGAAAGCAGCGGGACCAGCGTCTTCTGATAGCCGCTTGGGCTGGCCAGCTCGTTGGCGTTCAGCCCTTCGACGTAATACTCCCAACTCACACCTTTCGCCTGCAGTTCGTCGAAGATGGTCGCCACGTCGACTCCAGCCGCCGCCGCTCCGGCATTCGCGTAGCCCGCGTCCTGCCCGGAGATGGCAAACAGACGGTTCGGGAAGGATCCGCCGGGAGTGGCCGCGAAGAAGTTGTCGAAGAGGGTGAACCGCCGGGCCAGCGACCAGTAGTACTCCATGTCTTGTGCCCCGTAGTGTCCCATCGCCACGGTGCCGATCCGGGCATTGCTCTGAGCCCTGACGAAGCCGTCCATCCTGCCACCGTCTATGGCCAGAAGCATCGCCGAGGCGCTGTCGTTCAAGCCGGCCTTGCTCGAGCCGGGAGCGAGCGTAAACGGTTCGACGCACCCGGCACCCGGCAGCGCCGTGGGAAGGCAAGCCCCGCTTGGAAGCGGCGGCACGCCATGGTAGAGGGCAAAGTAGTTGTCGAAGGAGTGGTGGCTCTGGATGATGACGATCACATGCCGGATTTGCCTCGTCGCCGGGGCCGGAGGGTGGCCGACAGCGATGGTCGCGGTCGCACCGGCCACTCCCCGGCTGGGGTACCCCAGGACCACCACAGCCGCCATGGCTGCGACAGCCCATCGGCGCCACCCGCTCACGGGTGGACCTCGTAGATGACGATCACGCTCCGCCCGGCTTCGCGGCCGGTGTATACGGAGTGAGCGTGATACCGCATCAACAACTTGGACATGCGCGCACTGGTCGTTGGTGAGCGCATGGCTGAATACACATCCCATACGAGATAGGAGAATTGCCCATCGCGGATGGCAAGATCCGGATTCTCTATCGGCGTGTACGCCGGGTTCCGGTGGAGGGGGTCTGCGCTGACCGAGAGGCCCTGAGCCGGGTAGTGGCTGTAGAACTCGATGATATTGGCCATCGTCGGTCCCAGCGTCATGAGCTCCGTCCCGCGAACCAGGTTCGCCGCCACCCACTTGCCCGCCTCACGACCTCCGGGGAGACCACCGGTTCCGGCCATTCCGGCACTGGCCGGCGAGGAAAACACCGCGGCCCACGCGCCGATGGCAAGCGAGGTCGCTATCGCGGCCGACAGTACCGTGCGGGCAACGCGCGCTCCTTCTTCCGAGAGCCGTCCGCCCCAGCGGACAGTGCGCAGGAACCGGGCCGCCAAGAGCGCTATCGGTGGTGCTGCAGGAAGCAGATATGAAAAGCCCTTCAGGGGATAGAGCTGGAAGAAGACAATGGGTGCAAGGGCCCAGCTGCCGAGAAGGAGCCCCTGCCAGTTCCTGTTCCACCGTTGGACCAGGGCGCCCACGGCGCACCCGACAACCAGCAATCCCATCGCCGGTGTCACGGTGGTCAGATAGAAGGTAAGCGCGTGATTCGAGGAACGGGTGAGCTGCCATGCGATGTAGTCGCCGCCGGTGGCGGCATGGTTGCTCATGACAAGTGCCGCGACTCCGCCTGCCGACACAAAGGCAAGGATCACCGCGAAGACGGCAACGCTCTTCAAGGGATGCTCCACTCGCCGGCTGACGAGCAGGAACACCCCCGCACCACCCGCCATCACCACCATTGTCTCCTTGGAGAGGATCGCCAGCGCCAGAAGCGCCGCGGAGGAGGCGAGCCATAGGGTTCCACCCCTTCTGACCCAGCGGGCAAGCATCCAAAGGGAGAACACGGTGAAGGCCACCGCCGGCCCATCGAGGAGCACCTGCCTGCTGATGATCACCTCATAGGGCATCACGGCCATGAGCAGTGCCGCAAGCCTGCCCGTACGGTGGTTGTAGAGTTCGCGGCCGGCCAAGTAGCAGCCCGCAACCAGTGCCACTCCGAAGAACGCCATGACCACCCTGCCTCGCAGGTCGGGCGTGCCCTGTGCGAACAGGGGTGACATCAACACCGGCACCAGGAGCGGATGCGCGCGAAAGACCGGGAACTCTGCCACGAAGAGCGGGTTGCCCGCCAGCGAGGCGGCCTGGCCCGCATAGACGGCCTCGTCACCGTTGTAGCCGAAACGACCCAAGTCGATCAGGCGTAGAACTGCTGCAAGGCCGAGCACTCCGGCCACCTGCCAAGCGGCGCTCTCCCTGAGCTGGGACCACATGCGGATGACCTGCCCCGGAACCTCCGGCTCATGGACGAGTCTGAGGTCGCGAATTGGTGGCGCCTCCGGGAGTTGCCTCTCGACGGAGGTGATGGACCGGAACAGGCTCATGGCTCCAAGTCGGCCAGGGACGGGGAGATGCTGCCCGGGAAGGCCGCTCGCCACTCCCGGCCCGCACTTATGCCGGCAATGTCCTTTCCCCAGGAGAAATCGGGCGAGGCGAGGCGGTGGATCTGAGCGCCAGTCATCGCGCTCACCAGGATTCCTCGCTCCTTACTGAGCAGCGCGTCCGCCCTATTCCCGTTCATCTCGAGCGAAGGCGCGATGTAACGGTACGGGGGGAAGCCGTAGGCGTCTTCGGTATTGGCCAGCATCTCGTCGACCGCCTGGCACAGCGGGACGAGGCTGTGGTGGGCGATCCCCCGCTCGATGATGAAGACCTCCGAGACCGACATGGCCTTGGCGGTGGTGCACTTGACCAGGCGGTAGACGTCATATTTTGGCGGTGGCAGGATCCGCTGTGCCCAGGCGTTGATGGTCATGATCGGGAGGTTGTGCTCCGCCAGCCGCATGGCAAATGCGCGACCCTCCTTCGAGTGCACCTTGCTTTGCACCCTGAGCCTGGCCCACTCGGCTCGCCCGAGCCGGCCGGCGTCAACCGCTCGCAACGTGTGGTCGCTGATGGTCAGCGGCTTGGGATAGCTGAGTACGGTCCCGTCGGAGTTGACGATGCTCATGTCGTCGGAGAGGAACCTGCTCTCGGGCAGCCCCAGTAGGCGGAGCACGGTTCCGGTCTTTCCCGTGTCGGTGCGCGCCGAAAGCATCACCCCGGCGCCGCCCAGCTTGATCGACGCCGAGTGCAGAAGCATGTACCCCTTCTCGACCAGCGCAAAGCGAAGGAGAGGCTCGACAACGTTCGTATAGAGCACGTGCGGACTTCGCGCAAGAGTGGGGCTTGCCGTCACCACCACCGGTCCCGACATGTCCACCGAGAAGTTGGCGGCCAGCGGACCGAGATGCTCCTCCCAGCGAATGGCGCTAGATGAGACCGAATGGTAAAGGCGGGCGCGCGTGTGGAAACCTCCGAATGCCCGGACCCTGATTTCCAGATCCGCCACGAAGCTTCCCGGACGCTCGATCACTTCACCCAAGCGGAAAAAGGAGAGCTCCGGGAGCTCGACTTCGCTGCCAATGTGCAGGATTCCGTGAATGTCGTAACGGTGAGGCCAATCCCGGCCAAGTCCGAGCCGAACCGCCGGGCGGTCGCCCTCATTGCGATCGGTGCTCGGAGTTAAGATCACCGGCCCTACTCTCTTTGCTTCCCCAATGTCGACTACAGACATACCGACTCCTTCTCCATAAATAACCCGATCGTTCACAACAAAGCGAACTACAAAAGATCCGAATAATGTGATTAGATTTGCCAGCAGAGCAGGCATAGCAAGAATCGACACGAGCAGCACCAGAACCGGCAGCCGGCCAAGCATGACAACGTTATTGAGCGCACTGAATCCCAGATACCTCGACCAAATGCCGCGCCGCCTCTTTCCGCCGAATACGAAACGTTCCACCCCGACAAAGTTCGCGGAAGTCGACACCTGCGTCGCTAGGGCGGCGGCCAGAAGCACATTCATTCGGCCCGGGCCGTTCATCACCCAGAATGCAGCAGAATTGACACCCAGACCCGCAACTCCTACCCCGCCGAACGCGGCCACTCTGCGTACTTTCACCGAGAACGTGGAGGCGAGGCGTAGCCTGGCCAGTTGCACGAGAAAGCTGACACCCTCCCTGAATCCCGCCTTGCTCGCCCCTGCATTCCTCTCGCCGAACGAGAACCCCACTTCGCGAACGACCAGGCTGGAGCGGCCGAGTATCTCGAGCAGGATCTTGAAGCCCATCGGTCTCATGCGATCAAGGTCGAGCGCAGCGATCCTCACCGCCAAGAACCCGCTCATTGGATCGGATACGCCCTTGAGCCGGCGGTGGAAGACCAGATGCGAGAGGCACGTGGAAGAGCGCGACACGATCTCCCTCACCATGCCGGAAAGACCCGATGCCTCTCCGCCGGCGCTATAGCGGCTCCCCACCACCAGATCGGCGTCGCCGCACTCCACCGGCTCCACCAGGGCAGGAACCACCTCCGGTGGGTGTTGGAGATCTCCGTCCATGACCACCGCGATAGGAGCGGCCGCGGCCCGCAGTCCCTCTATGACCGCCCCCGCCAGGCCGCCATGACGCAGCTCGGGGGGACGGTGAAGGCATCGCACCGCAAGGCCCGGCCGCACCGGACCGCTCGCGATGACTTCGGGTGTGCCATCGGAGCTGTCGTCCACGAACACGACCTCGGCGCGCCGGCCCGCGAGCGCCGGCGCCAACCGGTCGAGCAAAGGGCCAATGTTGTCACGCTCGTTGCGTGTTGGCACGACGACGCTGACTTCAATACTGTCTGCTAACGATGCCAATCCGGAACCCACCTGGCTTAAATGCGGACGCAACGACCCATTGATGGCTGCTTAACACCGCCTTGAAATCGAAACGTTTATATCGATATCAGTCCCAGCAAAGACTTGAAAGGTACCTCCTCTGACCTACAAAGATCACGGAGATTACCGCTCGAAAGCTGGAATTTGCGACCTGATAATCCGACTGCAGCCAGGTGGTGACCTTGGGACTGCTGCCGCCGGCTGAAGCGACCAAGACTGACCGGAGTACGCCGGTCAGCCGAAGACCTTCAAAACACCTCCAGAACAATCCGGGTGACTACCGAATTTTTTGCCGCGACCGACTGCGCCTGACAATACTTCCGAACCTCGCAACTGTCCAGTAGTTTTTAAGAAGTTGTTTATCTTCTAACTCGCCACCGCATTCCGCGCACTGAGAGTGCCTGGATAGTGCCAATATTGCACTGGCAGTGGGGCCAACGCAACCACCTTGTCCCGGCTGTCTGTGGAGAGCCTGCGCACCTCCAAGAAGCGCCGAACGCCGCCCACCACCTATTGCCAGCGCCGGAATTTACCATTGGAAGAAGTGCATAGCGGGTTAAGACGAAGCGGAAGGGTTTCTGTGGCGTCGGCCGGGACACCCCAGCGAGGCAAACAGAATGGCGTTCGGAAGCATCCGCAGTGGCATCATTTGTCCGCACTTTTCCAGACGAAGGCAAACCTCACATAGGGGCACACATGGCGCAATATCGTGGTTCAACGGCCAGATGAAAGAGGGAGGCCCAAGTGGACCCGAAGATGGCTGACCAGGTGGTCGACGTGGTCGGCAAAGTCGTCGCCGCAGGGGCTATCTCCGCCAACGCCCACGGAAATGTAAGCCTGCGCGTGCCGCTCGGCGATGAGATGTATTTCACCGGTAGGCGCTCCTTCGCAACCGCCCACCTGAGATGGTGGCTCGCGTCGGCCTCGACGGGGAGCTTCGCGAGGGACAGCTTCCCCCCATCCAGGGCGCCGTGCGTAGCCATGCACGCGGCGATCTACGCCCTCAGGCCGGACGTTGGCTCCATGATCCACGCGCACTCCCCTTTCGCCACTGCTTCGCAGGATGGAGTCCCCCACCACTCGGGGGGACTCCATCCTGAACATCCGCTTGGGATCACCTGTTACAACCCGTGCGCCGAGGACTTCCCCTCCGTAATCTACCGAAGAAGTCGCCATCTTCACTGGCTGCGCTCTCGGACGCGGTCCGATCAGGGACCTCGTCCAATAGGTCCAATACGCACGCAACAAAGCGGGAGACCCAAGGCGGCGCCGAGGGCCCGCAAGGATCCAGATCACCTGACGGGCGAGCAATGCACCATCGACGGCCCGGATGGCAAGATCGGCGGGACTCGGACGATCGACGAGGACGGTGAACCTGAGACTGATGGCAGCTGATGACGCGACCGGCCGTGTTTACCCCGTCATTGGGGCCGAAATGAGTTCTGTCGCCTACTGCGGCAGAACTCTCGAGGCCGTTGCCAAGGAGGATTTCCGATGCGCCGAGCGACCTGTTCGATTGAAGTATTGCTGAACGGGGACATCGCCGGACCGGACGGCGCCTGCGACTGGACAGCACCCGACGATGAGGTCTTCAACTTCCTCGCCGACGAAATTCGAGAGGTGGGCGCTGAGATCGCCGCCGATCGTACTTACTCCAATGCAGATTCCGGGAACTACCACCTGGTGCTGCGCCCCATGGACTTCAAGCCGGTGATGGGGGCAGATGTTCATGAAGACGCCGTCTTTGACGGCCCCAGGGGTGAGCGCGCATCCAATGGCAATCTCGGCGCCGCGTCAGGCCTGACTTGCACGGCTGGCCGGTGTCCGAGGGCCAGGATCAATCAAAGGAGTCGATTCGGGAATCCGGGGAGACGCAGCTGATCCCGTAGGAAGCTGAAGAGCCGGATTTTCGGCGCCCGCCACTTCCAGGAGCGTCCCTTCGGCTCTGCCGAGTGGCAGGAGTCCTCTGGCCAAGGGCCGCAATGCCATCGAGGGCATGAAGGGATATGTGAAGGACCCCGGCCACCAGGCCCTGGCAGCTCCCGCCCGCCGCCGGGTGCGCGGCATTGCCGCCCAGGCCGTCTTCGTGGCCTTGCTGCTGGCCGCGGCCAACCTTAAAAAGCTGGCGAGCCTGGCCGAAAAAGGCGAGCCCACCCGACGTAGGGCCAGGCGCAGGTCCGAGGACATCCGCGACTACCGGCCCGCCTGAGCGGGCCCCCCGTCCCATCGCCGCCGGCTGGACCTCGCCAGAGGCGGCGTTAGCGGCACCGAAGCCGGGGTAAACACGAAGGTCACACCGATGGTGCATTCTGGTGATGCACTCTTGTAGGTGTGACCTCGTCAGTTTCGTGTGTAACCCCGCGTGGGCCCGGCGGGACTCGAACCCGCGACCAAGGGATTATGAGTCC
>JAJYNL010000045.1 GCA_021786375.1 Actinomycetes bacterium
CCAACCCGGTCCCCCTTGCGCACTCCCAGCTCGTAAAGGGCAGCCGCCAGCCTGCGCGATCGACTCCCCAGTTCCGCATAGGTCATGCTCGAGGTCTCAGAGGTTACCGCCACCCGCTCGGCGAAGATGCGAAAGGCGCGTTGGAAGACTCCATTGACGGTGATGCTCGAGGCCGCTTTGGCTGCATCGGTCATCGCTTCTCCTTCGATATAAGTGAGGCGGGGATGTCAACGTGACGGGAGCGAAGGTATTCTCCCAGCCCCTTGGCTTGGGGATCGGGGCGGGTGGAGGAGGCGACACCGGTTCCGAGCAAACCGATCACCACGAAGTTGAGCGCCCGGAGGTTGGGTAGCTCGTAGCGGCGTACCTCGAGCTCCGCAGCTTCGGGCAGCAGCTCCCTGAAGCGCGCCAAGTCCAGATAGGAGGCGAGCCACTCGAAGGATGCGTCGTCTCGGGTGTAGAGGCCGACATTGGCATTGCCCCCCTTGTCGCCGGAGCGCGCGGCGCAAAGCCGCCCCAGCGGTGCCCTTACGGTGGAGTCGCTTGCAGGTGCCGGCGCGCGGACAGCGCTGGGCTGGTCGCCGGGGATACCCCCTTGGCCAAGGTGCGGTATCACCCTCTCGCTGCCGTCTGGAAGGACGACGCGGTGGCGGACGGCCGAGGCGGGTACCAGCGTCGGCCAGTAGACCCCGAAGGCGCTCTCCGCGCTGGGCGGGGTGGTGGTGTGGAAGCCCGCGTAGCCTCCCAGTGCCAGCTCCATGGTCGCGTTGGAGAAGGTGCGCCCGACCTTTTTGGGATCGGGATCCTTCACCGTGATCTTCAGGTGTGCCGTGGCAAGCTCGTTGTCCGGCGAATCCTCGCGGTCAAAGCGCGCCAGGTGCACGTCGACCTCGGCGAAGCGCTCCTTGCCTCCCAGGATGGAGAAGAGTTCCTGTTCGGCCCAGGCCGCTTTGGCCCCGATGTCCAGACCGGTTAGCACCAAGGTCATCGAGTTGCGATAGCCGCCCATGTAGTTGAGGGCCACCTTGAGCTCACTGGGCGGGGGCGTGCCCCTCACTCCGGAGATGCGAACGCGGTCGCCGCCCTCCTGAGCGAGCTCGATGGTGTCGAAGTGCGCCACCGCGTCAGGATTGGCGTAGGCGGGCTGGGCGATCTCATAGAGCAGCTGGGCCGTGACGGTGCCGACCGAGACCAGGCCGCCGGTGTCGGCGTGCTTGGTGATTACCGAGGAGCCGTCCTCGGCCACCTCGGCGATGGGGAAGCCCGGGTAGCGGCGGTCGGTCACCTCCTCGAGCCAGGAGTAGTTTCCTCCTGTCGCCTGCGGGCCGCACTCGATGACGTGCCCGGCCACCACCCCGCCGGCCAGGCGGTCATATTCGTCGCGCCCCCAGCCGTGCCACCACGCCGCGGGACCCACCACCAAGGAGGCGTCGGTCACCCGGCCGCAGACCACCACGTCCGCGCCTTCGGCCAGCGCCTCGGCGATGCCGAATCCGCCCAGGTAGGCATTCGCCGTGATCGGCTTGACGCCCGCCTCGGCCAAGGGCTGGCCCGTGTCGAGGTTGGCGAGCGGGTGCCCGTCAGCTATGAGGTCCGTGATCCGGTCGGAGATGTCGTCCCCATCCACCCAGGAGACCTTGGCTCCGAGCCCCAGGCGCTCGCTCAAGGCGGCGATCTCGGCGGCCAGGCCGGAGGGGTTGAGGCCTCCCGCGTTGGAGACGACCTTGATCCCTCGCTCCAGGCAGGTGCCCAGCACCTGCTCCATCTGAGTGAGGAAGGTGCGTGCGTATCCCGCGGAGGGATCCTTCAGCCTCGACTTCCAGAGAATGAGCATGGTCAGCTCGGCCAGGTAGTCCCCGGTGAGCACATCGATGGGTCCACCCTCGACCATCTCGCGCGCCGCGGCCAGCCTGTCGCCGTAGAAGCCCGAGCAGTTGGCGATCCTCACGGGACGTTTGGCAGGCATCCACCTCACCTCTCTTTCCCAGGGAAGCTCCCTGCTTCCCTTCCCGGCCCGGGAGCTCCGGCGTAGGCCTGGGCAATGCCCATCCACTGCCGTGCCACCGGTCCCCGGACAACCAGGCCCGTATCGGCAAGGTTACGCCGCTGCGTAACCACCAGGCAGAACTCCAGCGCACTTCCCTCGACCCGGTCCAGGGCGGCGTCGGGCCCCCAGGACCAGATTTCCCCACCGGGGGAGGCCAGCTCGACGCGCACCGCATCCTGGGGAACTTCCAGCCCTCGTAGCCGGTGGGCGAATGCAAAGGTGGAGACGCCGAGGTGTGCGATGTGCCGGAGCCGGTCGGTGGGCTCGCGAACGAAGCCGAGGGCGTCGGCGATGTCCTGACCGTGCGCCCAGGTCTCCATCAGGCGCGCGGTGATGGCGCTGGCGGCGCTCATCTCCGGCCCGAACCACGGCAGTCGCGCACGCGCGTCCATGGTGGCGAAGGTGTCGAGTAGGCGCGCCCGTGCGGTGGAGAACCAGATGGCCAGCTCCGCAGCGGGCATCGTCGCATACCGCCGGGCGACCTCGTCGGGGAATGAGTCGCCCACCTCCATCAACTTTGCGGCCTCGACCCGGAAGCGCTCCGGCTCGGTACCTGCCACCACCTCCATCTCGTCGAAGTAGGCAAGGTGGCTGACCTGGTCGCGGATGGCCCAACCTTGGGCCGGGGTCGGCATCTCGTAGTCCGCAGGGGAAAGCCCGGAGAGCATTTCGGTTATCACTTCACCCTCGACGGCCAGATCGGCCAGCAGGGTGGACATCTCGGCGGGCATTATCTCCCTTTCCAGACAGGTGGGCGCTTGTCGCGGAAGGCCGCCGGGCCCTCCTGGGCGTCCTCGCTCAGGTACACCGGCTCCCAGATCCGCTCCGCTTGCACGAAGGCGTCGGTAAGCGCCGCCTCGCTCATGAGGCGGACGGTACGCTTGGCGGCCAGGACAGAGAGCGGCGCGTTCTCCGCGATGCGCATGGCCAGCTCCTGGGTTGCCGAGGCGAGCTGTCCAAGCGGCACGACCTTGTTCACCAACCCCAGCTGATAGGCGCGCGCCGCCTCGATCGGGTCTCCGGTCAAGAGGATCTCCATGGCGACCCTGGGGGCCACCAGCCAGGAGAGGGGAGCCGCCCAGGGCGAGCCTCTGCCCACCTTCGCCTCGGTGACCGCGAAGCGGGCGTTCTCGGCGGCTACGCAGAGGTCGCAGTTCTGGGCGAGCATGAAGCCGCCGGCGTAGGCGACCCCGTTGACGGCGGCGATGGTCGGCTTTTCGATCTCGATGTTCCTGCCGAACTGGGGAACGAAGTCGATGGGGGGCACCGTGAGTGAGCTGTCGGCCATCTCCTTCAGGTCCCCGCCGGCGCAGAAGGCCCGCTCCCCGCTTCCGGTTAGAACCAGGACCTTGGCATCGACGTCGGCGTTGAACCGGTGCACAGCCTCGAAGAGGCCTTCGCGCACCTGGCGAGAGAGGGCGTTTCTCGCTTCCGGCCGGTTGATGGTCACCCAGGCGACCGGGCCGCGCATTTCGTATAGAACCGCCTCGCTCATTGTCCCTCCATCACCGCCATAACGAAGCCCACGTCCACTGACTGGCCCACCTTGACGCGCACCTCGGCGACGATCCCGTCGTGGGGGGCCCGCACGGTGTGCTCCATCTTCATCGCCTCAAGCACCACCACCGCGGCTCCGGCCTCCACGCTCGC
>JAJYNL010000015.1 GCA_021786375.1 Actinomycetes bacterium
GGTGAGGTTTGTTGGGAACGCTCTTGCA
Source organism: Actinomycetes bacterium (assembly GCA_021786375.1). GTDB lineage: Bacteria > Actinomycetota > Acidimicrobiia > Acidimicrobiales > Acidimicrobiaceae > Acidithrix. The sequence goes on from JAJYNL010000015.1 coordinate 29, forward strand.
ATGGTGTGATGAAATCCCTGAACGGCCGCCTACGGGACGAGTACCTGAACGGAGCGCCCGTGCTCGATGTCACCGAAGCCCAAGCCATCCTGGATCAGGCCGGGGACAAATACCATACCAGCCCTTGACGCAGCTCCCTTGGCTGCTTGACGCCCGCCGAATTGGAAGCCGTACCCCTTGCCGACCAGTGCAAGGTGCCCAGAGGAGCTTCCCTGCAGAGAGGATGGGTGGTACCGCAGCTGAAGGCCGCATGACGGCTGCCGGAAATACAAAGACGACGATGATGGCCATAACGGAGACGCAAGCGCTGGCGAATGCGCGGCCGTTGACTAACCTGGCGGGACAAACCCGAGGCTTTGACTCACAATCCGGCCGCGCCAGAAATCGCGTGCCCATCGCACGGCGTGCTGCGCCCCGATACTCCATACAGCCCTCGAGGGCCAAACACTCTAGCCGCAGGCCGCCTCGCAAAGCTATAGGAACACCCGCCGGTTCATCAACTGACAGGGCAACGCGGTCATAGCGGACTCGGCAACACCTACCCCGACGTCCGGGGTCATGTTGGAAGGTATTTGGGAGGCCCTGGCGCAAGAGTTCGAGGACGGCGCCACACCAAGTATCCGTTGGCGGCGTCATTACCCAGATCGCTTCCCGGCTGCGGAGCAGTCCAGAGCTCGCGCGCTGCGGCGGCCTTTCGAAGGCTAGCGCTCCCGTCTATTCCCACGCGGTGAGAATCGACGCTGGCTAGCGAGCCAGGTCATACAATCGGCTGCGGACGACGGGACTCGTAGTTGCCCGGCGCCTAGTCGGTGCCCGAGGAACAAGGTCTCGCTCAGTCTGGAACCGCTATAGTTGTTCGAATTGTCCCCCGGCGTACTTGAAGCGGCGGCAGGCGCTAATGCGTGAACTATAAGGAGGAATGGGCCCCTTGGCAACCCTAAAACAAATGCCCATCTCAGTGGGCAAGAATGAGCGTCAAGCGCTCCGTTCTATCTTGTCAATTTCATGGGTTCGAGGATGTTTTTCGCTACTCGCCATTTTTGTTGCTGACCTCTCGGTATATTTTCCTGTTGTGTTGCGCCGCGCAAGCGTTATGACGGATACGAGTCGCTGGCCAACTGGTCCATTATTTGTGGGTGATCCCGCCGCTGGTGGTCAAATTACATACTATAAAGAGTTAGCCGTAGCGCAAGCATGGCATCATATGCATTTGCCGCTTTGGCTTCCCACCGAAGGCTATGGAATAACGCTTGCTGGCAACCAAGCGGCTCCCTGGTTCCTGCCAGAGGTGGTTCTACACTTGTTAGTCCCCGGAAACTTCTCTCTTTGGAACGTGTTATGTGTAATACTTGCATCATTAGGTGCGTATTTTCTCGCCAGACACTTGGGCCTGGGTAATGTTCCGTCCATCGCAGCTGCGTTGATATATGGGCTAAGTGGCCCAATGGTTGCCAACCTGAACCTCGACATGATTAACCCGATTGCGGTTACGCCGTATGCGATCCTTGCGGCTCTTCGGCTGGTTGAAACGTCGTCGGACAGAGGTCGTTATCTCATTTGGTGGGCTGCGGCTGCATTTTCAATATCCCAGTTATTTTTGGCTGGTTTTGCCGAGGTGCTGCCGCTTGAGATGATACTTATAAGCCTATTCGTTCTTGGACGCAGTGGTTATATCGCCCGAAGTCGCCGGGAGTTTCTGCGGTTGATAGCGCGCTGGGTAGGAGCCGCTATTGTTGGGGTAGCTGGGTCTCTAATAGCCTCGGTGTCGCTGATGTTACCGCTTTCCACCTACCAATTGTTTCAGCCAGTAGGTGCAGAGCTTGCAGCGGAGCCTAAGTATTGGTGGTTGACACTCGTCGATCCATGGGCATTTGGTCGCGGTCTTGCCGCGGGACCTTTCCAAGCAGGCCATACGGTATGGGCGCCCGGTAACCCACTCATTTTCATGTTTGCTGCAGCTGCCGTGTTGGGCCTACTCAAGGTCCCACGGGGATGGGGTCGCGGATGGCGGATAGTGATGGCGGCGATTATGCTGTTCGGAATCCTCGGCTTTGCAAATGCTCTTGGCGTCCTAAATATCTTACGCCTTCCCCCGCTGAGCCTGATTTACTCGCCCAGATTTCTTCCGTTTGTTTGGTGGCTGCCCGCGGCGTTGATGGCAGGGGCTGGCCTTGAAGCTGTTGGCGAAGGCAGAAGGTACCTGGGATTGGTAGCGTTGGCTGTTACGACAGTGGCCACGGGAATTTTGGTAGCGGATGTGTTTGTGAAGGGCGGTACGATCTTTCCGGCCATCGACTCGAAGAACCTTACGGCGACCATTAGATCAAATTTGCCCGTTGGTATGGCATTTGCTGTTGGCGTAATAATTATTGTGTCGGCGCCTAGACGCTGGCGATCTATGGCTAGCTTAGTGGCCCTGGGGGGGCTCGTGCTTCTCTTGGTGCCGAGGAACTTTTTTCCCGTCGCACAGGCGCCGCAACAGCTGGCGTCCGTAGCAATGCCAATTCGTGCCGCCGGGCTCGGCAACGGCTTGTCGTTTTCGCCGGGTGACTACACGGTGCCGTCGGGTCTTATTGGATTAGGTATTCCGAGCATTCAGGCGTTTGATGTGTTTTTCCCGAAAGGATATGCCAACACGGTTGCTCATTATTTCGGTGACGGAAATGCCATGAGCACAGCTTCGCCTTTGTACCCTGCTGCACCTAGCATGATTGATGTTCCCGTGAACGACGGAACTATTCCGTTGCTGCGTAAGATTGGGGTAGAGACGATTGTTCTTCCGTATCGGCTGGATCCCGCAAACCTGGCTACCGTCGCAATTGTGAGGGAACCTAAGGGGCTGGGTTTTAGCGCTGCAAGTTATACGCAGGCCTTGCATGCTCTGGTATCTGTTTACTTGTCGAGACCGGATCTGGAGCGCTCGTTTCCATTGGTAGGATCCCAATGGGGCCTCGTAGCTTGGCCAATGGTTGGGGCAAGAGCGCAGGATTCGAGTGCGATTTCCCTGGAGCAGTTCTTTCCAGTGTACAGAAGTTTGCTCGCAGTGGCCGGCACAGAGAGTTCTTTTCGTCCATTCAGGCTCGTGGGCGGTTCGAGCCTACGTTCGCTAGATATTCGGCGACTAGCCGTTGGCAACTATTTGGGGACAAAAGAGTATATCTACGTTATAGGCGGCTCGGCCAATGCGGTGCCAGTCGTCGGCGCCAGCAGTGTTCGGCCCTATCCAGCGGCGTACGCTGGCGCGCCGATTCCACTTGATGGTGCGGTGGCGTATGTTTCGCCTTCCGTGGCAAAAAGGGTAGGCAATCCAAGTCAACTCGTTGTCAAGGTGTCCGGATTTTCTGAGAGCGCTTCTGGCCTTAGATTTAGTCTCGACGTAAACCACCGAGGCCTGGTCTTCCTTCGCAGGCAAATTGCGCCGGGGGAACGGATTCTTATCAATGGCCGTCGTGTGGGACTCGTCTCTGTAGACAACTTTCTTACCGGTTTCATTGCAAGAGCGGGGAGCCAAAGGATAGTGATTAGCTACGCGTCCCCGTTACTTTTGGTATTGTTCTGGTCGGGGCTGCTAATTAATGTATTTCTCGTAGTGATGATTTGCGTTCTTTGGTTCTGCGTTCGCGGCCGTTCAAATCGGGCGGCCGGAGTTGGGTCGCCCTCTCTCGACGAGAACGCATCGTTATTGACCTGAAGAGTGACTCGACGTTACGTTTAGGGGGGCCGGGGAACGTTTCGCGGCACTAGGTCTGGGCTGAACACCGCTTGTTCGTGGGTGGTTGCAGGCCAGCGTAGCTTCATCGTAGCAGGCGCGCTGTTCTAGATGGGCGTGCAGGGTCTCTACCCCGCGGTTGATCGGTTGGCAGATACACGGGCGATGAAGCTTGTTGCGGGCGCGCAATGCGACAGTGTAGGTAACGGGCGCGAGGGATTCGGCTAAGGGAGGGGAGAGTTCACTGGCCAAAGGCATAGGCCACGCGTTTCCTGCGTAACGCGCCATGACGACGTGGCTCTGGCCAATAGCGGGAGCAGTGGAAGATCCGCCCGAGACATGTGCGGGGCGAGTGCGCACTGGCGGACGCGGCTGCCTATAGCATCTCTACATGCGAATCGCGATCGTCGGTCTGTGGCATCTCGGGTGCGTGTACGCCGGTTGTCTCGCTGCCGTTGGTCATTCAGTCGTGGCGATTGACGAGGATGAAGGCGTCGTTCGAAGTCTGCTCGCGTGCGACTTGCCGATAGAGGAGCCTGGCTTGACTGACCTCCTTGCTCAAGGGGTTGGTGGCGGATCACTTCGTTTTAGCAGTCGCCTCGAGGACCTCAGGGAATCGGAGCTGGTTTGGCTGACGATTGACACTCCAGTTCGATCTGACGATTCGGCAGATGTCGCGCCGGTGTTCGACACGGCGCTTCGGATTGCCGAAGTGATGGACCCGAAGGCAGTGTTGGCAATCTCGTCTCAGGTCCCACTTGGAACGTCGCGCGAAGTCCTGAAGCGAATCCGTGCTGATAGGTCTGGCGACTGTCTTGAGATGGCTTATTGTCCCGAGAACCTTAGGTTAGGTTCCGCGATTAGCTCCTTTCGCGAAGCGGACAGGTTCGTTGTTGGTGCATCAGGATCGCACGCATCGAGGGTCGTGAGCGAGGCACTTAGTCCAACCGGCGTGCCGCTGCAGCTCATGTCGCTGGAATCTGCAGAACTGTCGAAACATGCACTCAACGCATTCCTCGCTATGTCGGTTGCCTTCGCAAATGAGATCGGCCGGTTGGCTGAAATGGGTGGCGCTAACGCGCGGGATGTCGCAGAGTCGTTAAAGTCTGAGTCTCGCGTTGGCCCGCGAAGTTACGTGATGCCTGGAGGGCCGATTGCCGGTGGTACCCTCGCTCGTGACGTACGCTATCTGAACAGCCTGGGCGAAAAGTTTGGTCTCAGCATTCCACTGATATCATCGGTACTTGAGAGTAACTCAATTCAGCAGGCGTGGGCCGTCGACTCGCTCGCGGAGTTATGTTCGCCGAGTGCGGGTCCGGTTCTCGTTTTCGGTTTGGCGTACAAACAGGGTACAAGCACGCTACGACGTAGCTTTGGCGTGCATGTCGCGAACCAGCTCGTGGCGAAAGGGTACCAAGCCCGTACTTACGATAGCCTTGCAGAGCCGAGCGCTTCATTGGCGGAAAGTGGTTCGGTCCGGATTGGGGAGCTCGACGCTGCTCTTGATGGCGCGGCTGCAGTAATTGTTTGCGCCGCTGACTCTTCGATCGACCAGTTGCTAGCACTCATAGAGACCAGCGAGGCGCCACCAGTGGTCATCGACGCTATTGGGATTATTGCCAATTGGTCCACATCGGAGCGGATTGTCGTGAGGACTCCTGGGAGAGGCGTGGAGCCCCAGTGAAACGCAACGTGATCGTTACTGGAGCAAGCAGGGGACTCGGACGAGCGGTCGTGATGAGGCTGGCCCAGCACGGCTGGAATGTATCCTTCGGCGCTAGAGCGGTGGGCGAGCTGCAAGCGCTCGATCTTGAACTCGAGAGATTAGGTTATTCCTGCGCGTACCGCCAGCTGGACGTGTCACTCGCAGCGAGCGTTTCAGCGTTCTTTGATTGGTCAATCGACAAGTATGGTTTACCGGATGCGGTGGTGCACAGTGCTGGCGTATACGGTCCCTTTGGAAATAGTCAGAGTGTCAATTGCGAAGCTTGGAATCGGACCATCTCCATCAACCTCGGAGGAACATTCCTGGTAGCCCAGCGAGCAATTGATGCCATGCAGCGAGCGGGGGGAGGCAGAATTGTTGTTCTGAGTGGCGGCGGCGCGACAAGTCCGATGCCAAATATTTCTGCCTATGCGGCATCAAAGGCTGGCGTAGTCAGGCTGGTGGAATCATTGGCGCTTGAGGTTGAGAGTTATGGGATTGCGATTAATGCGGTGGCGCCGGGGCTAATGGCCACTGACATGCTCAACACGTTGCTGGCGGAGAACAGGGATGTTGTGGGGGCATCGTTCTATGACCGCATGCAAGATGCGAAAGATCGTGGAGAGGATTCGTTGCCCGATGCTGTAGATTTGATTGCGTTTCTCCTCGATCGAACCATTCCTGGTCTTACTGGTAGGTTGATTAGCGCAAAGTGGGATCCTTGGAGAAATTGGGATACTGAGGCACCTGAGTTGCTAGATCGAGACGCTTTCACGTTGCGCCGTATCGTTCCGGGAAACAAGAGGTCACCCAGGTGATGGGACTTTATACGCGGTTCTTCGTTCGGGGGGCCTTCGCGCCAGCCGTGCGTTCTCGGAATGGTTCCTGCGCCGGCATCAACCGAAGACTGTGGCGGCTGCTTGTGGAAGGTCGGCGGCGGAGGGTGCCCCCGGGGGGGGGCTGTGTCAGGTACTTCGTTTGCGGAGGGGCAGGCATGGTGCCGGTAGAAACTCTCCCTGCCAGCTGATGCGATACACAGGCGCTATTCGCGCAAGGCTGCCCCACTTGGTACTCGGCGGTACCGGGTTTATTGGGCGCCATGTCGCCGTGGCGATCGCGCGGGCGGGAGATCAAGTAACGATTGCGAGCCGGTATCCGCCGAAATTTGAGTTTCCTGCAGATGTTCGGTCCCGCATTTCGTGGGCGTATGTGGATGTCGCGTCGGCAGACTGGCCTGCGTTGTTGCACGACGTCCGGTCTGTGCATCACTACGCTTGGGCCTCGGTTCCAGCCACCGCGCAGGAGGATCCTGTCAGGGATGTAGTCGTAAATCTCCTGCCATTGATCTCGCTTCTGGAGGCGTTTAAAGACCTTCCACGCGGATCTGTACCTCTCATATTCGCATCATCTGGAGGAACTGTCTATGGTAAGCTTTCGCATGTTCCGGTGGCCGAGGCTCACGAATTGGGATCGATTACGGCTTACGGAGCTACGAAGGTTGCGGCCGAACAGTACCTGCGGCTGTACGGCCACCTCTACGGGGCAGATGTTCGCATAGCTAGGATTTCAAATCCGTATGGAGCGGGCCAGTCCACGACGACTCCTCAAGGTGTAATTGCTGCAACTATTAACAGGGCGTTGAGGCGGGAGTCGGTAACGATTTGGGGAGATGGCTCGATTGTCAGAGATTTTATTTATATTTCGGACGTAGTCGATGCGTTGGTGGCGCTCGGGGCAACTGACTCGAAGCGTCTAGAATACACGGAGTTCAATGTCGGCACTGGAGAAGGCTCTAGCATTCGGGATGTCATCGACACGCTCGAGGTGATTCTGCAGCGGCGCATCATCATTAAATGTGAGAGTGGGCGAGATTATGACGTGCCCGTCAGTATTCTCGACGTGTCACGCGCGAAGAGAGTGCTCTCATGGCAGCCGAAAGTGTCTCTCTTAGAGGGAATGCAGCGGACCGTGGAAGCCTTTAAGTGCGGCGCGGCCTTTTCCCATTGACGAGAAGTGCGATAGTATTGGCGCGCAATTGGGAGGTGCGATGTGGGCGAAGATGGAAACGATCGGAATGAGATGCTCAAGGATGGCCACAATCAGTGGGGAGCACCTTGGGAGCCGTTCGGCCGGAGAAGCTTGTAGCCGTGATTCACAGCGTCAATGACCGAGGCGTATCTTGAAGAGGATGGTTATCCAGGTGAGGGGATCCTTAAGCAGCCGCACTTTCTTGCCATGGGCGTAGTCGCGAGAGCAATACTGTGCTGGCGCCTCAATTGGATTCGCGCCGGCAAGGATGAAGCGTCCGACGAGTTCCCAGTCTAGGTCAAAGCGGTTGGCGGTAAGCTCCACGGCTGACAGTAAATCAGCGCGGAATACCTTCCACATGGTGAATGGGTCACGAAGGCGCGTGGAAAAAGCGATGTTGACCATTGACGCAAAGACCCAGTGCATAACGTTCATCGCAGTAGCCATCCAACGAGCCTCTTCGAAGTTGCGCATAGGGTGGCCGTGCGAATGGCGGCTCCCCAGTACAAAGGAAGTGAGGCCGTCCTCAATCGGCTTCACGAGTTCCCAAATATCGGCAAATTGGTATTCATCGTCCGCATCGAAAATAGTGATGACGTCACCGCTGGCGGCGGTAAAGCCCTGTCTTACGGCATTGCCCTTGCCATATGGCTTGTCCTGGAAGATTAGAACAACCCTCGGATCCGCGGCGAATTCTTTTACAACGTCGCGCGATCCATCACTAGACCCGCTCTCGACGATGACTAGTTCCAGCTCTGTGCCGGCTCGGGGGGATGAAAGTACCTGAAGAATCGCATTTCTAACAGTTGAGCCTTCCTGGTAGACAGGCATCACTACTGAGAGGCGTGCGATAGGCGAAGATTTAGCGAAAGGATCGCGACTGGCGCTTCTAGGCAATGTATGGATACCCTGATGCGCGAGATGCTTGGAGGGACCGGTGTCGGTGCGAGCCGTATGATTGGTGCAAATTGTGGTGGTAATTCATTTAGTCAAGCCTGTAGCCAGCAGCAACGGCATCGGCCCTGAACATCTTGACTGTATCTAGAGATAGTGCTCCTAGGTCACGGCCCAGAATAGCTATCTTCTGCCATAGGTCCGGTGTCATGGTAATTATGTCGCAGCCGCACTGCTGAGCTTGTACAAGATTGAGAATTTCGCGAGGGCTCGCCCAAAGTAGTTTGTGGCGGGACCTTTGGTGTACAATATTTGCCGCTTCCGACATTATCCGCGTCGGATCTATGCCCGTGTCGGCGATTCTTCCCGCGAAGACGGAGATGATCGCGTCCGCATCGCGAGCTAATGCGTCAGTAACGGTCTTGACTTGGTCGAGAGTTAGAATAGCGGTCACGTTGAGCCTCACCCCACGCGACGAGAGGGCATTGATTTCAGGTGCGAGTGAACGCCCGGTCGTGGTGGTGACGGGGACCTTGACAAAGACATTTGGTCCTATCGTCGAAATGGAGAGAGCTTGTCGGAAGATCTCTTCCGGAGTGTCTGAGAAGACTTCGAGGGAAAGTGGCTTAGGGTTTGTGAGCGCGGATGCCTTGGTCGCAAAGGTCCGGTAATCATCGACGCCCGCTCTCCTCATGAGAGTGGGATTTGTAGTAAACCCCGCTACCGAGGACTCTTGGGCGAAGGTCTCCAGCGACGCGAGGTCAGCAGCATCGACATATTTATCGATGAGGTTGAGGTCAAAGTCCGCCACTCGCTACACCTGCTCTCTATGTTCCTACCCATTGTAAGGTCGGCGGTCAACTTGGCTGAGCGGGATGGTGGACGCCCAGCGGTCGCGAATATCCTAGTGTATGTTTCGTGGCGTGTTGGCACGACCGATTGCGGGGAGGATTCTTAGTGGGGAGCGTGTACGTAACAGAGTTCCTGGAGGAGGCTGCGTCGATAGCCGGTCGGATAGACAGCGAGCAGATTGAGGCGATGGCTTCGGAGCTGGCAATTGTGAAGGAGCGTGGCGGCCGAGTCTTCTTCGCCGGTTCTGGCGGTGGCGCGGGCCACGCATCCCACGCGACCTGCGACTTCAGAAAGTTGCTTGGCATCGAGTCCTACAGCGTCTCCGATAACGTCACCGAGCTGACGGCACGTATTAATGACGAGTCGTGGGAGGATTCGTACACTTCCTGGTTGAAGGCATCTCGTTTTGGGCCCAACGATTGCTTGTTCGTTTTTTCCGTCGGCGGGGGGGACGCTGGCAGGGAGGTGAGTATGCAGCTGGTGAGAGCAATTGACTTCGCCCGGGAAGTCGGCGCCGCCGTCGTCGGCATCGCTGGGCGCGACGGCGGGCACCTTGCCAAGAACGGCGTAGCCGTGTTGATACCGAGTATCCATCCAGGCAACGTCACGGCTCAAACCGAAGGCTTTCAGGCGGTTGTCTGGCACTTGCTGCTAGGGCATCCTTCACTGATGGCGGCCCGCCCCGTCTGGGAATCGATTGAGGAGAGATAAGGCCTTGAAAGGGCACGTGGTAGTAACCGGTGGAGCTGGGTTCATCGGATCGAACTTGGTAGATACTCTGCTCAAGGACGGATTCAGCGTTACCGTGATCGACAACTTTTCGACTGGTTTTCGACGCTACTTGAATGCCGATAACGTCAGGGTGGTTCAGCGCGATATCACATGTGCTAAGCCAGACGACCTTGCTGTCGATTTTGTTGGCGCGGAAGCGGTTTATCATTTGGCGGCTAACGCGGATGTGCGTCACGGCTGGAAACACCCAAGGCTTGATCACGAGCAGAACCTCGTCGCGACACTGAATGTCCTGGACGCGTGCGAGAAAGCTGACGTCCCGGATGTCGTGTTTAGCTCAACCGGTTCCGTCTACGGTGAAACTCGCGAGATTCCAACTCCGGAACGGGCGATGTTTCCCTTACAAACGAGTCTTTACGCAGCCTCAAAGGTCGCCGCTGAGGCTTTCCTCCAGGCTCATGCGGCAGCTGGTAGGGTGCGGGCGACAATATTCCGTTTCGTTTCAGTGCTCGGCCCAAGGTATTCACATGGCCATGTATTCGACTTTATGTGGCAGCTGCGGCGGTCGCCCGACAGGCTTAGGATACTCGGTGATGGCACTCAGAGGAAGTCGTATATGCACGTCGATGACTGCGTGGCCGCACTTATGTCGCTTCGTCCAGCTGGCGATCTTGAGGTATTTAACCTCGGTACAGACGGCTTCTGCACCGTATCGGATTCCGCCACTTGGATTTCCGCCCGCCTAGGACTCCAGCCCACTTACGAATTTACGGGAGGAGACAGGGGATGGATTGGTGATAACCCGTTCATTTATCTAGATGTTTCTAAGGCTGCCACTGCCGGGTGGAGGACGCGCAAAACAATCAAGGAGTCAGTGGAGGAAACCGTCGATTGGCTGGTAGAAAATGAATGGATTTTCGATGCTCGTTGACAGGGGATGTGGAGGGTTTGGCGTCGTCGGGGCGGGCTTGATCGGTGGCAAGCGCTCGGAAGCCCTCGTCAAGTTGGGTTGCCAGCCGAAAGCGGTCTATGATCCTGATGGCGCGAGAGCTGAACGGCTGGCGGCCTCCCTAGGTGCGGTTTCCACGAACGGCGTCAGTGAGCTGTTGGAGGCAGTCGGTGACGATGGTATCGTGGTTGTCGCAACGACTCACGACGCACTTGCGCCGGTCGCGGCGCATGCGATTCGGGCTGGCTTCAACGTTCTGATCGAAAAGCCCGGGGCCATCGATCTCCGTAGCGTCGATGATCTAATGCAGGCTGCCGAAAGCGCGAATAGCTATGTCCAAGTTGGCTTCAACCACAGATTTCATCCCGCCGTGCGCATGGCACGCGACGATCTGCAGCGCGGGATTCTCGGATTGCCCATCCTCGTCCGGGCTACCTATGGTCATGGGGGTCGCCAGGGTTACGAAAGCGAATGGCGCTTCCGGAAGGAGTTGTCCGGGGGCGGGGAATTGCTTGATCAAGGAACGCACCTGATTGACCTTGTGAACTTTCTCTTAGAGGGAAGCGTGGAACATGTGTATTCCAGCCTGGCGAGTCTGTATTGGCGGGGCACGGTGGAGGACAATGCGTTTTTGCATCTGAGGGAGCCGCGGCGCGAGGTCGAGGTGTGGCTCCATGCGAGCTGGACAGAATGGAGGAACAAGTTCCTTTTTGAGGTCTTTTGTGAACGCGGTAAGCTTGTTGTGGAGGGCCTCGGTGGATCATACGGTCCTGAGACTTACCGCGTCTTCGAGATGGTTGATGGTATTGGGCCTCCCGTGATACGTTCTACAGAGTTTCCACCAGGGGATGCTTCCTGGCTGGAAGAGAGCGGGGATTTCATCCGCGGAATTGGTGGCGGGGTCGCTCTAGGGGCGAAGTTGAACGACGCCCGAAGGGTTTTGGCGATTGTAGCGCGGGCCTACGAACAGTGATCATCTCTCGCACTCCGCTTCGGATCTCACTCGGCGGCGGTGGTACCGACCTCCCATCTTTTTATAGATCCCACGGTCCTGGGTTTCTTATTGCAGCTGCCATCAATAAGTACGTCTACGTGGCCGTACATGATAATTTTGAGCCTAAATACCTGCTGAAGTACTCGGAAATAGAAAATGTCCCTGAACTGGGCCAGATACGACATCCTATGATCCGTGCGGCATTTGCGCACCTCGGCATAACTCCTGGTGTAGAAGTGACATCGATAGCCGATATTCCGGCTGGCACAGGTTTGGGGAGTTCTGGATCGTTCGCCGTGGGACTTCTGAATGCTGCGTCCCGATATAAAGGCAGGTCGGTGGAGAGCGAGTGGTTGGCCTCGACGGCCGCCGACCTTGAGATCAACGCGCTGCACGAACCAGTTGGCAAGCAGGACCAGTACATCGCAGCGTACGGAGGGCTGACCGCATTCGAGTTCAGAAGCGATGAATCTGTTCGGGTCGAGCCGGTGAGGATGGATCCCTCATATCGTCAAGATCTAGAGCATTCCTTGATGCTCTTTTTCACGGGCATACGGCGCTCGGCATCTGACGAGTTAAGAGGGCTTACGGTGCCCGCGCCCGCGAACGTGGAGTCTGTGCGGGAGAACCTTGGCGAGGTTCGCGCTGCTGGCTACGAGGCGCTCAAAGTTCTGGAGAGCGGCGACGTCGAGAAGTTCGGCACCTTGTTGACCAATCAGTGGAAGTTAAAGTTGGAACGCCAACCTTCGCCAATACACAATGAGATCGATGCAATCATCGATGTTGCTATCAGCGCCGGCGCCTATGGCGGCAAGCTGATCGGTGCAGGCGGCGGCGGTTTTCTGCTATTGTCGGCGAGCAATAGGCGGGTGGTTCGGAGTGCAATGCGGGAGCGCGGGCTCATCGATGTGCCGATTGCTTTTGATCACGTCGGCGCCACAACGGTGACTGCATGACACCCAAGGTTGCGGTTGTGCTGGCTGGCGGGCTGGGATCAAGAATCTCGGCAGTCGCGGACGGTAAGCCGAAGATCCTGCTCGATGTTGCAGGGAAGCCGTTCCTCCGTCGAAAGCTCGACGAGCTTGCCCGCAACGGTGTGACTGGTGCACTTCTACTGCTTGGATACGGAGCCGAACAGGTCACGCAATGGCTCAACACCAACCCAAGCCCGATCGCGGTAGCGTGCATCGTTGATGGACCGACGCTGCAGGGAACTGGAGGCGCCCTAGTGGATGCACTACCACTGCTGCCTGAGCTCTTCTTCCTGACCTACGGTGACTCTCTTCTGGAATTAGATTATGGCAAGCTAGCAGGCCGGGTCTCGGGTGACGCCGCCAGGCGGAGCTGTCTGGCGGTTACAAAGCCTCAAGTCTTCATGGACGGCAGGTGCAACACGGCGGTCCGTGGCGGGCGTGTAGTTGCGCATAGCAAGGTCGAGAGGACTGCGGACATGCATTGGCTTGACTACGGCCTGTCACTGCTCCGCAAGACTCATCTAAGGCAGTTCACCACGGCTACACGGCCGCTCGACTTATCAGTTCTGTACGAGGAGCTGAGTCGCGACGATAAGTTACTTGCCCATGACACTATCGAGCCTTACTGGGAAATAGGTACACCAGAATCACTCGCGTATGTGCGACAGCTGTTCGACGAGATAGGACCATTTGTCTAGCACGTGAGTATTTTTAGCACTTCTCCTAAGTCGTCAGCTTGAATGTGAGGGACCGTGGCTTTGCACTCGCGCCTCGCCAACTGACCTCTTGTCTGCGACGGAAGGCAGATGGAGCGTAAGGGTATTGCCGCGCCCGCCTCGATATCGCTGGAACGGTCGCCGATCATCCAGCTATCTGAAACTCGCAAATTCAGATCGCTTATCGCGGATCTGATTAGACCCGGTCGTGGTTTGCGACAAGAACAGTTATGGGCGGCGTCGTGTGGGCAAGTATATATCGCGTCAACCTCTGGCACTTGGCTGAGAAGATATTCATTCATCGTCGCGAAGGTGTAAGGATCCAGATCTCCCCGCGCTATATCGGGCTGATTTGTGACGATAACTAACATATAGCCAGCTTTGTGTACAGCCCGAGCAAAGATGGGAAATGTTCTTAGCAGTTCAACTTCGTCTCGCGAGCGGGCGCTTCCAACTGTTCCATCGCTTCGGGTAACGTTCCACACTACGACGCCGTCACGGTCGAGGAATAGAGCCGGTTTGCCGGTGAACAGTGTAGGTGTCGTGGGCCGTGCTGGGAAGGTCTTTAACGGCAATAGGTCCAAGCTTCGCGCGCCAATGGACGAAGTGTACTCGGGATTGGGGGCCATTGTTGCGTCCATATCCAGCTCTAGCGGCCAGTGCCCGGCATTCGTACGGTCATGCTACTCCTCGCGATAACCGGGGGTATGATCCCCAATACTCGCTCAATAGCGTGGAGAAGCGTTCCGTCGGTTGGGAGCGGTTCTGGTGGCATTTGATCAAGGGACAGCTGAAGCTTGTTTAGCAGTCGAAGCAGATCTTGAGAGGCCCAGAACATTGTCCCTACAGGAAATTCAAAGTAGGATGGGGTTCGTCCTGACCAGCCCATTGTTGCGAGCAATGCCTCACCTAACTCGAGGTTGGTGGTCCAGCCTACGGCATGTGGATCGTCGGGAAAGGCGATTGCAATGGATGGATCGATACTCATTCTGTCCACAATGAGATCTAGCGTTGGAAAGCGCCCGCCGATTGTGTTTTCAAGCAGGAATGTACGCCAGGCGCTGACCATCTGTCTGTCTGAGATATGTAGGGAATCCTTGGTATGCACGTGGCCGACAAAGTCATAGTGATCGGCGATGCGCATAGAGAGTTCCAGGAATGGCCAGACGTCCCGTCCTCGGTTCGGGTGTATGGTTGTTTCTTTGGGCGTGAAGCCTCTCTCCGCCGCAATCGTCCATGCGCGCGCCGCAGTCTCTTCGTCGGATGCGGAGAAGTATAAGTCCGGTGTGGTCGCGTTACTCTGAAGACGAAGAAGGATCTCGTCGAGGAGGTAGTCATAGAACACATGAACGTGGAGTGCGACGCGGGAAGGCACTGCGCTAAACGGTCGGGTGGATCGCGTTAAGGTTTGTCGGGGTATGCCCCAAGATAGGGGAAGTGACGCGCGCAAGTGACGTGGATATGATTCCACTGGCTCCCAGGCAAAGTTGTTGCGTTCGGCGACTTCTCCTGGGTTGAAGCCAACAATGGGTTTCAATTTTCCAAGGGATCCAGTTGACCACGAGCGCACGTATTCCTCGGCCTCGGATAGGCCGTTAGCATGTAATTGCCTGATGAGCGTCAGGGTGTGGATGCGTCGCTCCTTTGCTTCCTGGAGCGTTGCGAGTAGGCGCTCTACGTAGCGTTCCATTGATAACGCAGCCCGTACTGCTGTTGTTGACGCCTCACGCCGAGCTTCGCCGGTGCGGGATGCCAGGACCTCTACCGTCATCCTGGCCATCTGGGAGGCATCGGCGTACGGTACGACGTAGCCGACTGGCGTGCCTGCGGATGTGGATAGATCATCGATCAGGTCTGGTATGCCGCCTGCTCCCATGAAACAGATAACAGGTGTTCCGCCATAAAGGGCGTCGAGTGCCACGTTGGGCAAAGGGTCCATTCTGGAAGTTAGCAGAAATACGGCGGCCCGGTCTATAAGGTCGTTCGGATTATCAAGGTGATCCAGGAATGTGAAGCGTGAACGCACTTTGGAATGAGCGAGCTGTAAACGCAGCATTGAATGGTAGGCTGACTCATTCTGCAGGGCACCCAGCCAAATGAAGTGAACATCGTCAGTATCCGCTTCCCTCGCGATGAGCTCGGCTGTGGTTATAAAAATGTCAACTCCCTTGCGGTAGTCCACTGTCCCGCAGCCAACAATGAGACGCTTGCCTGTCCACTGTCGCAGTAGAGTTCCGGCATATCCGTTGTTCTGATGCCGAGAGCTGCGTATCGCCTCATACGGGATCTTCCCTTGGGGGAAAACCCGTGAATTTAATATGCCCGGGCTCCCTAGTGCTTCGACTGTTGCATCCCGGACAAAGGTTGAGGAGTACACTACTAGATCTGAATTCCGGACTGTTGCATCATGCAGCGGAAGCCAGTCAAGCGTCGGATATTCATGTATGAGCGAAACAATTGCCTTGGAGCAGTCGCGGTCGAAGGTTGAAAGGAAATCGCCGGCGACGACGGTATTCGCGATCACATATTCGAATTTGGATGGAAGCGATACGTGCGCCCTGTGGGGTGTAGACCGCCCGGGGGGGAGGTCAGCAGTGCTGGTTATTGTTGCTGTTACACAATATTGAAGAAACTCCGAAAGCAGCGGTCCGCCCCGCATAAATACTAAATATGGGTCGAATGTCCGTGCGAGGTGTCGGAGCAACTCTAGGCCAAGCATTGGAGCGCCGGTGACGGTTGCCTCGTGCAGCACGAACATTATCTTCGGCTTGGCGGAAGGAGATAGCCATCCATCGAGGTCTATAAAGCCGCGACCGGGAAAGCGGACGTCCAGTTCTCGGCGCGGAGCGCGATCCTCCCGCTGTCCGTAAACCAGGTAATGGAGAAACGGATCAATGACGTTGGGATGAACATCTGGGTACCTAGAGAGGTAGAACTTCTCATCAAACAGCGAAGTGAGAGAAGTAGCGATTGTCGGTCGGCTGCGAAAGCTTGCCATGGCTCGTGAACCGTACTTCCGAAGAGGCTGAGTTGCGAGCTTGCGAAGTGGTCTGGGTACTGATGAACTTGAGCGGTCAAGCGCAATGGCTAGTATCTTGGCCGAGCCCCTTAACAGCCGTAGCTTGGTGTTATCTTTCATTATTTGTTATCCGATGGAGTTTTGCCTGGAATACCTCGTCACAGCGGGTTAGGCATCCAGGAGCTCGGTGCACCGCGTTGGGGTTAGCGTCGGGGCGGAAACAACTATGCGATTGGGTCGGTGCGGAGATAAGGGTCCGCGGACAATCCTCCGCCGAATACATTGGCTGCCTGACCTTCACAGCTGCTCCTCTGCCCACTGGAGTTATGCCACGATCCATAGTATCGGTCGCGGTATGCCTTGGTGTCGACACGAAAGATGAAGCCACAGCCCGGATAGTCTGCGTGCGCATCTAGTTAGAACTGCTCCTCCGCTTGAGCGCATCGCTCGTACGTCGCAACGGGGCCGTGAGCCTCCAGCTTGTTGAGTCAAGAAGTTGCGATACACGCTTCTCAAGGTCGCGATTTCTCACCTCTAGATCGTGAGCGCTTGCCAAAGCGGCCTTCAGTGCCTCAACCTGAGTAGATAAATCTGCGGCAACTGTTCCGAGCCTATCGAGTTCTAGGTCTTTTCGCCGGGTGTCCGCCTCGAAGTGATTTGCCAGCCGTAGAGCAGCTCCCATGTCGCTGAGGCGGAGGTGCCAACCTTCGACGTCACGCACAAAAGATGGGTTGTCAAGCACGCTATGGGTCTCAGCGGCAGCAAGCAAGGACTTAAACACCTCGCTTACGAGGCGCGGCGCCTCCTCGTCGATAAGCACTTCGCTTGGCTCATACACAGTGTGACGAAGACTTGTCTCCAAGAACTCTTGTTCGAACGCATGCAGTTCTTGTTGGTCGACTCTTGAGCCCAGCTGTTCGGCCATGCGAGTTAAGAGCTGTCCTGGGGTACTAATAAGGTCGTCATAATTGACTAGCAGTCGATCGCGCCCGTGTGTGTAAAGTAGGCTAGTGATTACGTATTGGAGCCACATCAAGTAGCTATGTTCGCCAAGCAGTCCATTTCGAGCGGTTAATGAGTCCTTCACGCTTCTAGGGTTGCGGACCATCAGAACATAGTGTATTTCCGAATCCAGGGTATCGAAGATACTTCTCCAAAACGGCATTAGCTTCGCGATGCGAGGATCTTTGAGAGCGAACATTGAATGCCTGGTAAGACGATCTGTCAAGAGGTCTAGCGCCGTGTTGGCAAAGCCTTCGCCTTTTAACGAGGTGGCCTCGCTTTCGGTAAAAGGCGCGATGGAGTCCCACTCCTGGCCCAGATATCGCATCATCTCGATGTTTAGCGCGTTGAATTCTGCATCTTCGAAGAATCCCTTCGGATTGTCCGCAGCGAGGGGTATTAGTGATTCGCCAGCAGAGATGCCAAATACCTGGAGTGCGCGCGTCATGGCGCTGGTGCCGCTGCGATGCATACCAAGCACCACGAAAATCCCGCGCCTTTCTTGCATGGTCGGTGTCCCTTCTCCGGTCAAGACATAAGTGCCAGTATCAAACTAACGCATTCTGCAAGGTCTTGAGAAGTGGTGTCGACACGTATCTCTGGCAGTAGCGGTGGTTCGTACGGCGATGAAACGCCAGTGAAATTGGGTATTTGGCCAGCACGAGCCTTTGCGTAGAGTCCCTTGGGATCGCGCCCCGCGCATACGTCGACTGGTGCGTCGACATGGACCTCTATGAATTCCCCTCGATCGAACAAGGTGCGGGCGCGTTGCCTGTCGGCAGCAAAAGGCGAAATGAGGGCAACAATTACGATAATCCCGGCGTCTACCATCAATCTCGCTACTTCGGCGACCCTTCGGATGTTCTCGGCGCGGTCGGCTTCATCGAAACCTAAGTCTGCGTTCAGGCCATGCCTTACGTTGTCCCCGTCGAGCAAATAAGTGAGGCGGCCTTGCGCATGAAGGTGGCTTTCTAGCGCATTTGCGATTGTCGATTTTCCCGAGCCAGACAAGCCGGTCAGCCAGATGCAGCACGGCCGCTGACCCAGTAGCTGTTCGCGTGCCTGTCTGTCAACGTTTACCAGGTGCCAGGTAAGGTTGGCGCCTCTTCTGAGTTCGTGCTGGATCACCCCGGCGGCAATCGTGGCGGTCGTCTCCCTATCAATCAAGATAAAGCCTCCGAGTTGCTTACTTTCCGAGTAGGCAGCATACGGGATGGGCTCTGCAAGAGAGATGTGGACGTCTCCGATCTCGTTTGCGTCAAGCTGTCTCGCAGCCAGAGCAGATCCTGTCGCCGGGTCCCGTCGCGAGCGGATGGCGGTCACGGATGCGCGGCTGCTTGCGTAATTGAGCTTTAATAAATATTCGCGGCCCGGTATTAGGGGCTTCTCGGCTAGCCAGATCAACTGAGCACGGAACTGAGCAGCATAAGACAGTGGTTCATCCGGCGGCGATAGGACGTTTCCGCGCCCGACATCGAGATCCCCCGCCAGTGTTACGCACACGGAGTCACCCGCCGTTGCCTGTCCTGTGGCGGCGTCGCCGATATAGATCTCTTCGATTGTCGACGCCTTGCCCGAGGGGATGACAACTACTGGATCTCCGTTCCGGAGCGTTCCCTGTGCAATGCGGCCGCAATAACCGCGGAAATCCGAAGTCGGGCGCAGCACGAGTTGAACGGGCAGCTGGAATGGTGCCGCGGGATCGACCATGCCGGGCGATACCTCCGCTAGCCATGTGAGCACCGAGGGACCGGCGTACCAGGAGGCTACCACTGAGTCGACCAGGTTTTCACCTGTCGTTGCGCACGTCGGAATCGATGTTGCAGACCGGAATCCGAGTTGGCTGGCGATGTTGACGAACGCAGATTCTATCCGTTTGAAGGTCTCGTGATCCCACCCGACGAGGTCCATCTTGTTGACGACGAGGGCTACGTGGCTCACCCTGAACATCGCGAGAATCGACATGTGGCGCATCGTTTGTTCGACTACTCCCCGTCGAGCGTCTACCAGAACAATCGCCGCATCCGCTCCCGAAGCGGCAACTGCCATGTTCCGGGTGTACTGCTCATGGCCAGGGGAGTCAAGGACGATGTAGTCTCGATCCCCAGTTGAAAAGAATCGATATGCCACGTCTACGGTAATTCGCGCAGCCCGTTCGTGCTCGAGCCCGTCGAGTACAAGGGCAAAGTCCAGGTCGTCTTGACGCGTTCCAAACCGTCGGGAGTCGGTCGTTAGCGTCTCGACCTCATCTATTCGCAACTGTCCAAGATCGTATAGGAGACGCCCGATTAGGGTGCTCTTGCCGTCATCGACGCTGCCGCAGGTGATGAAGCGGAGGGTATCGCGCACTAGAAGTACCCTTCGCTCTTCTTCTTTTCCATTGAAGCGGGAGCATCGCGATCTATCAGGCGACCACGCCGTTCCGAATACGTTGAAGTTGCGGTCTCATCGATGATCTTCTCAATCGTGTCTGCTTCGCTTTCGAAGCCAGCCGTCAGCGGATAGCAGCCAAGAGTCCGAAACCTGACTTTTCGTAGCTGAGGTTGCTCACCCGGGCGAAGTCTCAGGCGGCCATCGTCTACCATGATCCAGTGCCCGTCACGCTCAACGACAGGGCGCGGCCTTGCAAAATAAAGGTCCACCACCGGAATTTCCGCGAGCTTGATGAACCTCCATATTTGAAGCTCTGTCCAGTTTGATAGCGGGAAGACCCTCAAGGTATGTCCTGCCGTAACGCGCGTGTTGTAGTTGGACCAGAACTCTGGACGCTGCTCTCGAGGGTCCCACCTATGTCCGGGGTCCCTTGGCGAGAAGATTCTCTCTTTGGCGCGTGACGCCTCCTCGTCGCGCCTCGCACCTGCGAAAACGACGTCGAAGCGATACGAATCGAGTGCCTTGCGTAGGGCCTGCGTTTTCATCACGTCGGTGTACGCAGGGCCATGGTCGAAAGGGTTGTAGCCGGCGGCAAGACCTTCTTGGTTTGTGGAGACAATCAGGTCCACGTCTGCGCTGGAGGCGAGATTATCGCGGAACTCGATCATTTGCCGGAACTTCCACGTCGTATCGATATGTAACAGTGGAAACGGCAGCCGACCTGGGGCGAAGGCCATCTGGCAGAGGGCGAGGAGCGCTGAAGAGTCCTTCCCGATTGAGTAAAGCATTATCGGATTCCGCGCGCCCACATATGCCTCGCGGATGATGTCTATAGATTCCGCGACAAGGCCGCGGAGCGTCTGGTCGCTGAGTATTCCGTCAGATAACAAGAATCCACCCCGGCAGTCCTGGCCCCTGCGGCCAGACTAGTCGGGCAGAGATTGTCTCATTGCGATGGTCAAGGCGCGGCGGCAGATGCTGGGACGCCTACTACCTGCTTCCATGCGTGTCCCGAAATGGCCGAGTCAGGAAGATCTGGCTTTGGGTAGCGCTCCTCGACCATCGTAGTAAGTGGGCGTTTAGGATCTTGCGGCTAGGAGGAGCTAGTTTACGACGTCTACGGACTTTGTGACGTCCTGGACGGGCCTCCAGTGAGCCGGATGGAGAGCCAAGCGGCCCTGGATCGCGCGCACGCCGAGAGCGTTCGGCTGCGTCGTTCCCTCGAGGCGATCGAGAAGTCCCGGACATACCGGCTCGCGGCCGCCATCGCGCGGGTTGCACGGTTTTTCAGGCGCTGAAGTGCGCGCTCGGTCGGCGTTACCCGGGTTGCCTGGCAAAGCCGTGACTTGGGCGTGGCCGTGGGCGTGCCCTCCCACCCCGGGGCGTTCCGGAGGGCCGCCCTAAGGCTGCATTAGGCTCGGAAGTGTCGTGGCTCTTAATTCTCCGGCAAGGATAATGCGATCCTGGATGCGCGGCGCCGGCACCCCCGTGGCGCTCGCGGCGGCACTGGCCGGCTGCGGTGCCTCTTCCTCGGTTGGCACTGCGCCCCCGCGCACAACCGCCGTCCCCCCGTCCGCCCCGGCGCCGACCACCACTCAGCCCACCACCACCACCGCGCCGCAATGCCAAACACCGGTCCACCTGGCTCAATGGAGCACACCGCTCCTGGCCGCGCAGATGGTGGCGACTGCCGCCTTGCTCTCTGCTCCTGCGGCGGCTGATGCCCAGGTAGGTGAAGGTGCGGGAGGGGTGGTTCTCATGGGCTCCTCTACCTCGGCCGATCTCAGTGCCCAACTTCGCTCTCTGGCTGCTTCCAGCCCCGCTGGGGTGGCCCCGCTGCTGATGACCGACGAGGAGGGAGGCTCGGTCCAGCGCCTGGTCGCCCAGGTAGGCGACCTCCCCTCCGCCAGGGAGATGGCGTCCACCATGTCCTCCGCGCAGGTCCAGTCACTGGCCGCCACCGTCGGGGCGAAGATGGCCGCACTTTCCATCCGCGCCGATCTTGCGCCGGTGCTGGATTTGGACGCCGGGCCGGGGCCGTCAGCCACCAACCCGGATGGAACCCGCTCGTTTTCCTTGGATCCGGCCGTAGCGGGGGAGTACGGCTCGGCCTTCGCCAAGGGCCTCGAGTCCTCCGGAGTGATCCCCGTGGCCAAGCACTTCCCCGGCCTCGGTGGCGCGAGTGGCAACACCGACAATGGCCCAGCCAGCACTCGTACCTACGCTGATCTTGAGAAGGCGGGGCTGCTGCCCTTCGAGCGCCTCATCAAAGAAGGCATACCGGCGATCATGGTCGCGAACGCGACCGTGCCCGGCCTCTCGGGGACAGTGCCGGCTTCGCTTTCAGCTCCAGTGATAAGCGGCCTGTTGCGTAACCAGCTTGGCTTTGGGGGCGTGGTGATGACCGACTCCTTGGAGGCAGGAGCGATAAGCGCCTACCAGCCCGACCTGGGCAAAGCGGCAGTGCAGTCGCTACAGGCCGGGGCCGACATGGTCATGCTGGCGGGGACTGGCCCGGGCCAGGCCCAGACCTTTGACCAGGTGGTGCAAGCGATAGTCGCGTCCATCAACGCGGGCACGCTGCCACGCGCCTCCGCCGAGCATTCGGTGCGCAGGATCTTGGAGATGAAGGGCGTTCCCGCGGCTTGCATTTTCCTGTAGTGGGGGATGCCCACGCGGGTTAAAAAGCGAAGCGGCGGACGGCAGAGGCGCGGGCTCCACCGTCACACCGCAGCAAGGACCCCCATCCAGCTCTATGGAAACCCTACCAGACCGACCTGACTATGACCAAATTCACAATCCGTCAGGCCGGTGCCGAAGCGCTGCCGATCTTTACCCGGTTGATCAGTGGGAAATGGCAAGCTGCCTCGTGAACGCCGCCGTAGCTGACCATGGGCGGCTCCTCCTGTGCACAGAGTTCCTGAGCGAACTCGCAGCGGGTGCGAAAGCGGCAGCCCGAGGGAGGGTTGATGGCCGAGGGGAGTTCCCCCTTGATCACCCTTCTGCTCTTGTTCCGTTCGAATTCCGGTTCCGGAACCGGCACTGCCGAAAGGAGCGCGGCAGTGTAGGGATGCGCCGGGTTCTCGTATATGTCGAATCCGTTGCCTATCTCCACCAGCTTGCCCAGATACATGACGCCAACCCGGTCGGCCAGGAAGCGGACCACCGAGAGGTCGTGGCTGATGACGACATAGGTCAGGCCATGGGCTTGCTGGAGGTCCTTCATCAGGTTGAGCACCTGGGACCGGATGGAGACGTCGAGTGCGGACACCGGCTCATCGGCGACGATCAGGCGCGGGTTGAGAGCAAGAGCGCGGGCCAGCCCGATGCGCTGGCGCTGACCACCGGAGAACTCGTGCGGGTAGCGTTCCACCGCCTTGGGGGAAAGGCCGACTTCGCTGAGCAGCGATTCGACCTTATCTTCGCGCTCGGCCCTGGTGCCGATGTGGTTGATGTCAAGGGGTTCGCGGATTATGGTTCCCACCCGCATGCGGGGATCGAGGGAGGCATAGGGGTCTTGGAACATGAGCTGGAGATCGCGCCGCTTGGCCTTCATCTCCTTGCCCTTCATCCTGTTCAACGGCGCCCCCTCGAAGGTCACCGTGCCTTCCGTCGGCTCTTCCAGGGCCACCATCATCATGCCCGTCGTCGTCTTGCCGCAGCCGGACTCGCCCACGATGCCGAGCGTTTCACCCTCGTAGACGGTAAGGGAGAGGTCGGTAACGGCCTTAAGGGTTCCTGCCTTGCGCTGGAGGATCGCCCCCTTGGTGATCACGAATTCCTTGGAGACGTGGTCCAGCACCATCAACGGGAAGCCTCTGGCCTTGTAGGCGCTCGCAGCGGTGGCGTCGGAGGCGACGGTCACTGGTGCGGATTCGATTCCGACCGGATGGAAGCAGGAGTAGGCGTGTGCACCTCCGGCATTCGAGGCGAGGGGGTGGTTGGCGACGCAGTTCGCGTCGGCCAGCCGGCAGCGGGGCGCAAAGCGGCAACCTGCGGGCGGACGCGTCAGATCAGGCGGTAAGCCGGGAATGGAGTAGAGGCGAGTGGAACTGCCGTCCATCTTGGGAATGGAGGCGAGCAGCGCCTCGGTGTAGGGATGATAGGTGTGGGCGAAGATCTCAGCGGTGGAGGCCTCCTCGGCGATCTCGCCGGCGTACATGACGATGACCCGGTCGGCGCGGCCGGCTATCACCCCCATGTCGTGTGTGATCAGAAGCATGGCCATGTTCAGCTGATTCTTCAGGTCGTCCAGCAGCGAGAGGATTTGGGCCTGGATGGTCACGTCCAGCGCGGTGGTGGGCTCGTCCGCGATGAGGAGCTTGGGCTCGCAGGAGAGCGCCATGGCGATCATCACGCGCTGGCGGAGCCCGCCGGAGAGCTGGTGCGGGTAGTCGTTGATGCGCTCGGACGGCTTGGGCATTCCGACCAGGTCGAGCACCTCCACCGCACGTCCCATGGCTTGATCCTTCGACACTCCTCTGTGGAGGCGGACCGCTTCGGCAATTTGGTTGCCGACGGTCATGCAGGGGTTGAGTGAGGTCATCGGGTCCTGGAAGATCATCCCGATATCGTTGCCCCTCACCCGGCGCATCTCGTGCTCGCTCAGCGAGGCCAGGTCGCGGCCGTCAAAGAGGATCTGCCCCCCGGCGATGTAGCCGCCCACGGGCAGGAGACGCATGATGGACATGCCGGTCATGGTCTTGCCGCAGCCGGACTCGCCAACCAGGCCGACGGTCTCGCCCGGATTGATGGCGAAGCTGACGCCGTCGACGGCTCTTACCTCTGCGTTGCGCAGCTTGATGTTGGTGTGAAGATCCTTTATCTCAATTAGAGCCAAGGGATGATTCCTCTTCCACTAGTAACCCCACGCGGGCCTTTTGGTGCCGGCGCGGGGGGTTGTCGGCTAACGCCGCTGCAGGCGGACCTCGAGCGAGTCGCGGATGGCGTCTCCGATCAGGTTGAAGGCCACGACCGTCAGGATGATGGCGAAGCCGGCTGGATAGATGAGCCACCAGTATCCGGCGTAGACGTAATTGACGCCGTCGGAGAGCATGCCACCCCAGTTGGCTGCGGGCGGGGGAAGGCCAAGGCCCAGGTAGCTCAAGACCGCCATGACCAGGATCGCATCCGCGACCTGGAAAGTGGCATTGACCACGATGGTGCCTATCGCGTTGGGGACGATGTGGCGTGCCACGATTCGCCTCGACCCTCCGCCCATCACGCGCACCGCCTTGACGTAGTCACGCACCCGGAGCGAGAGCGCCTCGCCTCGCACCAGACGGGCGGGGGAGAGCCAGGAGACACCGGCGATGACGATGATGAGCAGCTTCAGGGTTGGGTGAAACACCGAGGCCAGGTAGATGAGCAGAAGCAGGGTGGGAATGGCCAGGAATGCGTCCACGATTCGCATCATGACCGTGTCGACGACGCCGCCCAGGAAACCCGCGACCGCCCCCCAAGCCACACCGAAGAGGGTGGCGATGATGGCGACCGAGAATCCGATCTCCAAGGAGGACTGGCCGCCGACCATCAGCCGGCCGAGCACGTCGTAACCGTTCTGGTCGGTGCCGAGCGGATGCCCCTTGCCAGGCGGAAGGTTGATGTTGTAGGTGGTGGTCACCTGGTTGGTGTGGTAGAAGTGCGGGCCAAGGAAGCAGAAGATCACCGCCGCGAAGACCAGGCCCAGGCCGACCACGGCGAGCTTGTTTTCCAGGAAGGTCTGCAGGATCAGCTTGAACTGGGATCCGGTCTCGAAGGCCTCGCCACCGGTGGGAACACCCTTGTCCACGAGTACCTCGGCCTCTTGCTGGGGATCGATGGGGGCTCTCAAGTCATCAAGCTCGGACATGGACACCTCTTGGGCAAACGGAGTGAAAGTGACTTACGGTGCGGGCTCGGCGCGTGTTGATCACTTGTACCTGACCCTGGGATCCAGCACGGCATAGGCGATATCAGCCAGGAGGTTCCCCACCACGGTGAGCACGCCGACCAGGATGATGATGCCAAGCAGAAGGGCGAAGTCCTCGGTGGTGGCGGCGGTGACAAAGTCCAGGCCGGTGCCAGGGAAGTTGAAGACGGACTCAACCACCACGCCTGCCGTGATCAGCGAGGGAAGGCTGAGTCCGACCAGGGTGGCAATGGGGATGAGCGCATTGCGCAGCATGTGCTTGAAGAGGATGGCCCGCTGGCTTAGACCCTTGGCCTTGGCGGTGCGGATCCAGTCCTGGGCCAGGGCTTCGATCGCCGAGGAACGCATATAGCGCGAGAAGGAGGCGAAGCTCACCAGTGTCAGGGTCGCCACCGGCAGGACAAGGCCGGAGGGGTGGGCGATGATCTGTCCGATGGTGGATCCCTGGGGTGCCTGGGCCGGGAATATGTGGGTGTTGACGGCGAAGGCGATGATGAGGATCAGGCCGAGCCAGAAGGAGGGCATGGAATAAAGCAGGAACGAGATCGAGGTGGCCGCGTAGTCGACGATCCCGTTGCGCCTCACCGCCTGGAAGACACCGACGGGTATGGCGATGATCACCGAGAGGATCAGAGCCGACCCGACCAGCAACACCGACTTGGGTACTTCTCGCGCCAGTATTTGGGAGACCGGCTGGTTGAGCTTGTAGGAATAGCCGAGGTTCCCTTGCAGCAGGTGGCCCATGTACACCAGGTATTGGGTCACGAGAGGCTTGTCGAAGCCGTTGGCGTGGTTGAAGGTCTGGATCGCCAACGGGGTGGCGCGGTTTCCCAGCATCGCCTTGGCGGGGCCGCCGGGAAGAAGATGCTCGAGAATGAACCCGATTATGGACACCCCGATCAGCACGACGATTGACTGGAACACCCGGCGAATCAGGTACGCGGTCAAGGACTCACCTCACCGGAATAACAAGAGAAATCACTGTAGGGCCATGGCGATGCTAGCGGGATTTCGGCGCGAATTTGCATCGATGATTCACGCCTCGGCGGGAGCGGCAGCTCGCACCGTTCATGGAGAGAGCGCCGACCGCAGCCCGTGGCCTGGCCGGCGCTCTCTCATAGGCCGGCCTCCTATTTTTTGCCAGGGGGCCGGTTATCCGATATGACTACTTGGTGAAGTACCACTCCTCCGGCAGCAGGTTCCCGTAGGGGTTCTGCTGGACGCCGTGCAGCGTGGAGCTCACCTCGGAGAGCTGGTAGTCCGCATTGGGCTGGAAGATCACCGGCAGGCTCTGCACGATGTAGTCCTGATAGGCGTTGAGAGCGCTCTGGGTCTGGGAAGCCGGAGCGGTGTGGGTGGTCGCAATCAGGCTGTCGGCCTTCGGGTCGCTGTAGCTACCGAAGTTGGCGCCTGCGCCGGTCTGGTAGAGCTCACCACCGGTGGGGTAGTAGTCGGGAGCATAGACCCAGCCGCCGCCCCAGTTCTCCATCTGCCACTTGCATGCCGCCTGGGTGGCGGTGCAAGGCGTGGCGTTTCCGATCACCTGATCAAAGGGTGCGGAGGTGAGGCTGATGTTGATGCCGGCCTGAGCCCCTGCGGACTTCAGAGCCGCCATCATCTGGGCC
Organism: Actinomycetes bacterium; assembly: GCA_021786375.1. Taxonomy (GTDB): domain Bacteria; phylum Actinomycetota; class Acidimicrobiia; order Acidimicrobiales; family Acidimicrobiaceae; genus Acidithrix. The sequence continues at coordinate 27,512 of JAJYNL010000015.1, forward strand.
GTCGCCTGAACCCCCGAAGCGTACTGCAGGTTGAAGGCGAGCTGGGCGCCCTGGGCTATCCCCTTGCCGCACTGGTTGGCGCCGGTACCGGGATTCGAGCAGGTGTCGGTGCCGTTCGCGTTGATGGTCCAACCATGGGACTTCAACAGGTCGGTGGCAGCCGAGACACTGAACGGATAGGGGTTGTTGCGCTCCTTCTGGTCGGCGAAGCTATTGGCGGGAACGATCGGCACCGGGCCGTAGGAGGGAACCCCGTAGCCCTTCAGGAAGGAGGAGATCCACTGGGGCTGGTCCACCAGGTGCTGGATCGCCTGACGCACGTAGGCCTGGTCGATGATCGGTCCAACCGTCGGGTTGTTGAAGTTTACGACCCAGTAGTTGAACGAGAACAGGATCCAGGGATTGAAGGTGAATCCGCTCGAGGTGAGCAGGCTCTTCTGGCTCAGGTCGGCTACGGGGATGTAGCCGTATTGGAGGCCCGAGCCGCTGCGCAGCACGTTGAACTCGGCGGAGTCGGTGGTGAAGGGCAACTCCACGAACTTCGAGATGGTCGGCTTGACCGGTCCGCTGTAGGTCGGGTTCGGCACGAAGACCGCCTTGCCCTGCGAAGTGAAGGACTGGAGCTTCCACGGTCCATCGACCACCGACCAGATCGGGCTGGTGGTATATGTGCTGGTGTCCTTGGCCTGGGCGTCGAGGAACTTGTAGACCGCCTGGGCACCGGTGGGGGTGAGGTCCGGAGCGGTGGTGGAGGTCTCCGACGGCGCGGCCTGCCCGGCTGCGGTCACATCCCATGCCATTGGCATCGGGGTGATCTGGGAGAGCTCGTTATAGGTGAACCAGGTCGGGTTGTAGCTGGCATTCAGGTTGAACACCACGGTGTTGGGCCCGGTGGCCTGGTAGGAGACGACATTGTCCGGGAAAGCGCCCGGGACATAGGCCGCCCAGTTGGCCTTGTTGGCCTTGAGCATGTTCATCCAGAAGACGACGTCGCGGGCGTCCACCGGCGCACCGTTCGACCACTTGTAGTTCTTCAGGGTGACGGTGACGGTCTTATCGTTGTTGGAAAAGACCGGCGGGTTGGCCAGCGAGAGCTTGTAGTTGATGATGGGAGTGGTGCCCTGGCCGAACCAATAGAGCGGACGGTACATCAGCTCTTGGAACTGGGACAGGTTGGTTACGGAGAAGTACGCTCCGCTCGAGAGAGGGAAGATGTAGTTAGGGGTCGCGCCGGGACCCTCGGCAAAGTTTACTGTGCCGCCGGAGACCTTGGTGGTGCCGGAGGATGTGGTTGCAGTCGATGAAGAGCTTCCGGAACCGCAAGCGGCTAGCAGCGTTGCTGCCGCCGCGGTTGAAGCCATAGCCGCAGCGATGCGGCGAACTTTCTTGGACACCATCTTTTCCTTAGAACCTCCTGTGAAAGCGGTGACTCAACAAAAATAGCCTTGAAGTTGGCGAAGAGTTCGCCGCGGATTCACTTTCGGTTCATCTTTTTTCTCCGCTTTGTGATCCACAGCCCGGATTCAGTTATGCAGACTTGCATACAATCATTGAAGTGCTGTTCACGGGGGGTGCAGATGCGAAAGGACGCTGGCTAACCACGCCGTGACGCGCAGAAATATTTTTTTGGCGACGGATTCCGTTGCATATCATCGGTAACTTAGAGCGCCAGGTTAGCGAATAGCCTACGACATGCTAAGTACCGCCACGGTAAGGCTACGGAATCAGTAGGTTACCAACTGGGAACGAGTCATGGCGACTACGCGAACGGGTTCAGTGACACCTGCTCGGTCGAGTTCGGCGAATCCGGGCCATAGGCGGTGCCACGTTATCCGTCTTTCCACCGGGCCGTCGGACCCTGCCGGCACCACCTCACCGTGGTCCCGGGGTCAGGGGTGCCCGCCGGTAGGAGTGGATGCCACTGGTTGCGCCTCGGCCTATCAGCGGTCCGGCTGAGGCGTGAGCCGCAGGTAGGGCTTGAGTTTGCGGAAGCCCTTGGGGAAGCGCTCGGTCGCCTCCTCGTCGGAGAGGGAGGTGGCGATCACCACTTCGTCTCCCTGGTTCCAGTTGACGGGGGTGGAGACCATGTAGAGGTCGGTCAGCTGAAGTGAATCCAGCACCCGCAGGATCTCGCGAAAGTTCCGGCCGGTTGAAGCGGGATAGGTGATGCTGAGGCGCAGCTTCTTGGCCGGATCGATGATGAAGACGGAGCGCACCGTGAAGGTGTTGGATGCGTTGGGGTGGATCATGCCGAAAAGGTTGGCCACCTTGGCCTCGGGGTCGCCGATCATGGGAAAGTTGACCGCTTGACCCTGAGTCTCCTCTATATCCTTCTCCCACTCGATGTGGCTCTCGACCGGATCGACGGAGAGGCCGATCACCTTGGTATTGCGCGCCGCGAACTCGCTCTTGAGGCGCGCCACCTCGGCGAGCTCCGTCGTGCACACCGGGGTGAAGTCCTTCGGGTGCGAGAAGAGTATCGCCCAGCCGTCACCGATCCACTCGTGGAAGCGGATGGTCCCCTGGGTGGTCGGGGCTTCGAAGTCGGGGACGACGTCTCCTAGCTGCAAAGACATCTCGGCTCCTTTCGGGCTGGTCACCACTTTCATGCCACGATATCGCACGCTGGCGTCTATGGCCGGGATCGGGACCGGCTTTTGCCGACCGGGCGGCCATTCCGGACGCTCCTGGCGGCGCGGGTAGACTGCCGAGCGGAGTGGGCTTTAAGTGAATTCATCGGAAATCCAGGACTTCGATCATCACGAGCACGCGGTTCACGCAAGCGGCGCTGAGTTCCGCTCGGGCCCGTTCTATTTGGTGCTGTTCCTCAATCTCGCCCTCTTCGCCGCCAGCCTGGGCCTCGGTCTGCTGACGCATTCCCTGGCGCTGATCTCGAATGCCTTTCACCTTCTGTCGGATCTGGGGGCCCTTGGGGTGGGCGTGCTGGCGGCATGGGCTTCTTCGCGCCCCGCCTCGGCACGCCACAGCTTCGGCATGGTCAAGGCCGAGGTTCTCGGTGCGCTCGTCACCACCCTGTTGCTCATCGGGGTCTCGGTGGCAATTGTCTACGCGGCCGTGATGCGCTTGGTCGGGCACCACCTCGTCGGACCGCTCGACTCCGGGGGCTTGGACATAAGTGCAGTCGGGATCGCCGGGGTGTTGGTGAACCTGGTGTCGCTGTTTGCCTTTGCCCGCCAGGACAGGCGTTCCGCACTGGTGCGGGCCAACCTGATCCATTTCTTTTCTGATGGAATCGGCTGGGTGCTGGCGCTGATCGCAGGCCTGTTGATCCTGCGTTACGGCTTCGTCGCGGCAGACCCGCTCGCGAGTATCGGGGTCTCGATACTGGTGATCCTCGCGTCGGTGAGGGTGCTGCTAGATGTCACCAACGTGCTGATGGATGCGGTGCCCAGCCAGGTGGACGCGGGCGAGATCCGGCGCATCATGCTGGACGTTCCGGGAGTCGAGGACGTGCACCATCTGCATGTCTGGAATCTCAGCTCGACCGCGGTGGCGCTCTCGGCCCACCTGGTGATGCGCGAAGGTATATCGCTGCACGAAGCCCAGGCGCGCTCGGTGCTGCTTAAGGAGCGTCTGGCGGAGCAGTTCGGCATCAGTCACGCGACGCTCGAGATGGAGTGTCACGTCTGCGAGGCGCCGGAGCACGCGGAAGACGCAGGGCCGAAATAACTCAGGGGCGCGCCAGGGTTGGCGCCAACATCCCATGCAGAACCAAATCGGCTACCTGATCCACGTCGGCTTCGCCCAGCACCGCTCCCATGATGATCCTGCGCATGAAGAGCGACCCGAAGATCGCCTCGGATACCCGCTCGGGATCGACGCCGGCACGGACCTCCATCTCGGGCACATGCGATTCGATCAGCTTGACCACCGCGCCGCGGCGATGCACGTCCCAAGTGGCGGCAACGAGCGCTCCTACGGTGGGGTTGGACTGTGCCTCTCCGACCAGATGCGCCATCGCACTTCCGGTGGGGGAGGAGAGCAGCCGGACCAGATTGGCAATGAAGGTGCGGAGGTCCTTCTCCAGGTCGCCCGAGTCCATGTTGCGTCCGAGGTTCTCGGACTCTCTTGCGATGGCTTCCTGAATGAGTTCCCGCTTGGAGCGCCAGTGCCGATAAATCGTCGACTTCCCGACGCCGGCGTTTCGTGCCACAGACTCGATGGTGAGGTCGCGATATCCCTCGGTGGCGCAGATGGAAAGGGTGGCGTCCAGGATGCGGCGGTGCGCGTCGACGCTGCGTGGCCTGCCCCGCTTGCGATGTACTTCGGGGGCGATCGTCTTTCCCGTCAGATCCAGCGCCATCATGGTCAAACCTCTGTGTCCTCAAGGCGGTGTCATTGGAGCGGCCCGCCACCAAGCCCGCATTACGCGCCGATTGCGCCTTGCTTCGGCCTTGAAGCAGACATTAGCGAACGACTCGAAAGAGCCAAGTGGCCAAAGAAAACCTTTACCGTCTCATAATCTTTCTGGGACCAAAGGCCCTATTTCGTGGCCCTATGGGGGGGCTCAGCGAGCGAATACGAGCGCCGAAAGACGTACCCGGGCGGCGAGGACTCCGAGAGATGCGAGGGCGACGATTCCGCCGGCCAAAGCAATGGACGGCGTTGCGGCGCGCAGGGAGATGGCCGAGCCGAGCACCGTCCAGCAGGCAAAGAAGAGAAGGTCGGGGCCGTACTTGGCCCTAAGGGTGAGCCGGAGGCGCTCGAACTCCATCTCCAGGATCTTCGAAGCCATCTCACGCTCCAGCCGGGAGTGGCAGCTGCCACCCTCACCTGAACAGGATTCGTTCCCGCAGCTCTGCTCGGCGCCGCAGCTCTCACCCTCGACTGACCAGCGGGCGGCTTCGCGGCGAAATGAGACAATCAAAGCCAGTGCGGCGACCGCGCCGACGATGATCGATGCGGCGAGCGCGGGGATCCCCGCCCCAGGCGCGACGCTGGAAAAGCCGAGGAGAACGAGCGACCAAACCCAGGCTCCGGCGGCCACCAGCGCAACCCGCATGCGGGCGTCGTACGCCCGCTTGCGGCCGGCAAAGGATGCCTTGATGGTGATGGGGGTGGCACCGGGAACTTGCTGCATTGCAGGTTAAACCTATCAGGATGCGCGCCTGAGCGCCTTTCTCAGTCTTGGACCAGGCGCGAGACCATCTCTTCGCGGAGCTGGCGCTTCAGCACTTTGCCCGCCGCATTGCGGGGGAGGGGCTCTGCGTGGAAAAAGACGTACTTCGGCACCTTGAACGCTGCCAGCCGGGCCGCCACCGCTGCCCGGATCTCCTCCTCGGTGGTTTTGCAGCCCGGTCGGAGTTGTACCACCGCCGCGACCTCTTCGCCCATCTCGAGATCCGGGATACCAACCACCGCGGCGTCCGCCACGCATGGGTTCTCGTACAACGCCCCTTCCACCTCTGCCGAATAGACGTTTTCACCTCCCCGGATAAGCATGTCCTTGGCCCGGTCGACGATATAGATATAGCCCTGATCGTCCAGGTAGGCGAGATCTCCGGTTCTGAACCAGCCGTCCCGTATCGCTGCGGCGGTCGACTCCGGCTTGTTCCAGTATCCGATCACCACGTTTGGCCCACGGACCCAGAGCTCGCCGGTCTCAAAAGGCTCGGCCGGATCACCACCGGCGCTGACCGCTTTCACCTCGACCACGGGAAGCGGCCTTCCGACCGAGTCGGGGCGTCCGAGGTAATCGTCTCCGGAGATGCTGGTGGCGACGGAAGACGTCTCGGTCAGGCCGTAGCTGTTGGAGGGTATGGCACCCGGGAAACCCGCGCGCAGGCGCCGGAGCAGCTCGGGGGGCACCGGCGCGCCGCCGCAGCTTACGGTGCGAAGGCTCGAGGTGTCGCGGCGCTTCAGGTCGGGAGAGTTAAGAGCCTGCCAGACCATCGTCGGAACACCCCCGAAGTTGGTCACCCCCTCCCTCTCGATCAGTTCGAGCGCCCTTTCGGGATTCCAGCGCCTCATCATCACCAGCCTCCCGCCGGCCATGGTGTTGGGGACCAGCAGGCCGTGGCAGCCGGTGGCATGAAAGAGAGGTACCGAAAGGAGAACCGAGTTTGGTGACGATGGCGCGGGCTTGGCGGCATAGGCCCGCTGGTTGCGGGCGCTGAGGAAGAAGAGCGACATGAGGCTGGTACAGATGTTGCGGTGCGTGCCAACGGCGCCCTTGGGGCGCCCGGTGGTGCCCGACGTGTAGAAGATCGTTGCGAGGTCGTCCGGTGCGATCGCCGAGGGGGCGGAGGTGGGGGCGGTTGCCCCCAGGAGGTCGTTGAGCGGGATCACCTCGATGCCCATGGGCGCGAGCTGTCCGCAGGCGGCGGCGATCCGGGATGTCTCGCAGCGGACTGCGAGGAGATGGGCGAGCGCGGGCGGCGGCTCCGCCATTAGCTCGGGCATCATCCTCTCCAGGCGCTCCTGGTCGACTATCGCCGTCTTCGCCTCGCAGTCGGCGATGCCGTAGGCAAGCTCCCCGGAGGTCCACCAGGCATTCAGGGGGACGGCAACGGCGCCGGAGGTGACTATCGCCCAGAAGGAGGCGACCCACTCGGGATAGTTGCGCATCGCCAGTGCCACGCGGTCGCCCTTTACGACCCCCTTGGCGGCGAGTCCGCCCCTCAGTCTCTTGACCTGCTGCGCCATCTCGCGGTAGGTGATCCGCTCGTCCTCGTAGACCAGGTAGCAGGCATCTCCAAAACGCTCGGCTTTGCTCCAAACCTGCGCGAGGGAGGCCGGGGCATTCCTCCAGATGGTCATGCGCCTGCCGCCGACCGTCTCGGCGACCGTCTCGTAGCGTTGCCCGGGCGCGGTCATCTCCGCGGTTAGTTCGGCGAGCAGGTCGGCCATAGCAAGAATCTAACGCCGACCCGAGGAGGAGCGGGAGCTCTTCTAACTGCCGGCCAGGCGGAAGAAGGAATCCCTGTAGTAACGGAGCTCCTCGATCGACTCGAGAATGTCGTCGAGTGCCCGGTGGCCGCGCTTCTTGGTGGGGGCACCGGCGGCGACATCTGGGTTCCAGCGGCGCGCGAGTTCCTTGATGGAGCTGACGTCGACCGAGCGGTAGTGGAGGTAGTCCTCCACTTCAGGGGCCTGCTCGGCCAGGAAGCGCCTGTCGGTGCCGATGGTGTTTCCGCACAGGGGCGCGCTCTTGGCGGCCTTCACGCTCTCTTTCAAGAAGGCGAGCGTCTGCGCCTCGGCGGCGTTCAAGGTCAGCGAGCTGGCCCGGATCACCTCGAGGAGCCCGCTGGTGCTGTGCATGTTGGCCACGTAGGGGTCCATGGAGGAGAGCAGCTCCTCCGGCGCCGCTATCACGAGTTCGGGACCGGTGGCGACGACGTTGAGCTGATCGTCGGTCACCACGGTGGCCATTTCGACGATCTGGTCGCGCTTAGGGTCCAGTCCGGTCATCTCCAGGTCCATCCAAACAAGCACAAAGGGGAGTCTAACCATGGTGTTGGTAAGCTCTATTGGGCGAATTAGGAGGTTCCGTGACTCAGCTCCGGCCGAGCGCAGCACCGTGGGTGGTTATCCCCACGTACAACGAGGCTGGCAACATAGCCAACGCCGTCAAACGGATACGCAAGGCGCTGCCCGCCGCCAATGTTCTTGTAGTCGACGACTCCTCGCCGGATGGCACCGCCCACATCGTCGAGGCCCTGGCGGCCGAGGACCCCATGGTCAGCGTGGTGCTCCGTTCCACCAAGTCCGGTCTGGGCTCGGCATACAGGGCCGGCTTTTCGAAAGGGATGGCCCAAGGGGCGACCGCCCTCATAGAGATGGACGCGGACCTGAGCCACGAGCCGGAGGCGCTGCCAGAGCTGATCGCGGCACTCGACAACGGGGCGGACTTGGCGATCGGTTCGCGCTACGTTCCCGGAGGAGCCTCGCCCGGCCTGACGGCGGGAAGGCTGGCACTCTCCCGCGGCGGCAACATATACGCAAAGTTCGCTTTGGGGCTGCCGGTGATGGACGCAACCTCAGGCTTCCGGGCCTACCGCCCCTCCCTGCTCGGGGCGATCAACCTTTCGACGGTGAGTGCGGATGGCTATGGCTTCCAGATAGAGATGGTCTTTCGTGCCAACCTGTTGGGTGCGCGCATCAAGGAGGTTCCGATCATCTTCAACCAGCGGGTTGAAGGTGTCTCAAAGATGTCTACCGATATCGTGCGCGAGGCGATGCTCCTGTGTACGGTATGGGCCGCCCAGCGCCGGATGCGGCAGTTGCTCGGCAAGAGGAGTGACTTCATCCCTTATCACAAGGCGGACGGAAGCATGGCGGGCGCCGTGCTGCACGCGCTGCGCTCCTGAGGCGCCGGGAGGTGGCGATGTTGGAGGTGAGATTCGTCCGGCTCAGCACATCCGCGGTGCTGCCGTCCTACGCGCGCTCAGGTGACGCCGCTTGTGACCTTGTCGCCGCAGAGGCAGCCAAGATCGCCCCCCTTGGGCGCGCCACGGTTGGCACCGGAATTGCGATCGAGATACCTCCGGGTTATGCCGGCTTCGTGCTCCCACGCTCCGGTCTGGCATCGCGGTACGGGCTCACCCTGGCCAATGCTCCTGGACTGATCGATTCTGGATACCGTGGTGAGCTTAGGGTGGCACTCTTCAACGCCGACCCGGAGCAGCCCTTCTCGGTCACTCCCGGCGACCGCATCGCCCAGTTCCTGGTGATGCCGGTCCCGGTCATCACCTGGACGGAGGTGGAAGCTCTTTCCGAGAGCGGCAGGGGCGAGGGCGGTTTTGGTTCGACGGGGGTGAGCTGAGCCCGCTCGCGCCTGCTTGGCCGAACGGGCACAGTTACCCCAAGGTGCGGCGTGAGTCGCCCCACCCCCACCGAGTCCGCGGGCGGCAGGCCCCTTTTAACCGCCTGGAGGCCGGCATGAGTTCAGATACCCGTAGCGAGGATGCATCGCAAATGGAAAGAATGAGTGGTCTTGACGCCGGCTTCTACTACTTCGACTCTCCCGGCATGCACTTGCACATAGGGGCCATCCTGATCTTTGCCAAGTCCGGCCTGGCTGGACGTGATCCGCTTGAGGCGACCAGGGAACGGATCGAGGCTCGAATCGGCCGGATGGAGCGCTTCATGCAACGGGTGGTCGAGGTGCCGTTCGGCCTGGCTGAGCCCTACTGGGTCGACGACGCCGGCTTCGATCTCGACCGCCACCTGCACCTTCACGGATCCGAGCACCCCGTGTCGGTTAAGGAGCTGGTGGAGATGGCTGGCGCGACCATCTCGGTGCCGTTGGACAAGGCCCGGGCCCTTTGGGAGATAACCGTAGTACCCGATGTGCAAGGGGATCGCTTTGCGCTTCTGGCCAAGATCCATCACGTCCTGCTCGACGGGGTGCTCGGCATCGAGGTTCTCGCACAGCTGTTCGACGTAAGCCCGGAAGCCGCGGGAGGCGAGTCTCCTGCCGCCCCGGTGGTGGAATCGACACCCCAGGCGGGCCTGGGAGATTTTCTTCGCGAGGTGGCCGACTCGGTCATGGACAAGGTGAGGGAGGCTCCGGTCGACTTCGCCCGGCTTGCGGCCCTGGCTAAGGACTGGGTGCGGTTTTCGCTGGAGGACTCGGACGCAAAGGGGCTGAAGCCCTTGTTCGGCGCGCCACGCACGCCAATAAACGGCAACCTGGGCACGGAGCGCAGCACCGCCGTCTTGCAGGTGCCCCTTGATGAGGTGGAGTCGATTGCCGCCCGAGCCGGGGTTCGAATGAATGACGTCGTCCTATGGACCGTTTCCACCGGGCTGGCGAGGTATCTCCAGGCCAGGGGGTGGGAGGGCGGAAAGGACCTGGTGGCGATGATGCCGATGGCGCACTCGCAGCGGCGCCAAGGCGCGGGGTCGAACCAGGTGACGGCTTTGTTCGTCTCCCTCTACAACACTGTCCCCGATGCACTGGGGCGCCTTTCGGCGATAGCGGGCGCGACCGCGGCCGCCAAGCGCTTCCACCGTGAGGCTGAGTTGGCGGATTTTGTGGAGATGACCAAATACGTTCCGCCGGTGTTCACGTGGGCATTCTCCCGGGTGCTTCACGAGGTCAAGGCATTTGAGGTGCTGCCGCCCGCCTTCAATCTTCTTGTGACGACGGTTCGCGGCATCGATTTCCCGCTCTACTTCTCGGGCTCGGAACTTCTGGAAGTGATTCCCTTCGGCCCTCTTGCAGAGTCGGCGGGTTTGAACGTTACCGCGCTTAGCTACAACGGGACGCTTGAGATCGGACTGGTCGGGGAGGCGAGGCTGGTTCCGGGGCTGGCCGCGCTTCCGGGATTGTTCGAGGCGGCGCTTGCTGAATTGAGTGCCGCGCTTCCCCGCTGAAGTGCGGGAGCGCAGCATCGGTTTGGGTGGATGCTGATCGGAGCGCGGCATCGGCCCTTATAATGGACTTCGCAAACGCGGACGTGGCTCAGCTGGTAGAGCATCACCTTGCCAAGGTGAGGGTCGCGGGTTCGAATCCCGTCGTCCGCTCCAATGGTTACATACAAAACTGACGAGGTCGCACCTACAAAAGTGCATCACCAGAATGCACCATCGGTGTGACCTTCGTGTTTTATCCGGCTTCGATGCCGCTAACGGGCTCTTCAGCTTTGAGCGGGGTGGGGTGCCCATTTCCTGACGCGATCCCGCTTTGAGAAGCTCGAACCGGTTCCCTTTTGACTCACGTGCGAAATGCGGGACTTCGGCTCCGACCGGGGAGGATGGATATCGCGCACGCGAGCGTCAGAGGCTTCGTCATCGGTGGGCCGTTGGCCGCTCAGGACTTCCGCGTGGCCCGCGGCAACTTCTTTCCGCTACCGGCTGCGACCACTTGAAGCCTCCTTGTGAGGGCGTCGATACCGGAGCGCCTGCCGAACAGGAAGCCCTGGCCCATTGGCACGCCTACGGCGAGCAGGGCATCGCGTTCCCCTTCCCGCTCGACCCCCTCGGCAATCACCTCGGCCCCGGTCTCCAGCCCCAGGGAGACCATTGCCCGCGCGAGGCTGCGGCGCACGGGATCGATGTCGATGCCCCGGACCAGCTCGATGTCGAGTTTCATGATGTCGGGAGCGAAGTTGATGACGTGTGCGAGGTTGGAATAGCCGGTGCCCACGTCATCGAGGGCGAACCTGACCCCGGTTTTGCGCAGGTTCATGATCGATGCGCGCAGTCGAGGATAGCTGTCTATAGCGTCGTGTTCGGTCAGCTCGATGATCAGCCTGGCCGGGTCACTCGAGGTGATCAGCTCTAGGAGTCGCGGGTCGTCGATGGCATCGGGCCCGAAGTTGAGCGCCAGCTTCGATGTGGCGGGAAGCCGGGGGAGAAGGGCGATCGCCCGGCGTGCGGCGGCCAGCTCCAGCTCGACACCGAGACCTACCCGGTGCGCCTCGGCGAACCATAGATCAGGGGAGCGGTACGGGACTGCATGAAATCGGGTCAGAGCTTCCACGCCGGTCAGGTCCCCGCTCTCGAGCATGACGACCGGTTGAAAGAGGGGCGAGAACTCCTCGTTGTCGATGACGGCACGGATGCGCCGGTCGGCGTCGATCTCGTTGGCCATTCCCGGCCAAGTTACATTGGCGATGAAGCGAGCCATCTGGCTCGCTCTCGAATCCGCCGGGTTGCCCACTCCCGGAGCGGGTCGGATGGCCTCGTTGCTGGACAGAGAGGCGGCAGCGGCCAGGGAGATGGTTGCCGAGACGAAGTCGGCGAGTCCGGTGAGTATCGCGACGTCCTCCTCGGTGAATGCGGAGGGGGCCGAAGAACCCACCTCCAGGACGCCGAGGGGCGTTCCATGGTCGTGAAGAGGAACGCATACGATCGACCTGAGGCCCAGGGCGATGCTCGCCTCGAGATCGGCCCGGGGATCGTGGAACACGTCGTCGCAGTGCAGTGTCGAAGAGGAATCGAGTGCTCGTCCTGGCAAGCCGAACCGGCGCTCAACCTTGGATCCAACCGCTGATAACAGACAGCCTGAGCCGCATACGTAGACGAGGTGGCCGCCGCTCGGAAACTCGAGCGCGGCGCCCTCGGCTCCGGCGATCAGCTCCACGGCTTCGTCGGCTATGCGCTGCATCACGGCTGTCGGGCTGTTGGGGCCACGGGAACTTGCGTCCACGGATCCGTATACCATCTTCGTTCCCCCGGGATTACAGGTGAAGTATCGGCGGCTCAACGGCCCCGCTTGATTCGTTCCGTAAGTGAGGCAGGTTCGCCTCCGGAAGAGGAAGGGGTCCATCGCCCGGAAGGCCCGATGTCCAGCGCCTATTCTTGGGGTGCCCGTGCCGAACTCGGCGGGCCTTCCCCCGTGGGACGCGCGCCCGGCGTGCCACAAGGGAGGAGCAAGTCGTGGATCGGGATTGCCGCCGCTGGCTACAATCTGGCCATGGGATCACCTTCGCGGACCTCGTCTCCGGCTGCCGCCGCTCTCTCCGGCCTCGAGGGTATACGGGCATGGGTCGAGGATTTCTACCGCGACCTCCACGAGCATCCCGAGCTGTCGCATCAGGAGGTTGTGACCGCGGCAAAGGTCGCGGGGCGAGTGGCGGCCTCCGGCGTCTCCGTGCACACCGGGGTGGCAGGTACCGGGGTGGTGGGCTTGCTCCGGAACGGGGGAGGGGCCCGCCGTGCTTCTGAGGGCGGACATGGACGCCCTGCCGGTGGCTGAGGCCACAGGCTTGAGCTACGCCAGCGTGCAGCTTGGGACCGATTCGTACGGCAAAGAGGTGCCGGTCATGCACGCTTGCGGGCATGACGTGCATGTCGCATGCCTCCTGGGCGCGGCACACCTGCTCGCTTCGCATCGGGAGGCTTGGGCCGGGAGCGTGGCCTTCGTGTTCCAGCCGGCCGAAGAGACTGGAGACGGCGCACGCGCGATGGTCGAGAGTGACCTGGCGGGGCTTTTGCCACGGATCGATGTCGCGCTCGCCCAGCATGTCCTTGCCGCGCCTGCCGCAGTAGTGGGCACCCACGCCGGCCCGACCCTTTCGGCGGCGGACAGCTTGCGCATCACGGTCTTTGGTCGCGGCGCGCACGGATCGATGCCCCAGGCATCCGTAGATCCCGTTGTCCTCGCGGCCATGATCGTCATTCGGCTGCAGACGGTGGTGGCGCGGGAGACTCGTCCCGGCGAGCCGGTGGTGCTGACCGTGGGGAAGCTGCAGGCGGGCACCAAGAGCAACGTGATCTCGGACCACGTGGTGATCGAGCTCAACATCCGCACCCACAGTCCCGAGACTCGAAGCGCCGTCCTGGAGGCGATCCATCGGATCGTGGACGGCGAGTGCCAGGCGTCCGGATCTCCGCGGCCCGCGACCTATGAATTCTTCGACCAATTCCCGCTCACGGACAACGACTTGGATGCGACCAACCGCGTCGCCGAAGCTTTCCGCGCGTACTTCGGGGAGCGGGCCGTGGCTCTTCCGGCCCAGTCGGCCAGCGAGGATTTCAGTGACATCCCCAATGCGCTCGGCGCTCCCTACTGTTACTGGGGAATCGGTGGGACCGATCCCGAGCTCTACCGCAAGGCCGAGGAGGCGGGCCGCGTGGCCGAGCAGGTCCCGGTCAACCACTCCGCGCTATTCGCGCCGGTTATCCAACCCACGTTAGAGACGGGCATCGAGGCCCTGGTGGTCGCTGCGCTGGCCTGGATTGGTGCCCCCGTACCCGGAGCATCAGGCAGGGACCGGGCTTGACCATGGGATTCGAGCTGCAGCTGGTACTCGATCTGGCAGGCACCTTCGTCTTCGGGCTGAACGGAGCGCTCACGGCCATGGAGGCGGAGAACCTCGATGTCGTCGGAATCGTCGTGCTGGCCGTTATCACCGCCTTGGGCGGGGGAATAATCCGGGATGTGCTGATCGGCTCGTTCCCACCGGCGGCTTTCAGGGATTGGCGCTACATGGTGGTCGGCGGTGGCGCCGGCCTGGCTGCCTTCGTGGCCCGGCATCTCTGGGTCCGTGTGCAGCGGTCGATCACGGTTTTCGACGCTGCGGGCCTGGCCCTGTTCTGCGTCACCGGTACGACTACCGCCTATGCCGCACATCTGGGCGCCTTCCAGTCGGTCATTCTCGGCACCATAACTGGCGTTGGCGGTGGCACGCTGCGTGACGTGGTGATTAGACGGGTGCCCACCGTCCTTTCCAGCGGACTTTACGCCGTCCCGGCCGCGCTGGGAGCCACCCTGACCGCCGTGTCGCTGTCCTTTCACTTCTACAGCGGAGCAGTCGCCGCCGCCGCCGCGCTCGTGTGCTTCGCGATACGAATGGTCGGAGTCCACTTCAACCTGAACATGCCGGGGTCCGAGCCCGGCGCGACCTGCGCCGGGGCGGATGACGGCTAGCCAAGACCGCCGCTGGTGCGGCCGGGCGCCCTGGTGTCCCGTGGCGATTCACCACGACCGCGCCGTTCGCGGCCGCACATCGTTGCCGTCATGGCGAAGCGCCGGCTTGGCGGGCTCCCCGCCCTCCCCGCAATCGCGTTGACGTTACGGCCCCGTGGTGCTAGCACTTGGTAGTCGTAATCCGCGCAGGTGCGCAAGGTGACGCGACCGTTCGACGAAGGGACCGTTGTGGCGATTGCGCACGGAGAGGGTGGCTCGCAGGCTTCGGCCGGCCGGAAGGTCGACGGGCCTGCGCTAGCGGTTGAGCATCTGACCAAGCGTTTCGGCAATCGCGCAGCTTATTCGGATGTCTCCTTCGAGATCGGCTACGGGGAGGTATTCGGCTTCCTGGGACCCAACGGCGCAGGCAAGACGACCACCGTGCGCACTCTCGGGACCCTCATCGCCCCGACCTCCGGATCAGCCAGAGTGGCGGGGCTTGCCCTGACCGTTGCCAACGGAGCGGCCATCCGCCGGAGAATCTCGATCATGCCCGAGTCGCCCGGCCTCTATACCCGCCTCACCGTGGAGGAGAACCTCGAGTGCTTCGCGGGGCTGTACGGGCTGAGCGATGCGCGCGAAAGGATCCGTAGGGCTCTGGGCTCGGTGAACCTGCTCGAGCGCTCGCAAGACCTTTGCGGAGCGCTATCCAAGGGCCTGCGCCAGAGGGTGGCCCTGGCCCGAGCGCTGCTCAACGACCCCGAGGTTCTCTTTCTCGACGAGCCGACCTCCGGGCTGGATCCGGTTGCCGCCCGCGAGGTCCACGAACTGATCACCGCGATGCGCTCGCGCGGGGTGACCATCTTCCTCACCACTCACCGGCTCGAGGAAGCCGAGCGGCTCTGCGACCGGGTGGCGATCCTCAACACCACGCTGCGTATGATCGGCCGCCCGGACGAGCTGCGCACGGAGCTCTTCGCCAGAACGCTGGAGGTGCGAACCAAGGCGCCTCTTGGCAACCCCGGTGCTCTCTTTGCCGGCTTGTCCGGAGTGAAGAGCTGGTCCGACGCCGGCGGCGCAGCCTACCGGCTCGAGGTGACCGACCCCGAGGTGGCCGCGCCCGGTGTGACCCGGGCCCTGGTGGCCGCCGGAGCCGATGTCCTCTCCATCGCGGAGTCGCGGCATTCCCTGGAGGACGTCTATCTCGAGCTGGTGGGCGAAGAGGAGAAGGCGGGGCGGGCGTGAGCCAGAGCTGGACTCGAATTTGGGCCATGACGAAGAAGGAGCTGCGTGACTACCGGCGGAACCGCTTCGTGGTGTTGACCATGGCCGTGATGCCGCTTGTGTTCACGGTCGCGCCGATGGTCCAGCTCTTTGCCGTAAAGATCACCACCACGAGTCCCGCCTTCAATGCCCGCATCGGCCTCTCCTTGCTCTATATGCTTATCATCCCGGCTATCGTTCCCTCGTCCTTGAGCGCTTACTCGGTGGTGGGGGAGCGTGAGCAGGGGACCCTCGAACCGGTGCTCATCACACCGCTCAGCTCCCAGGAGTTCCTCTTCGGGAAGGCACTGGCTGCCCTCTTGCCCACCATCGCGATCTCCTATGCCGTCTTCGGGATCTTCCTTGCCGCGGCCGCCACATTCGCCCAGCCCGCAGTGGCCACCGCGATCTTCTCCGGGTCGCACATCTGGATCCAGCTGCTCTTCACCCCCCTGCTGGCCGGATGGTCGATCCTGGTGGGGATAGCCATCTCGACCCGGTCGGCGGACGTGCGCACCGCCCAGCAGCTGAGCGTGCTGGCAAGCCTTCCGCCGCTGGCGGTGGTGGCCCTGATCACTTTCAATGTCATTCACGCCTCACGAGGAATAACCATCGGCCTGGCGGTCGCGCTGCTTGTCATCGACCGCTTCGGGTGGCGGGCGGTGGCGGCGATGTTTGACCGGGAGCGTCTGGTCACCGGCCGCCGCGGCTAACTGCTCTGCGGCCCGAGGCTGGGATGGGGAATGGTTTCCTCCCCCATGGACGGGTGACATCGCGGTTCGATTGATATATAGTGATCTGCGTGGATACGCAGGTAACTAGAGAACCTACTTCGGCACAGCTGGAAGTGGCGGTGGAGACCTTCAAGATGCTGGCTGACCAGACCCGGCTAAAGATCGTCTGGGCACTGCTTCATGGCGAGCACTCGGTCAACGAGCTGGCGGACCATCTCGGCATGAACCCCGCGGGCGTCTCCCAGCACTTGGCCAAGCTGCGGCTGGCTCGGCTGGTGACCGTGCGGCGGGAGGGGACCAAGGCCTTTTATGCGGCACAGAGCGCACACGTGCGCAAGCTCGTGGAGCAGGCGCTCTTCCACGCCGAGCACATGTCGGGGACCGGAGCCGCTGCCGGGCCCGCGCATCCGGAGGAGGATTCGACCGGGAAGCCCGGCGGGACGGGGAGGATCTGAACCATGCACGTTGCCACGCAAGCGCAAAGCCCGGAGCCGTTCGCCGCCACCAGGCGGGGTGACGATCGGGCGGATCGCCGCGAGGCCAACCGGGCTATCGGAGTCTCGGCCATCGGCCTTGCCGCCACCGGCCTTGCCGAGCTCGCCATCGCGGCTCTGAGCGGATCCGTGGGACTGCTGGGCGACGCAATCCACAATCTCTCCGACGTCAGCACCTCTTTGGCGGTCTTCGTGGGGCTGCGCCTCTCGAAGCGCCGGCCTTCGGAGACCCATCCTTACGGGTGGGAGCGGGCGGAGGACCTTGCCGGGCTGGCCGTCGCGCTCGTCATCTGGGCGAGCGCCGCGCTGACTGCGGTGATCAGCGTGCGCAAGCTGCTCGAGCACGGCACCACCAGCCATCTCGGCTTCGGCATCGCCGCGGCCGCGGTGGGAATCATCGGCAACCAGGTGGTGGCCAGGTACAAGCTGGCCGTGGGAAGAAGGATTCACTCGGCCGCCCTGGTGGCCGATGCGAAGCATTCATGGCTCGATGCACTCTCCTCGGCAGGGGCCATGCTGGGGTTGATCGGTGTCGCCTTGGGCCTGCCCTGGGCCGACGGACTGGCCGGACTGGCCATGACCCTTTTCGTCTGCCATGTCGGCTTCCAGGTAACCCGCGATTTAGTCCGCCACCTGAGCGACGGCGTCGAGGATGGTCTGCTGCAGGCGGCGAGTGCGGCCGCGATGGAGGTGGACGGCGTGAAGCATGCCCACGTTCGAGCCCGTTGGATGGGGCGCTCCCTTCTGGTCGAGGTGGATGGGTTTCTCAACGGCGACACCACCTTGGCGGGGAGCGGGGCCATCGGCCTTGAGGTGGAACGGGCGGTGGCCGCGGCGGTGCCGGAAGCCCGTTTTGTCGTCTGGTCCGCCCGCGCCTTGCCCTCTTGAGGGTAATTCTCCTCGGATGGGGGTTCGCCGCGATCGGCGCGTCGGCCCGCGCGGTGCCCTCCACGGCAGGCACTGGAGACGTTAGGCTCTAACAAAAGCAGGCTCAGGGCCCAATGCTTGCTTCCAAGAGATGCCGCCGAGGCGCAGGCAGCGGTGCGGTGGAGAAGCCATGGAACAGAGCGTAAAACTCGGCAAGCTGTGGGGAATCCCGATCGGCATGCACTGGAGTGTGGCGGTCATTTTCTTCCTGATCGCCTGGGAGCTGTCCGCCCTGGTTCTGCCGGCAGATGCCGCGGGCTCCTCCCAAGCCTGGTACTGGACGGTCGGAATCGTCACCGCAGTGCTCTTCTATCTCGGCTTGGTCGCCCACGAGGCCGCCCACGCCGTGGTGGCCAGGCGCAACGGCATCGGCGTGCGCAGGATCACCCTGTGGCTCTTCGGCGGGGTATCCGAGCTGGAGGGCGAGGCGCTTACGCCGGGAGCGGACTTCCGCATCGCGGTGGTTGGGCCGATCGTCAGCTTCGTGCTGTCGGGTGTGTTCGCGCTTCTGGCCGCGCTAGCGGCTTCTGCCGGCTCCCTCGTGCCCGAAGCTGCGCTCGGCTGGTTGGCTTGGATGAACCTTCTGCTCGGGGGCTTCAACCTTATTCCCGCCTCCCCGCTGGATGGCGGCCGAGTGCTCAGGGCCGCGCTTTGGCGCTTCGGTGGCGACAGGACCCGTGCGGCGGTGATCGCCTCGCGCACGGGCGTGGGATTCGGCTACCTCATGGTCGGCGCGGGGGTTCTCTTTTTCATCTCCGGATACCTGATCGGCCTCTGGTTTGCCTTCCTGGGCTGGTTCCTCGTCTCCGCCGCGCGTTCCGAGGAGGGTGCCACGGTGATCCGCAGCACCCTCGCGGGTGTGCGGGTGCGTGACATCATGACCCCCGACCCGATCTGCTTTGAGGCGGCTACGACCGTATCGGAGCTGATCGAAGAAGCGCTGCAGCGCCACCACTACACCTCCTTTCCCCTGGCCGGAGCGGATCGCAGGCCTACCGGGCTTGTCACCCTCTCCAGGGTCAGGCGTGTTCCTCCCGACAGCCGCCAGAGCACCTCGCTGGCCGCGATTTCGACGCCGCTCGCCCAGGTGCCCCTGGCCCGGCCCGACGATCCGCTTCCCGGGATGTTGGAGCGGATGCAGGCATCGCCCGACGGGCGGGCGCTGGTCATCGGTGACGATGGGGAGCTGGTGGGAATCGTCTCACCCAGTGACATCTCGCGCTACCTGCAGCTTTGCATGTTGCGGGGGAGCCGGCGGCCGGCGGGGCGAGCCTGAAGCCCTCCCGGGGCGTTGATGCGGAGCACCCGAGCTTCTTCGAGTCGGCGGTGGTGCAATAGGATCGAGCGCAGGCTAAAAGGAGGACGAGATGGTCAAGGCCTTTGTCATCGACGAGGCGGACGGCAAGGTCACCGGGGCGATCCGCGAACTGGACGACTCCGCGCTGCCCGCCGAGGGCTTGCGCGTGAAGGTCGACTATTCGACGCTCAACTACAAGGACGGCATGGTGATCAATGGCATCGGCCGCCTGGTTCGCAGCTACCCCCACGTCCCGGGAGTGGACCTGGCCGGCGTGGTGGAGGAGAGCTCGGACCCCCGCTTTAGCGTCGGCGACCGGGTTGTGGTCACAGGTTGGAGGGTCGGCGAGGTTCACTGGGGCGGCTACGCGACGGTGCAGTGTGTCAATCCCGACTTCGCGATCAAGCTGCCCGACAGCCTTTCCACCTTTGCGGCCATGGCGCTGGGCACGGCCGGCCTGACGGCGATGCTGGCCATCATGGCTCTGGAGGATCACCATCTTTCCCCGGCTGCGGAGCACCCGGTTTTGGTGACAGGCGCGGCGGGCGGAGTCGGCTCCATTGCCGTTCTGGCCCTCTCCAGGTTGGGATACCGGGTGTCCGCCTCGACCGGGAGGATGGAGGAGGAGGCCTACCTCAGGGGTCTGGGGGCGACGGAAGTGGTGGCACGGCAGGAGTTCTCCGAGCCTTCCAGTCGCCCACTTGAATCGGCCCGCTTTTCCGGGGCGATCGACAACGTGGGCGGGACCACCCTGGGACGGCTGCTCGGCCAACTCGACCCCGGGGCTTCGGTGGCCTCCGTCGGCCTGGCCGGCGGCTCCACCTTCAGCGCCAATGTGATGCCCTTCGTGGTGAGGGGTTGCAACATTCTGGGCATCGATTCAGTGACCTGCCCCAACGCCCGTCGTGAGGCCGCCTGGATGAGGCTCTCGGAGGTGATACCCCGGGTGACGCTTGAGTCGCTCACCTCGGTCTATGGGCTGCAGGACCTGGACCGCCTGGCGGACGAAATACTGGTCGGGCACGTCAGGGGGCGTGTGGTGATCGATGTTAACGCCTGATACCCTAGGGGGTATAGTGGTGGTATGAGAAAGCGCAACGCCCAATCCTCAATCGAGGCGGACAGCTGGGAGGCATTCGATCGCGAAGTCCTGCAGTCGAAGGTCCCTGTAATCGTCGACTTCTGGGCGCCCTGGTGCGCGCCCTGCCGCAGGGTCGCCCCCGAGCTCGATGCGATAGCCGCGGGCAGGGGCGATGCGGTCAAGGTTGTGAAAGTTAACGTGGACAAGAACCGCGACGCCGCCTTCAAGTACCAGATCGCCTCAATACCCACCATCGCCCTCTATCGCGACGGCGAGCTTCGGCGCAAGAGCATCGGGGCCAAGCCGGCGCGCATGATCGAGGCGGACCTGAAGCTTTGAATTCTCAGGCGATCCCCTGGGGGATCGCGGAAGGGTCGAGGCCGATGAGTTCGCGAGCGGTGTCGAAGGCGTAGCGATCAGTCATGCCACCTACATAGACGACCACCTCCGCCAGTAGATCCGCCTCCGACATCCCCGGTTCGAATCCGATCAGCTGCCTGGCGTGCTCGGGGTTCGAGGAGAGGTGCTCCACCAGCAAGCGCAGGACCCTTATTACCTGCTCGGACTGGTGGCGGGACTCGGGCCTCAAGTAGATCCGCTCGTAGTTGAAGGCCCGCAGGGCCCCTAGCACCGCGGCGTCCCGGTCCCGCATAGCCACGTTCCCGGTCTCGCGGGCACAGGAGACCATTGCGTTGATGAAGAAGTCGAGCTGGCCCGAACGGCTGGTGCCGGCCGCTTCAGCTACCAGGTCGGGCAAGTCGGCGGTGTCGACGATTCCCGCGCGGGCCGCGTCCTCGAGGTCGTGGGCGCAATAGGCGATCCGGTCGGCCCAGGAGACCACCATGCCCTCGGGGGTGGCGGGCACCGGCCGGCTCCAGGAGTGGTTGCGCACCCCGTCGAGGGTCTCGGCGCACAGGTTCAACCTGGCGAGCACCCGATCCGCGCCGATGATGGCATGATCGTAGCCATCCGGCATGAATATCGCCAGCGCGTCCTCGCTGGCGTGGCCGCCGGGGCCGTGTCCGCAGTCGTGGCCGAGCGCAATGGCTTCGGTGAGCTCCTCGTTGAGGCGGAGCCTCTTGGCGATGGAGCGTGCAACCTGGGCGACCTCGAGAGCGTGAGTGAGCCGGGTGCGCTGATGGTCCCTGGGGAAGACGAACACCTGTGTCTTTCCGGCCAGGCGGCGGAATGCCGAGGAGTGTACGATCCGGTCGCGGTCCTTCTCGAAGCAGGTCCGATGCGGATCGCCGGGTTCCGGGCGCAGGCGGCGGCCGCCCCCCTCAGCGCGGGTTGCCCCCGGGTTCAGCATCTCCTGGGCGGTTTCGCGTGCGGGGCGGTCGAAGTCGACGCTGGTGGCGATGGCAGGCCCGGCCGAAGCATGGGCATGCACCAGCCCATTGCCGTCGGCCCACCCGGCCATGGTGGCCGCCCAGGCGTGGGCGCGCAGGGTGGCGCTCTGGCGCCGCTCCGCCTCGTCCCGGCTGATTGCACTGCCGTTATGCGCTTCCAAAGCTTTCCCGGCCTCCGTCCATTGACTCCAGGGTACTGAGACCATGCTGGCGTCGGGTAGTGACAAGGAAGTGGAGCCGGGTGCGCCTGGCTGTGACGAATGACGCGCCGGTTTCGTTGACGCGCCTCGTAATTGCCGATACGCTGGGGAAATGGCAACCAAAGACCAAAAGGACCGCTACAAGAAGTTCGTCGACGCCGGAAGGACGGTCACCAAGGTGACTTCTGAGCGCGTCGAAGAGGTGGCCAGGGACCTGGTGCACCTCACCGAGGTGCAGCGTGCCCAAGCCCAGGAGCTTCTCGACGACGTCATGAAGCGCTCCAAGAAGAGCACCGAATACATCGTGGAGACGGTGAAGCACGAGGTCGACAAGCAGTTCAAGAACGTCAAGTTCGCGAGTCGCGACGACCTGGCAAAGGTGAGCGAGACCCTGAGTCAGATGAAGTCCGACATCGCCTCGCTCGCCTCGATTCGCGAGGAGCTTCGTAACGATGTCATGAGGCTCTCCGAGGCGGTTGCCCATCTTGTGGTTGCGGTCAAGAGCGGTTCCGCCCACAAGGAGGAGGCTTCGGCCGAGTCCGAGGCGGCGCCGGCGGCTGAGGAGAATGCGCCCGCTCCCGAAGCCCCGAAGCCGGCTGCCAAGCCGAAGCCCGCAGCCACCCGTCGCCCGGCTGCACGCCGCCCGAGGAGCAAGCCCGCAAACGGCGGCGAGCCGGAGGCCGACTGACCGCGGTTGTCAAGCGCCGTCGAACTCGCTTGAGCGGTTCGACTCCAACTGAGGACAAGCACCGATGAGCCGTGCCCCCGTTTCATCGCGGCTGGACAAGGCTCTGGTCGAGCGTGGCCTGGCCCGGAGCCGCGAGGATGCCGAACGGCTGATCTCCCTGGGGAAAGTGCGGGTGAACGGAGCGCTTGCCGACAAGGCCGCGCGGCAGGTTAAACGCGCCGACGCCATCCTGGTCGCCTCGGAAGGCGCCTCTTATGTGGGCCGCGGCGCCTACAAGCTGCTCGGCGCACTGGATGAGCTGGGCATCGACGTCTCCGGCCTCGAGGTTTGCGATCTCGGCTCCTCGACCGGAGGCTTTACCCAGGTGTTGCTGGAGCGCGGAGCGGCGTCCGTGCTCGCCGTCGACGTCGGGCGGCAGCAGATGTCCGAACGCGTCTCGGCCGATCGCCGGGTGCGGCTCCTGGAGGGGGTGAACGCCCGGCATCTACGGCGCGACGAGGTGGGCCTAGGCCAGTTGGACCTGGTGGTGGGGGACCTTAGCTTCATCTCGCTCACGCTCCTTGCCGATGTCGTCGCACACGAATTACTCCAGGAGCACGGCGCCTTTCTCCTACTGGTGAAGCCACAGTTCGAAGTGGACCGCAAAGTGGCCTCCAAGGGTCGCGGCGTGGTGCGCGACCCGGGCGAGTGGTCAAGAGCGCTGGAAGCGGTGATCGGCGCCTTCACGCGCCGGGGGGCCAGGATCGAGGGGGTGGTCCCGTCCCGGACGCGCGGCGCCAGCGGCAACCAGGAGTTTTTCGTCTTCGGTCGCTTTGGCGCCAGTGCTGCGGGAGCCTACGAGGACGACGTCGCGCCGTTGGTGGCTGCCGCGGTCGGGCGGGCTGCGACGGGCTTGCTTTGATAGGCGCGCTTCGAGCAGGGGTAGGATTGTGCCGGTCCAGCACGAACGAAGAGGCGGGTAATGACCGAAGGCGACTTCGAGGCGGTCTAGTGATGCTGCAAGCTCGATCAGGGATCCGTGCGTGAGCCGCATCGGGATCATCGTCAACCCCCGCCGCGAAGAGGCCATCAGCGCCCGCGAAAAGCTCGAGTCCTGGTGCGAGGCCCACGGCCACTTGTCCACCAGGCTGGCCGCCCCCCAGGACTGCCTGGGTCTCGACGTGGCGGTGGCGCTCGGTGGTGATGGAACCATGCTTCGTGCGCTCGAGCTGTCGCTTCTCTACCAGACTCCGGTGATCGGGGTTAACTTCGGCCACCTGGGGTATCTCACCGAGGTCGAACCGGATGAGCTCTTCATTGCCATAGAGCGCTTCTTCTCCGGCCGTCACAGGATCGAGGAGCGCACCACGCTGGAGATCCGCATGCGGCGCCCCGGGGGAACCTCTCCCGCGGAGCGCTTTTTCGCGGTCAACGAGGTGGTGGTGGAAAAGTCGCATTCGGGTAACGTGGTCAAGCTGGGAGTTTCCATCGCGGGCGAGCCCTTTCTCGACTACGAAGCAGACGGCATAATCGTCTCCACCCCTACGGGCTCGACCGCCTACTCCTTCTCGGCTAGGGGCCCGGTGGTCTCGCCACGCATGTCCGCCATGATTCTCACCCCGGTCTCGCCTCACATGCTGTTCGACCGCGCCATGGTGCTTGAGCCGGACGAGGAGGTCGAGATCAGGGTGCTCGGCGGCCAGGACGCCACGCTGATGGTCGACGGGGTGAATCGCGAGGTGCTCAAGGTGGGCGAGTCGATCATCTGCCGTGCCTCGGCCCTCAACGCGCGGCTGGTAAAGTTCGAGGAGCGCGACTTCCGCACCATCCTGAAGGCAAAGTTCGGGTTGGCCAACAAGGACATGGGAGAGCTCTGAGCTAAGCGCAGTTGCCGTCCCCGCCCGAAGGCGGCCGCAATTCCCAACGCAGTCCCCTGGCTGGAGAGAGATGCTCGAAGAGCTGGTCGTAGAAAACCTTGGAGTTATCGAACGGGCTCAGCTCAGTCTGGGCGAGGGGATGACCGTAATAACCGGTGAGACCGGGGCGGGTAAGACGATGCTGGTCGGGGCGCTCCAGATGGCATTGGGGGCGCGTACGGACCCGCGCCTGATCCGCGAGGGCGCCTCCCAGGCCGGCGTCGAGGCCCGTTTTCTGCTCGCTGGCGAGGAGTTCGTTGTCAGCCGGACCCTGAGCGTCCAGGGTCGCTCACGCGGTTACATAAATGGAAAGATGGCCAGCCAGGCCGAGCTGGCCGAGTTCGGGAGGCGTGCGGTCGACGTGCATGGCCAGCATGCCCAGATGCGCCTCGAGTCGGCCGCGGCCCAGCTCGCGCTGCTGGATGCCTTCTACGGAGTAGACCTGGGCCCCCGCAACAGGATAGCCGAAGCCCTATCCCGCCTGGAGAGGCGCATTGCCGAGGCGCGGAGCGGCATCGCAGAGCGTGAGCGTGAGCTGGCCGTGGTCCGCTTCGAACTGGGGGAGATCGACCGTGTTGCGCCCCTGGACGCCGAGGAGGACCTGCGGCTCGAAGAGGAGCTGGATGTGCTCGAGCGCGAGGAGGAGTTCCGCGAGATCTACCTCTCGCTGCTCGCGGTGGTCTCGGGAGACGAAGGCGACGCAGGCGCGGTGGGCGAGCTGTCGCATCTGGCCCGCAGGCTGCAGCGCGAACCATCGACCGCCGAACTTGCCGAGCGGCTGGACGGGGTGCTGATCGAGCTGAACGAGCTCTCCCACGTCGCCCAGCGCAGGCTCGAGGGCCTCACCGGCGATCCGGATCGGCCCGACCAGATTCGTTCCAGGCTGGTAGCGCTGCGCGACCTGAAGAAGCGCTTTGGACCGACCCTGGGGGATGTCATTTCGACCCGGCGGGCGCTGGCCACCCGCCTTGACGAGCTTTCAGGAGACCCGACTTCGCCCGAGCTGCTGGAAGCCCAGGCGGAAAAATTGCGCGCCGAGCGCGACCAGGAGGACATGCGCATCAGGAAGGCCAGGCAGGAGGCGGCGGAGAAGGTTGCGGCCGCGGTCAACCGGCAGCTTCCACTGCTCTCCTTCACCGCGGCCGAATTCGCCGTGGAGCTCGCCGAGGGAGGGGACGGCTCGCCCGCGGTATTCATGTTCCGGCCGCATCCCGGCTCCCGTCCACTCGAGATCGCGCGCTTTGCCTCAGGTGGAGAGCTTTCCAGGCTGATGCTCGGATTGGCACTGGTGATGGGGGTCGAGGCGGAGACGCAGCTGTTCGACGAGGTGGACGCGGGGGTGGGTGGCCGGTCGGCGCGGGACATCGCGCAAGCACTAAAGCGCCTTTCGTCCAGCAGGCAGGTGCTGGTGGTCACTCACCTTGCCCAGGTGGCCGCGGTTGCCGACCGGCACTTCACCATCACCAAGCGGATAGCCGGCGAAGGCACCGTCACCGAGATCGCCTCTTGCGAGGGAGAGAGCCGGGTGGGGGAGGTGGCCCGGATGCTGGCCGGAGACCCGGACTCGCCCACTGCGCGAAAGCACGCGACCGAACTGCTTCACGCGGGTGGCGGGCGGAGTTAGTCGGGGCCATCTGATCATCCCCGGCGGGCCTGGGCTCAGTTAGACTTCTGTTGCGAGGTTCTAGAGCGGAAGGTGGCACAACGCAGTTGGCTAAGCATATTTTCGTCACCGGCGGCGTCGCATCCTCGCTGGGCAAGGGGCTGACCGCCTCCTCGCTGGGCAGGCTGCTCAAGGCGCGCGGCCTGCGGGTCGTAATGCAGAAACTCGATCCTTACATCAACGTCGATCCCGGGACGATGAACCCCTTCGAGCACGGAGAGGTATTCGTCACCGAGGACGGCTCGGAGACCGACCTCGATCTCGGCCATTACGAGCGCTTCATCGACGTGAACCTGAAGAAGAACTCCTCGGTCACCACCGGCTCCATCTACTCCGCAGTGATAGCCCGCGAGCGGCGCGGCGACTACCTGGGCAAGACGGTCCAGGTGATTCCGCATGTGACCGACGAGATCAAGTCGCGGATCACCGCTCTTGCCACCGACGACGTCGACGTGGTCATCACCGAAGTGGGTGGCACGGTCGGCGACATCGAGATCCTTCCCTTTCTGGAGGCCATCAGGCAATTCCGCAAGGACGTCGGGCGAGACAACGTCTGCTACATCCACCTCACCCTGGTGCCCGGGATCGGACCCCACGGCGAGCAGAAGACCAAGCCCACCCAGCATTCGGTCACCGAACTGCGCTCGCGAGGGATCCAGCCCGACGTCATCGTCTGCCGCTCAGGCGAGGTGGTCTCGGACTCTTTGAAGTCCAAGATCTCGATGCTCTGCGACGTTCCCAAGGATGCGGTGATCTCCGTCCATGACGTTTCCAACATCTATGAATTGCCACTGCTCCTGCACAAGGAGGGCCTGGACGGCTACATCATCAATCTGCTCCACTTCGACAACGTCGGAATGGAGCTGAACCTCGGCTCCTGGATGGACCTCGTGGCCCGCAGTTCCTCCCTGACTGATACGGTGAGGATCGGGATCATCGGCAAGTACATCAACCTTCCCGACGCGTATCTCTCGGTGGTGGAGGCACTCCGTCACGGGGGCATCCACCACGGGGTGGCAATCGAGCTGGAGTGGATCCAGGCCGAAGAGGTCTCTCCCATGCTGGCGGAGTCGATGCTCGGTCACCTGGGTGGAATCGTAATTCCCGGCGGCTTTGGCGAGCGTGGCATCGAGGGCAAGATCGCAGCGGCAGGCTTTGCCCGAGAGGCGGGGGTGCCCTGCCTCGGGCTCTGTCTTGGCCTGCAAACCATGGTCATCGACGTGGCCCGGAATTTGGCCGGCCTGGAGCACGCCCATTCGCGTGAGTTCAGGCTCGACACCCCGCATCCGGTCATCGACATGATGGAGGAGCAGCGCGGTGTCACCAACATGGGAGGCACCATGCGCCTGGGCGCCTATGTGGCCCGGCTGAAGCCGGGCACCAGGGTTGCCGGGGCCTACGGTGAGACCATTGTCTCGGAGAGGCATCGCCACCGCTTCGAAGTCAACTCGCGCTATCGCAAGAGGCTGGAGGAGGTGGGGCTAGTCTGCTCGGGCGAGTCCCCCGACGGCTCGCTGGTCGAGTTCGTCGAGCTGGCGGAGCACCCCTTCTGGGTAGGCACTCAGGCCCATCCGGAGTTCAAGAGCCGGCCCGATCGTCCGCATCCCCTTTTCCGCGACTTCATCGGGGCGTCGGTGGCCCATCAGGCCAAGGTGGGCAAGGAGCTCGGGTGAGCCGGTTGGAGCAGTTCACGCTGGTGGAGGACGCGCCCGAGCTGCGTTACCAGGGCTCCTTCATCACCGTGCAGACGGTCTCCTACCGTGGTCCCAACGGCGAGATGCACAGCCGCGAAGTGGTGCGCCACCCCGGAGCGGTGGTGGTGGTGCCTTATCTCGAGTCCGACGGTGCGGTGCTGTGCATCGAGCAGTTCCGGGTGGCGGCCAACTCCCGCATGCTCGAGCTTCCGGCGGGAAAGCGGGACGTCGTCGGGGAGGACCCCTACGACTGCGCGGCCAGGGAACTCGAGGAGGAGCTGGGGATTCGCGCCCGATCCTGGGTTCGCCTGGCAACCTTTTACAACTCTCCGGGATTCACCGACGAACTCACCCACGTCTTCCTCGCCCGCGGGCTCTCCATGGGCAGGCGCGACCCCCAGGGCGCGGAGGAGGCGGCCGCCTCCTTGCGTTCCGTGCGCTTGATGAACCTGGAGCGCATGATCGCCGAGGGCAAGCTGGTGGATGCAAAGAGCATCATCGGCATGTACGCGGCCCGCTCCTACCTCGAGGGCAGGGGAGTGCCCGAGAGCTTCGACGACGATCTCGATCTCGACGAGTTCGAGGTGGTAGAGCTGGGCTGAGGCTGATGGCCCGGATCCAAGGCGCCGATCTCTCCGCGATCGACGGTTATCTCGACGAGCTGCGCCTGGTGTACGGGCGCTCGTCCAACACGGTCGAGGCCTACTACTCCGATCTGGAGCGGGCCTCGGAGGGCCTGAGTGGACTGGGCACCTCCCTCACCGGTGCCACATCCGCCGAATTGGCCGAGCTGATCTCCTCGCTTGGCGGTCGTTTCGCGGATTCGACGCTGGCCCGCATGGCCTCCACGCTGCGCAACTTCTACGCCTTTCTGGTGGAAACCGAGGCCCTGGCCGCCTCGCCGATGGCGGAGGTGGAGTCCCCCAGAGCGCCCTATCTCCTGCCCGAGGTGCTCTCAGTGGAGCAGGTGGAGGCACTGCTGGCCGCGGTCGATCTCGGCAGGCCGGGGGGGCTTCGTGACCGAGCCCTGATCGAGGTGCTGTACGGTTCCGGCTTGCGGGTGTCCGAGGCCGCCGCGTTGGACCTGGAGGACTTCCTCGAGGACGACGGGCTCCTCAGGGTCACCGGCAAAGGGGCCAAGACCCGGGTGGTGCCGCTCACCCCGCCTGCCGCCCGCCTGCTTGGGGAATACATCTACGGAGGGCAGCGCTCCCACTGCCTGCGGCGGCGCTCCGAGCCGGCGGTCTTCGTCTCGCTCAGGGGATCGCGGCTGACGCGCCAGGCCATCTGGCAGATGATCCGCAAGCATGCGCTGCTGGCCGGTCTGGAGGGCAGCATCCACCCCCATACTCTGCGTCATTCCTGCGCTACGCATATGGTGAACGGCGGCGCCGACATCCGGGTGGTGCAGGAGCTTCTCGGACACGCCTCGGTGGCCACCACGCAGATCTACACCCATGTGGAGCCGGCCCGCCTGCTGGCCGTCTATCGCCGGTCGCATCCTAGGGCTGACAGCGACTTGTAGAGCTACCTATAATCATGGCATGGAAGAGTCGCAGCTTGATCTCAAAGTGATCAGCGCCGAGCTTTCCGCCGAGCGGGAAGTGCTCGTCGCCAAGCTGGCTGAATTATCCACCGGCGCCACCACTCATGGGGGTTACGACCCCAACTTCGCCGACTCCTCCGCGGTCATCGCCGAGCGGGGTGAGGCTGAGACCCAGCATGCGAACCTTTCCCAGCTCCTGGACGACGTCGAGGCCGCGCTGGCCAAGATCGAGGACGGAACCTACGGGATTTGCGAATCATGTGGCGGCCGGATCGAGCCGGCCCGCTTGGAGGCAATACCCACCGCCCGCTTGTGCATGAGCTGCGCGGTTCAACGCCGCCGCTAGAGCCTGAGGCGGGCCATGGGAACGGTCGGCGGTTCTTTGGGCCGGAAAACCTCCCCCCGGGCATGCCTCGCGCCACCGGAACGCATCCTGGGCAGC
This sequence comes from Actinomycetes bacterium, assembly GCA_021786375.1. Taxonomy (GTDB): domain Bacteria; phylum Actinomycetota; class Acidimicrobiia; order Acidimicrobiales; family Acidimicrobiaceae; genus Acidithrix. The sequence continues at coordinate 57,105 of JAJYNL010000015.1, forward strand.
CACAACGCCCCACCTCGGACCAGCCCAGGGACGTAATACCGTTCCACGCCCTAGATTGGTGATCCAGACGGTCGCTCAGCTGGAGAGATATTGAGAACCAAGGCGCTTTGGATCATCGGGCTGGCGATATTGGTCGTATTGGCGGTCTCCAAGCACGTCTTCACCATCTACACCTTGGTGGATGTCGTGGCGGCGGTTCTGGCGATCGTGCTCCACGAGGTCAGCCACGGCTGGGCCGCGCTTTATTACGGTGATCGGACCGCGGCGGAGAACGGGCGCCTTTCGCTGAACCCGATCAAGCACATCGATCCCTTCGGGACGCTGATCCTGCCCGGGCTGCTGCTGCTTCTGCACCTCACCCCGATCGGATACGCAAAGCCGGTGCCGATCAATCCGGCCCGGATGCGCAATCGGCGGCGAGCCGAACTGGTGGTCGCCATGGCCGGGCCCTTCACCAACCTCGCGCTATCCGTGGTGGCGGGCGCGGTTTTCCGGCTTTTCCTCTTCTCCAACTCCTATGCGAACAATGGCCCGCTTCTGACGGGGGGCACCTCCTTCACCTCGCTGGTGGGGCTGTTCCTGGTCTATTTCGGCCTGGTAAACGTGATGCTGTTCATCTTCAACATGCTTCCCGTACCCCCTCTGGACGGCTCCGCCTGGCTGCGCCGGCTGGTGGGGGAGAGGCGATGGTTCGCAATCGAGCACAGCATGCGCATCGTCATCCCGCTACTGCTCTTCGTGGTCTTCTTCTTCCCGGGCGTCCTGAGCGCCATCATCAGCCCGATCCTGAACCTCTGGATCTCGGTCTTCGTTCCGGCCACCGCGGTCATCTGAGCCGCCACGTCCGCCATTGGCGGCCCTGAATACGCAGCACCATCTCCGGCCCTATTGAGGTCTGCATGATAACATTCGGATAGAAACGATCTTCGCCCCGGGTTTGGTGCAGGCGGGCGGGCGGAAAACACAGTTCTAGCGAGAGGTATCGGTGAAAACCATGGCCTTAGTTGCGGGCGCCCAGGTTGATACGGATCATTTCATCGGGGGCCGGAGGATGGCTTCGGAGTCCACCTTCGAGGACATATCCCCGATTGACGCCAGGGTCATCGCCGAGGTCGCGCGAGGCGGGCAACATGAGGCCTACCTGGCCATCGGGGCGGCGAAGGCCGCTTTCGAGGTCTGGCGCAGGGTGTCTCCCAAGGAGCGGGCGGCCTACCTTCATCGCATAGCCGATCTGGTGGAGGAGCGGGTGGAGGTTCTTGCCGCCGTCGAAACCGCGGACAACGGCGCCTTGCTGCGCTCGCATCGCCGCAGTGTCATGCCCAGAGTTGCGCAAAACTTCCGCTTTTTCGCCGACTACCTGACCGATTCGCTGGAGGTGGGCGAGTTCCACACCCGGGGGCACCGCAACCACGTGAGCTACGATCCGGCCGGGGTGGCGGTGCTCATCTCGCCATGGAACGCACCGCTCATGCTTGCCACCTGGAAGGTGGCCCCTGCTCTGGCGGCGGGCGACACCGTAGTGCTCAAGCCCTCTGAGTGGTCGCCGCTGACCGCCTCGCTGCTTGCGGACATCGTCACCGAGGCCGGCCTGCCTCCGGGCGTCTTCAACCTGGTGCAGGGATTTGGAGAGGAGGCGGGTGCGGCTCTTGTCGCCGACTCCCGGGTGCGCAGGATCTCCTTCACGGGCTCGGTTCCCACGGCCAGGCTCATTGCAGCGGCATGTGCGAAAAATCTCACCCCCGTCTCATTTGAACTCGGTGGGAAGTCGCCTTTCATGGTCTTTGATGACGCGGATCTGGAGTTGGCGGTGAGCATGGCCGTCGAGCAGTATGACAACGCCGGCCAGGTCTGCCTCTCCGGAACCCGCCTACTGGTGCAGTCGGGAATCTGGGACGCCTTCATGGAGCGCTTCGTGGCTGCCGCGACCTCTCTGCGCCAGGGCGACCCGCGGGAGGAGGAAACCCAGATCGGCCCTCAGATCCATCCCGAGCACCTGGCGCGGATCGACGGGTTCGTCTCCCGGGCCAAGGCCTCCGGTGCGAAGGTCGCCTTCGGCGGCGGCCCGAACCAGGAGCTGGGCGGGCTTTACTACCGCCCCACGCTCTTCGTGGAGGTGGACCCCCAGGCCGAGATCGCCCGCGAAGAGGTCTTCGGCCCGGTGCTGGTGGCCCTACGCTTCGATACCGAGGCCGAAGCCGTCGCCCTGGCCAACGACACCGATTTCGGCCTGGCGGCGATGGTCTTCACCTCCGACCCCGAGCGCGCGGAGCGTGTGAGCGCCGAGGTGGTGGCGGGCACCGTCTGGAACAACTGCTTCTATGTCCGTGACCTGCGCGCCCCTTTTGGCGGGTCCAAGCGGAGCGGCGTGGGTCGCGAAGGGGGAGCCTGGTCCTTCGACTTCTTCTGTGACCTGAAGAACTCGGTCTTTTCTCCCCATGGATGGAGGGTTTAGATGGGCGAGATCGTGGGCGCGGGTCTTCTGGCGCATGTGCCTACCATCGTGCTTCCCGAGGAGGTCCGGCGTGGCCTCAACAACGGGGAGGACTTCAGCCTGGTCGAAGGTCTGGAGCGCCTGCGCCGAGAGGTGTTCGAGACCCTCGACTACGACACGGTCATCGTCTTCGACTCGCACTGGGCCACCACGGTCGAGTTCGTGATCACCGCCCACGAGAGGCGCTCGGGACGCTACACCTCCGAGGAACTGCCTCGTGGCATGAGCGGCCGTCCCTACGACTTCGCCGGCGACCCCGAACTGGCGTGGGCGGTCGCCTCCCATGCCGAGGAGGTCGGCACCTGGATCACTCCCGTCGACGATCCCTACCTGCCCATCCACTACGCCACCACCAACCTCTGGGAGTTTCTTGGCCAGGGGTTGGACGGCAAGCGCTGGGTCTCGGTGGGAGTCTGCCAGACCGCCACCACCGAGGATTTCCTGCGCATGGGTCGCGCGGTCGCCCTGGGAATAGCCGATGTCGATCGCAAGGTGGTGCTGATCGCCTCAGGTGCACTGTCGCACACCTTCTGGCCACTGCAGGAGCTGCGCAAGCACGAGGCGGCGGGCACCGAGCATATCTTCACCCCCGAGGCTCTGGCCGCCGACATGGAGCGCATCGCCTGGTTGAAAGAGGGCGACCATGCCAAGGTGCTCGCCGGGATGGACGAGTTCTATCACTTCAAGCCCGAGGCGCGCTTCGGCCACTACCTTATGATGATCGGCGCCCTCGGGGAGAGCAAAGTGGTGGCCCCGGGCCGGCTATACGGTGAGTACGAGAACAGCGTCGGCACCGGACAGGTGCACATCTGGTTCGCCCGGCCCCGAGGTGGCTGGACCGGAAGGGCAATGGCGTGATCGAGACTCGCAGAATACTGCTGGATGGCGCGGTGGTGTCGGTGCTGCGTGCCGGGGACGAGTTGGTGGCCGGGGACGGCCGGCGTCTTCCCGCGGAAAGCGCGTTGCATCTTCCCCCCGTTGTCCCCACCAAGGTCATCGCGGTTCACCTCAACTACCAAAGCCGGGTCAGTGAGTTCCAGGCCAGGCTCCCACCGGCTCCCACCTACTTCCAGAAGCCTCTCTCCTCGCTCAACTCCCACCAAGGAGCGGTGGTGCGCCCCAGGGGGTGCAACTGGCTGAACTACGAGGGGGAGATCGGCATCGTCATCGGCCGCAGCTGCCGGAACGTGGGTATCGAGGAGGCCGGGTCCTATATTGCCGGCTACACCGTCGCCAATGACTACGGTCTGCATGACTTTCGTGACACCGACGCCGGCTCCATGCTCCGGGTGAAGGGTTCCGATACGCTTTGCCCCCTGGGGCCGGGCCTGGTCGAGGGATGGGATTTCCGCGGCAAGGCCATCGAGACCCGGCTGAACGGGCGCATCGTGCAGTCGGGCAACACCAAGGAGATGATGTGGGACATGCACTACCTGCTGGCGGACCTGGCCCGCAACATAACTCTCGAGCCGGGGGACGTGATACTCTCCGGCACCCCCGCCAACTCGCGCCCGGTGCAGCCCGGCGATGTGGTGGAAGTCGAAGTGGAGGGACTCGGGTGTCTCCGCAATCACATTGTTGAGGGGCCTGTGCCCGTCAACCCAGGCTTCGGGGCCCAGCCCACCGAGTCGGAGGAGGTCGTCTCCACCGCCCTTGGCGGAGATTGGGAGTTCCGGGGAATCCGCCCACCCAGGCGGGATTGAGGAAACCGGCATACAGGACAGGGAAGGTTCCAGTTGAAAGTAATTGTCGATCTCAACAAGTGCAACGACCACGGCCAGTGCGTCTACTCGGCGCCCGAGGTCTTTTCTCTGAACGGCCGTGGTGAGCTGAGCTTCCGGGACGAGGCCAGGGACATTTACGTCTCGGACCAGCTCGACGAATCCCTCAGGGACGCTCTTGAGGAGGCGGCGGACATCTGCCCGATGCAGGCCATCGAGATCGAGGGCTAGGGAGTTGGCCGGTGTCGTCGTAGTGGGGGCCTCCCTGGGCGGGCTCCGGGCGGCCGATGCGTTGGCGCGCTCGGGGTACTCGGGGGGCATCACCCTGGTGGGTGACGAGCCCCACCAGCCCTACAATAGGCCCCCGCTTTCAAAGGAGGCGCTGCTCGAGGCGCAAGACTTCGACGCCATCAGGCTACGCTCCTCCGCCAAGCCCGGCACGGTGTCCCTGGTTACCGGGGTTCGCGCCGCCTCGGTGGATCTGGGCCGTGGGCTTCTCTTTCTCTCCGACGGGCGAGAGCTCGCCTTCGAGGGGCTGGTGGCCGCGACCGGACTGCGGCCCCGCGCATTGGGGATACCCAAACCTTCCGCCGGGGTGGTGGTGCTCAGGACCTATGAGGACCTGGTACGGTTGCGGAGCGAGTTGGCCACTGTAAAGGACGTGGCCATAATCGGCGCCGGCTTTATCGGTTGCGAGCTCGCGGCAAGCCTCACCCAGTTGGGCTATCGAGTCTCGGTGATAGCACCTGAGAACGTACCCATGCTTCGGCCGCTCGGCGAGGAGCTTGGTGCGGCGTTGATGCGCCACCACCTAAGGGCGGGCGTTGCTTTCGGGCTTGAGCGGCTTCCGGTTGCCATCGAGGGCTGCGAACGCCCCGAGAGGGTGGTGTGTAACGACGGGAGCAGCTTCGAAGCCCAACTGGTGATCGAGGCGGTGGGGTCGGCGGCCAACACCGAATGGCTGGAGGGCAACGGCCTCGACCTTTCCGACGGGATCCTCTGCGACGAGAGGCTGTCCTTTGGCGGCGACGGGCGTTTCCTGGCCGTTGGCGACGTGGCGCGATTTCCCAATCTCGCCTTCGACGCCGTCCCGCGCAGGGTCGAGCACTGGGGGATAGCCGTCGATACCGGGCGCTATGCGGGCAAGGCCCTCGGCCGGCTCCTGTCGTCAGGGGAAGTGAGCCCGGCCTTCACGCCGATGCCGGCCTTCTGGTCCGACCAGTTCGAGCTGCGCATCCAGTCCTTCGGGATACCGGGACTGGTCACCGATGCTTCGGAGATCCGCGTGCTCGAGGGCGACCTCGACGGCGAGGTGGTAGTTGGATACCACCGTGACGGCACCCTGGTCGGGGTGGTCCTGGTCGGATTCGCCCAGAGCCACATGAAATACCGTGCCGCCGTAGCCGAGAGCCTGGAGGCCGCCGCGGGAGCTTCCTCCTAGGACGTCGCGCCTGCCGGCCTGGCCCCGGCGATGCGGGACAGGGCTTGGTTCAGCTGGAGGACGTTTACATAGGGCGAACCGAGGAACCCCAGCTGACGCTGATGGATCTGTGACGCGACCAGCTTGTCGAGGGACCGGATCGAGAGTCCACGCGCCCTGGCGACCATGGGCACTTGGGCGTATGCCGCTGCGGGTGAGATGTCGGGGTCCAGGCCCGATCCCGAGGTGGTTACGAGGTCGTTGGTGGGCTTGACTCCATGGCGATTCCAGTAGGCGATCTGGGATTTCACCTGGGCGACCAGTTTTGCCGAGCGCGGGCCGAGGTTCGACCCTCCCGAGGCCATGGGGTTGTTGGGGTCCGGGCGGGTGTGGAAGAAGGCGGAACCGCTGAAGGTCTGGCCAATCAGCACCGAGCCGTCGGCCCCGATCGAGCCGTTGGCCTGATAGCCAAAGAGACCCTGGGCCACCGCCGTCTCGGCCAGGGGATAGGCGAGACCGCATACCACCAGGAACAATAAGGCGAGAACAACGCCTCGGCGTAGCTGCCTGAGGACCATCAGTGCACCCCCATGAGAACAAGAAGAAGATCGATCGCCTTGATCCCCACGAAGGGCAGGGCAAGGCCGCCAAGTCCGTAGACGAGCACGTTGCGCCTGAGCACCGCCGTGGCGCTGGCGGCGCGGAATTTCACGCCCCGGAGTGCCAGTGGCACCAGGGCGATGATGATCAGGGCGTTGAAGATGACCGCCGAGAGGATCGCGGTGTTGGGGCTGCTCAGGCGCATGATGTTCAGCGCAGCGAGCCCGGGGAAGGACGCCTGGAAGATGGCCGGGATGATGGCGAAGTACTTGGCCACGTCGTTGGCGATGGAGAAGGTGGTGAGAGCGCCCCGGGTGATGAGCAGCTGCTTGCCGATCTCCACGATGTCGATCAGCTTGGCCGGATTGGAATCGAGGTCGACCATGTTCCCGGCCTCCTTGGCGGCGTTGGTGCCGGTGTTCATCGCCACTCCGACGTCGGCCTGCGCAAGCGCGGGGGCGTCGTTGGTGCCGTCTCCGGTCATCGCCACAAGCTTCCCCTTGGCCTGTTCCGCGCGTATCAGCTCCATCTTGGTCTCAGGGGTTGCCTCGGCCAGGAAGTCGTCCACGCCGGCGTCCGCCGCGATGGCCGCTGCCGTCAGAGGGTTGTCGCCGGTAATCATCACCGTGCGGATACCCATCAGCCGAAGTGTTGCGAAACGTTCGGCGATGCCGTCCTTGACCACGTCGCGCAGCTCGATCACTCCGAGCACCCGGGGCCCTTCCGAGACCGCGAGCGGGGTCGAGCCGGCGCGGGAAACCGCATCGACGCGATCTTGAAGTTCCTGGGGGAATGTGCCGCCCTGGCTTTCCACCCAGGCCTTCACCGCTGCGGCGGCCCCTTTGCGGATCACGCGTCCGCCGACGTCGACGCCGGACATACGGGTGGCCGCGGAGAAGGGGACGAACTGGTAGTCCGGCCCCATGGTGCGCTCGCGGAGGTTGAAGCGCTGCTTGGCAAGCACGACGATGGAGCGGCCCTCGGGGGTTTCGTCGGCCAGGGAGGCCAGCTGGCCGGCGTCGGCGAGCTCACTCTCCTCCACGCCGGTGGCGGGGTAGAAGGCCGAGGCCATGCGATCACCGAGGGTTATGGTGCCGGTCTTGTCGATGAGCAGTGTCTGCACATCCCCGGCCGCCTCGACCGCACGGCCACTCATGGCCAGAACGTTGCGTTGGACCAGGCGGTCCATGCCGGCGATCCCGATTGCCGAGAGCAGGGCTCCGATGGTGGTGGGGATCAGGCAGACCAGAAGGGCCACCGCCACAACGATTGGCACCTTTGCCCCCTGGAAGGAGCCGAAGGGCTCCAGGGCGACCACCACGGGAATGAAGACGATGGTGAGGGCGGCAAGCAGGATGGCGAGCGCGATCTCGTTCGGTGTCTTCTGGCGGTTGGTGCCCTCAACCAGTTTGATCATCCGGTCAAGGAAGGTCTTTCCCGGTTCCGCGGTGATGCGGACAACGATCCTGTCCGAGAGCACCATGGTTCCACCGGTAACCGCCGAGCGGTCGCCCCCGGATTCGCGGATGACCGGGGCGGACTCGCCGGTGATCGCGGACTCGTCGATCGAGGCGACCCCTTCGATGATCTCGCCGTCGGAGGGTACGGCGTCGCCCGCCTCGCAGACGACGACGTCTCCCACCTGCAGGGAGGCGGCCGGCACCAACTCCTCGGTGCCGTCGGCGCGCAGCTTGCGCGCGCCGGTCTCGGTGCGCATTTGCCGAAGCGTGTCGGCCTGGGCCTTGCCCCGTCCCTCTGCCATCGCCTCGGCGAAGTTGGCGAAGAGTACGGTCAGAAGCAGCCATATGGTGATGGCCAGGCCGAAACCGCTCCGGTTGGCAACCGTGTCGATCGCGGTGACGACCGTGCCCACCAGCACCACGAACATGACGGGATTCTTGGCCTGTACGCGTGGGTCGAGCTTGGTCACCGAGGCGCGCAAGGCATCCTTGACGATCTGTTTGTCGAAGGCGGCGACCCTGCGCCGCTTGGGCTTGGCCTGGCTTGGCGCGGCAGTGGTGGTGGTCATGGCCAGATCCTCCCGGCTGCAAGCTGTTCCGCGATCGGCCCGAGAGCGAGCGCGGGGAAGAAGGTGAGTCCCCCGACGATGAGAAGCACTCCCGTCAGGAGCACCCCGAAGATGGGGCTGTCGGTGCGGAATGTACCCTCGCCTTCCGGAACGGGGGTCTTTGCCGCCAAGGATCCCGCCAGCGCCAGCGTCGGGAGTATCACCCCGAAGCGGCCGAGCAACATGGCGATGCTCCCGGCAATGTTATAGAAGTCGGTATTGCTCGACAGTCCTGCGAAGGCCGAGCCGTTGTTATTGCCCTGGGAGGTGAAGGCATAGAGGATCTCGGTGAAGCCGTGCGGCCCGGCATTGAGTGGAGCGGCGCGTCCCGCTGCCGTCTCCACCGCAATGGCGGTGAGAACAAGGACGGTGATGGGCATGACCAGGATCCCGATGGTTGCGAGCTGGACCTCCTTGGCCTGGATCTTCTTGCCCAGGTACTCCGGTGTTCGTCCCACCATCAAGCCGCCTATGAAGACCGCCAGGATGGCGAAGAGAAGGATGGTGTAGAGGCCGCTGCCCACTCCGCCGGGGGAGACCTCGCCGAGCATCATCCCCGAGAGCATCCCCAGGCCCCCGAGAGGTGTGTAGGAGTCCGCGGCCGAGTTGACGCTTCCGGTCGAGGTCTGGGTGGAGGTCACGTCATAGAGCGCCGAGTCGAAGGTGCCGAAGCGCGTCTCCTTCCCAACCAGGTTCCCGCTCGCCTGAGCCGTGATTCCCGCCCGGTGGACGGCAGTGTTGCCCTGGCTCTCGGAGATGGCGGTGAAGGCCAAGGTGCCGGCGAATATCACCGTCATCACCGCGAGGATCGCCACTCCCTGGCGCATGCTGCCCACCATCTTCCCGAAGGTTCGGGTCAGCGCCACGGGGATGGCGAGGATCAGGATGATCGAAAGAAGGTTGGTCACCGCGGTCGGGTTCTCGAAGGGATGTGCGCCGTTGGCGTTGAAGAAACCGCCCCCGTTCGTCCCGAACTGCTTGATCGACTCCTGAGAGGCCACCGGTCCACGCGGTATGGTCTGGGTGACCCGGTTCAGGGCGTCGGTTATGTGCGCCGGCCCCGCAAGGGTTTGCACCGCGCCCTGGGCTACGAACACGACCGTGGCAATGGCTGCAACGGGCAGCAGGACGTAGAGTGTCCCCCTTACCACGTCGACCCAGAAGTTGCCGATGGTCTCCCGCTTGCGTGCCGCCAGACCGCGCACCAACGCGATGGCCACGGCAACGCCTACCGCCGCCGAGGCGAACATCTGCACCGTGAGCGCGGCCATCTGAGTCAGGTAGCTCATCGTGGTCTCGCCCGCGTAGTTCTGCCAGTTGGTGTTGGTCACGAACGAGATTGCGGTGTTGAAGGCCAGCGCCGGAGTGACACCGGGAAGGTGCTGGGGGTTTAGGGGAAGGAATCCCTGCAGCCGCTCGATTCCGTAGGTGAAAAAGATGGCCACCAGCGAGAAGGAGAGGAGCGAGACCGCGTAGGTCTTCCAATCCTGCTCGGCGGTGGGGTCGACACCAAGGGCCCGGAATACCAGGCGCTCGACCGGCGCAAGCCAGCGGACTCTGCCGCCGTAGACGGCGGCCAGGTAGTCGCCGAGGAAGCGCCATGCTACGGCGAGCACGGCGACCAGGACGATGATCGTGATTGCGGCCTGCATCAGAACTTCTCGGGCTTGATCAGCGCGAGGCCCAGATAGGCCATCATAAGGATCGAGAGCGCGACTAGCGCCACATCAGTGAGGTTCATAGCCGCTCCAAGAGTCGCACTGCGCCGAGGCTGATCAGGCCAAAGGCCACGAAGCCGAGGATTGCCAATATGTCTGCCATGGCTTCGAAGCTACGGCTGGGTGCGTCAACCGGAAATTAATCCATGCGGGGGCCGCATCAACAATTCGTTAACAGCATCGGCGGCGGTTCAGCCGTCGGCGCCGCCGATCTGATCCGTCCCAACCTCGCTCTCGCGGCGCGCGATTACATGGACGTCGATGCCGGCCGCGCCGGCGTCGCGCATTAGCTTGCCGAGGAGAGAGCCTCCGCGCAGCTCCTTCCAGCGGCTGCGGCGCGATGAACCGACCACGATTTGGGTGATGCGCGCCTGCTTGGCGAAGGCGACAATGGTGGCGGCCACGTCCGAGCCGACGAGTTCCTCCCATCGGGCTCCCAGTGCGTTGGCAAGCTTCCTGATCTCGGCCATCTCCTCGTCCGATGCACGAAAACCCGCCTCGTCGGTGAGTGCGTGCACCGCCCAAAGCTCCGCCTTGGCGCGGCGCGCCATCCGGGCGGCACGGTGCATGACCTGCCGCCAGCCCGGGGCGGGCGTCACCGCAACCATGATGCGCTCGGTGGTCTCCCATCTCCCCACCGCTCCCAGCCGTTCCAGGTAGGAGATCATCTCCTCCTCGGTCTCGTCGGCGACGAAACGCAGCGTCAGTTCGCGAAGCGCGGTGAGGTTCTCGGTGCGGAAGAAGTTGGTCAAGGCCTCGGCCACCCGGTTGGCCGGGTAGACGTTGCCGTGCAGCAGGCGCCTGCGCAGCTGTTCCGGAGAGGAGTCCACCAGCTCCACCTGATCCGCTCGGCGCACCACCCAGTCGGGCACCCGCTCGGCGACGCGGGCGGAGGTCATCTCCTCGACTGCATCGGCCAAGGACTCGATGTGCTGGATGTTGACCGTGGTGATGACGCTGATGCCCGCGTCGAGGATCTCCAGAACATCCTGCCAGCGCTTCTCGTAGTGCCCGGGGGCGGGGATGTTGGTATGGGCCAGCTCGTCGACCAGGACAACCTCGGGCTTGCGGGCCAGGATCGCCTCGGTGTCCATCTCCTCGAATACCGTTCCCCGGTACTCGACCTTGCGCCTGGGGACGACCTCCAACCCATCGAGCTTGGAGGCGGTGTAAGGGCGTTCGTGCGTTTCCACCAGGCCGACCACCACGTCTGCGCCCCGTTCCTTTCGCCGCAGGCCCTCGTCGAGCATCGCGACGGTCTTACCCACGCCGGCCGCGGGGCCGAGGTAGATGCGAAAGCGCCCGGCGCGCTCCACCAGGGAGGCGGTGTCGCTGGTGGCGGGAGTCGAGGGCGTCATGGGATGGATGATAGCGCCTTACGTGGCCCAAGCGCGGTTGGCGTCCCCCGGGGAGCGGAGAGAGGGGCCCTCCCATGGTGGAGGGCGCGCCATAATAGGCTCTAGGCGCATCAGGTGGGCGTTCTGGCGCCCGGTGCGCAGAGGGAGCGCAATGAGTTCTCTTGCCGAGTTAATTCTTTCCGGCGGAAGCGGCAGGCCGAGGCTGGGTTCGCTCAGGCGCCGCCCTCCCAAGCGCCTGGCCGTGGCCTACCTGGCCATGACGGCCTCGATGCTGGCGCTTGGCGTGCCGATGTTCCTGCTGCGCTCCTCGCTCAGCGAGGCGACCACCGCCCTCGTGCTGGTGGTGCCGGTGGTGGTGGGGGTGAGCGTCGGGGGCCTTGGGGTTGGGGTGGCCGGCGTCGTGATGGGCTTCGTCGTCTACGACTTGGTGTTTATCCCTCCGTACTATACGCTGTCGGTCGGTGCCGCTCAGAACTGGGTTGCGCTGGGAGTCTATGTCCTGGTGCTGCTGCTGGTGGCCAGGGTGGTCTCCGGCCTCGACGACGCGCGGGCAGCCGCCGAGCACCGAACCGAGGAGGCCCGGGGGCTGCTTCGCCTCTCGGAGCTTCTCATCGAAGGCAAGCAGCTCAACGAGGTGCTCGAGGAGGTCGCTGCGAGCCTCGTGACGGGCATGGGCTATTCCACCGTTGTGGTGCTGCTTCCTCGCGAAGGGCGGCTGGAGGCGGTGGCGGGTGCTGGAGTTCCCATGAGCGACGCCGAGCTCGCCGAGGTCCTGCCGGCGGTGACGGCCGAGGCGCTTTCCGCCCGGCTGGGCTCACGCCGCGCAGATCACGTTCGTACCATTCCCTTGTCCACCACCGACGGGATGCTGGGGGTGCTGGTAGTGAGAGGGGAGGGCGACCCCAGATCCTCCACTGATGTGGCGCGCACCTTTGCCAACCACGCGGCGGTGGCGATCCGCCAGAGCCAGCTGCGCGAAGACGCCATCCGTGCCCGTGCCCTCGAGGAACTTGGCGAGTGGAGACGAGCTCTCCTGGCCATGGTCTCCCACGACCTGCGCAGCCCGCTTGCCTCGGTCAAGGCGGCGCTCTCCGATCTCGGTGATCCCGACCTGCTCTTGGATCCCGCCGACCGTGATGAGCTGCTCCATACCGCTGAATCGCAAGCCGACGCGCTCACCAGGCTGGTGTCCAGCCTGCTCGACCTCTCCCGGATCGAGGCGGGTGCATTCGAACTGCGATCGGAGCCTGTGCGGGTGGGAGAGCTGATAAAAGAGGCGGAAGCCCTGGTTGGGCAGGTATCCCCGCGGGCGGCTTTTGTGATCGACCCCGCTTCCTCAGCCTTGCAGGTGATGGTGGATCGCCTGCTTACGGCGCACGTTCTCGCCAACCTCCTGGAAAACGCCGCCCGCTACGCCCCGCCGGGCACAGACGTGGAGATATCCGCGGCCGCAGTGGGGCACCGGGTGAGGATCTCGGTCTCGGATCGCGGCCCGGGCATTCCTGCGCAGATGGCCGAGCGGATCTTCGATCCCTACTTCACAGCGGGTGGTGCAGGCCGTGCCGGGCTGGGGCTGTCGATTGCCAAGGCCTTCGTGCAGGCCCACCATGGCCATATCAGTGTGGACCCGGCTTACGGCGAGGGGGCCAGATTCGTGGTGGAGCTTCCCAGTGCTCATGTGGCGGCGAGGGGCGGATGACGAGCGTACTCATCATCGACGACGATCCATCTCTTACCAAGGCGCTGCGCATAGGGCTGCAGGCGCGGGGATACCTGCTGCACACCGCCCCCAACGGCGCCACCGGCCTGCAATCGGCGGCCACGGAGGCGCCTGACCTTGTGGTGCTGGACCTTGGCCTTCCGGACATGGACGGTATCGAGGTCTGCCGCCGGATCCGCGAGTGGTCGACGGTGCCGATAATCGTGCTCTCCGCGGCCGGCGACGAACGCCGCAAGGTGATGGCGCTCGACCAGGGGGCCGACGACTACGTGACCAAGCCCTTCTCCATGGCCGAGCTCGAGGCACGGCTGAGGGTGGCGCTGCGGCATCGGGCGTCGGCCGAGCAGAGCAGCCAGGAGCCGGTGATCGAGGTCGGGGGCATACTGGCGGACTTAGCCGCCCGGCAGGTGAGCGTGGACGGCGAGGTGGTGCAGCTGACCGCGCGCGAGTTCGAGCTGCTGGTCTTCCTGGCCCGCAACGCGGACAAGATCTGCACCCATCAGGTGATCCTGCGCGAGGTGTGGGGTCTTGGCTACGGCAGCGAGACCAACTACCTACGCGTCTACATCAACCGCCTACGACGCAAGCTGGGGGCGCAGGAGTGGAGGCTTCGCACCAACCCCGGAGTCGGCTACCAGCTGAGCTCGGCGGAGCGTCCTGAGGGAACCCAGGAGTGACGGGCGAACGGCTTTCCAACAGCAGTTCGCCCGGCCGGGACGGCGGGGCTACGAGCTGACCGCGACCTCGCCGGCGGTGTCGGTGGCGGGGGAGTCGGCTCGGGGCTTTCCGGGAATGATCGACATTATGACCATGCCTGCCGCGAACCAGGCCAGGGCGGCCCAGGAGGCCGAGACGGTAGGCATGGGGACCTTGTAGATGGAGCCGAAGAGCGCGGAGATCACGGTCACCGCGCCCACAATTGCGGCGAGCCAAACTGCCCAGCGGCGCGGGTGGTCGGCCAGGCCCTTGACGGCGCCAATGGTCATCAGCAGATAGACCAGGGCCAGGGCGAAGGGGCCGAAGGTGGCCAGCCAGCTGAACATTGCGGCGTAATGCGGTGTCTGTGGCAGCGCGAAGAGCCCGGTCCACCACTCGGTGATGGCAATGACGACCGCGTAGACCGCCACCACCAGGGTGGAAGCGCCCACTGGTGTCTTGCGTCCGGCCGAGATGGTGGTGAGCCGGGAGGGAAGGCGCGAGTCGCGGGCCATGGCGAAGATGCCGCGAGAAGCCGAGACCGAGACGCCGATGTAGACGGCCAGCATATCCAGCACCACCACCATCTCGAGCAGGCGGCGGATCCAGTCGGAGCCGTAGCCACCCTGGGCGGCCGGGCTCCCCAGCACGAACAGCGGACCCGCCGCCGCCTTGGAGATCTGCTTGAGTGAGAAGTGGAAGCCCGCAACCTGTGCATAAGAGGCGAGGATGTAAAATCCCGCGGCCAGCAGGAGCGCGAAGAGCACAGCTCTTGGGATGTCGCGCTTTGGGTGTTCGGTCTCCTCCCCCAGGTTGGCCGCGGTCTCGAAACCGGTGAAGAGCAGCACGCCGTAGAGCACCCCGAAGAGGATTCCCTTCATCCCGCTGGGCGAGGCCGAGGGCGAAAACGCCGAGAGACTGTTTTGTGAACCGACCTTGACGATGACCGAGACGAAAAATATCGTCACCACCACGAGCGAGACCAGTGCCAGGACCAGCTGGGTGCGCGTGGAAAGCGAGACGCCCGCATAGAGAAGGGCACCGATCCCCACCAGGAGTATCAGATCCCATCCGATGGTGGGGATGGGGGCGATATTGAACTCCGCTTTCAAGGTGTCGTGGATCGTCCCCCCGATCAGCACCAGTATGGCCGCCCCTAAGGCGAGGATGCCGCCATAGTATGCGAAGCCCGCCCCGGCGCCTATACGGGTCCCCAGCCCGTCGGTCACGTAGTCGTAAAGGGATCCGGCAGCATGGATGCGTCTGGCGTACTCGGAGATGATCCAGCCCAGGCCGAGAACCCCGATGGTGGAGATAACCACGGAGAGGGGCGCGGCCGCGCCGGCACCGTTGCCGGAGGCGTTGACTCCCACCAGGAGCGGAATCAGGAAGGCGGACGAGAAGACCGGCCCCATGAAGCCCACCGATTGCGCCACGGCATCGGGAAGTCGCAGCTTCTTGTGGCCGCCAAGAACCGTGGCGCGCTCAGCCATGGGCGCCATGCCCGCAGTAGATCATTGCTTTCCCCCACAATGTTTCCGATAGGACCTGCACACCTCGGACGAGGTTGGAACGATTATAACCATTCGTATCCAAACAAGCCGGGGAATGAACCGCGAATCGTGCGGGCGCGCACGAATGGGCGTCGTAGCAGCTAGCAGGGCATTTGCGTGATTGTAAGCACGCAGCGGCAGCGCAATTTGGCGACACGGGCCGGTTGCGGTTATTCCTGGGGCCTCATAAATACGGCAGGGCCCCGGCGATTCGACCCAGGGCTTGGGAGAGGTTGGCGGAGCTGGTGGCGAAGTTGAGACGCGCGTGGCGCTCACCGCCCGGTCCGAAGGCCGGGCCGTCGGAGAGACCGACGCGGGCATGCTCGAGCAGCGCCACCGAAGGATCCGCATCCCCGGTGAGAGCGGAGAAGTCGAGCCAGGCCAGGTAGGTCCCCTCGGGCGCACGGTACCCTATGCCCGCTCCTTCGCCGGTGACGAACTCAGCGATGGCGCGCCGGTTTCGGTCAAGCTGGGCCAGGGTCTTGGCAAACCAGTCATCGCCGTGCTCCCAGGCGGCGATCGTCCCAACCATGCCGAGGTTGGACACCGCGCCTCGCATGTGGAAGGGGAATGTCTCATAGGCGGCGCGCAGCGCCTCCGAGGAGAAGTGTGCCACTGCGCAGCGAAGGCCGGCCAGGTTGAATGACTTGGACGCCGAGGTGAGTATGAGGTGGTCGGTCCCGAAGCGCGCGGCCGAGGCGGCAAACGAGGAGTGGCAACGTTCGCCATAGACGATATCGGCGTGAATTTCGTCGGCGACCACCACGACCCGGTGACGAGCGGCCATCTCGGCCACAGCGTCGAGTTCGGCGGCGGTCATCACCCTGCCGGTCGGGTTGTGCGGGTTGCATAGCAGGAGCATGCCCGTATTGGGCATGGAAAGGAGACGCTCGAGATCGTCGAAGTCGAACTGGAAGCCACTGGGCGTCTCCAGCAGGCGGTTATAGAGCACGCTGCGCTGGGTGTCCCTGATCGCGCCGATGAAGGGCGGATATATGGGTGGCTGCACCACCACGCCGTCACCAGGGGCGGTCATGGCCGAGATTGCCACGTAGACCTCCTGGACCACGTCGGTGGAGAGCAAGGCCAGCGAGGGGTCGAGCTTCACCTTGAACTTGCCCTCGTATCGACCGGCGAATGCGGCCAGCACTCCGTCGTAGAGGGACTGGCGCGAGTAGCCGAGGCCGAAGCCGTCGATTGCCCGATGGAGGGCCTGGGTTATGACCTCGGCGGTTCCGAAGTCCATGTCAGCGATCCACATGGGAATGACGTCCTCGTCGAAGCGGGTCCACTTGAGGCCAATGCCATTGCGCAGTCGCGCTCGCAACTCCTCCGTGCCGGCATCGAAGCGGCTCTCGGGCTTGGGCATGCGCTGCTCCTTTCTAGCGGATCCGCTGGTCGCAAGTAGAGGCTAGCCACCTCCGGCCCCTCTGCCAAGTGGCGCCATTCCGCATGCGGCGCCCTCCGGATAGGGTTTATCCGTGCACCTCGCGCAGCCTGGCGGGGGCAGTTGCGGAAAGGGGATGCCCCATGGAAGATGGAGTGCAGGGGCCGCTGGTCACCATCGTGGAGGTCTCAGCCCGTGACGGCCTCCAAAACGAGGCGGTGGAGTTCTCCACCGCCGAGAAGACGCGACTCATCGAGGAGAGTGTGGCCGCGGGGTTGACGAGGGTGGAATCCTGCAGCTTTGTCAACCCGAAGCGGGTTCCCCAGATGGCCGACGCCGAGGCGGTGATGGAAGGCCTTTCACCGGCCGCCAGGGCGGCATCGATCGGGCTTGTGCTCAACGAGCGGGGAATCGACCGCGCCATTGCGGCCGGGCTGCCGGAGATCAACTACGTGGTTGTGGCGACCGAGACCTTCTCACGCCGCAATCAAGGAATGAGCGTGGATGAGAACCTGGCCCAGCTCTCCAGGGTTGTTCCACGGGCCAAGGAAGCGGGGATCCGCACTTCGGTGGGAATCTCAGCGGCGTTCGGCTGCCCCTACGAAGGCGAGGTTTCCGAGGCGGTCATTGCCGAGTTGGCCAAGCGGATCGCCGAGCTCCAACCCGAGGAGATAGGGCTGGCTGACACCATAGGGGCGGGAGTCCCTCCGATGGTGGCGGACCGGGTCGGTTTGACCAAGGAGGTGATCGCAGGGAGTTCGATCGGCCTTCGATGCCACTTCCACAACACCCGCAACACCGGGATCGCCAACGCCTATGCCGCGGTGCAGGAGGGGGTTCGTGCCCTGGACGCCTCAATCGGCGGCATAGGCGGCTGCCCCTTTGCGCCTCGCGCGACGGGCAACGTGGCCACCGAGGATCTGGTCTTCATGCTGGAGCGCTCCGGGTATTCGACCGGCGTAGACCTCGAGGCTCTCTTCGCCATCACCGGCTGGCTGGGGGAGAAGCTCGGAAAACCGGTCCCGGGCCTTCTGAGCCGAGCAGGGAACTTTCCCCCCGCCCCCTAGAGCGGATGCCGGCGAGCAAATCATCCCCGAACATCTCCGGGCAGCGTAGCCTGGGAGGGCCACTGAGGAGAGCCAAAAAGCAAATGACCAACAGCCTCTGGAAGATCGTCGCGCCCAAGAAGCAGGTGGGGGATAAGACGATCCGCTTCTGGAACCAGATCCTGCTGATCGGCGCGCTCTACGCGGCCTACGAGTACACCTCCTCGCTGGCCTCGGGCTCCACCGCCACGGCGCGCCATAACGCTCTGGACGAGGTCTCGATCGAGCGCAGCCTGCATTTCTTTTTCGAGCAGCATCTGCAGGCCTTTTTCATCCGGCACGCTGTGTGGGTTATCAAGCTCTCCGATCTCTACTACGTGACGGTCCATTTCGCGCTGCCGGTTGTGGTCATCGTGCTGCTGCTGGTGAAATACCCCGAGCGCTACATCCGGTGGCGCAACACCATGGTGCTGCTGAACCTCTTCGCACTGGTGGTCTTCATCGTTTTCCCGGTCATGCCGCCTCGGCTGCTACCCTCGGTCTTCCATTTCGTGGATACCCAGAAGGTGTTCGGTGGTGCGGGCCACTTCGACGCGACGCTCATGAAGGATGCCGGCAACCAGTACGCGGCGATGCCCAGCCTTCACTTCGCCTGGGCGCTCTGGTGCACACTGGCCATAGTGCCTGCGGTCCGAAACCGGGTGGTCAAAGTGCTACTCCTCGCCCATCCCGTGATCACCGCCTTTGTCGTCTTCGTTACGGCCAACCACTTCTGGCTGGACGTCTTTATGGGCGGGGTCGACTTCTACATCTCCTACTTCATCGCCGGTGGCCGAAGGATCGAGTTGTGGCGCGTCCGGGAGCCGGCGTCCCTGACGGATGCCCAGGTGGCAGGCTAAGGCCGCACCAGCAGGTCCATCTAACTTTGCTCCCTGCCGAGATTAGGCTGGAAACGTTGGGCTGAGCAGCCCTTCGACTCTGATGGAGAGGGGGTTGCGATGGCCAAGCTTGGGAATTTGCATCGTGCGCGCCTGGTCGTCGGGATCACCCTTCTCCTGGTGGCCGCTGCGGGAATCGGTTATCCGATTTGGTGGAAGCTGCACTCCGACCAAGGGGCTCAGCGCCTGCTGCAGCAGTATCGAAGTGAGACAACCATTCCAGGGCGGTCCTCAACGACCACCGCGTGCAACGCCTCCACCGGCCCGGGGATCCTTTCCATCCCGGCGATCGGGCTCATCGCCCCGGTGCAGCAGGGGGTGGACGACAGCGTGCTCAACGTATCTATCGGGCACAATCCTTCCACCGCATGGCCTGGCACGTCCGGCGCATCACTTCTCTCCGCGCACGACGTCAGCTTCTTCTCCCGTATCGATGAATTGAAGCCCGGCCAGACCATCACCTATTCGGTGGGTTGCGCGAGCTACGTCTTCCGCGTCTCCAAAGGCATCGTCACCAAGGTTGGCGCGCCCATCGACGTGCCGGCCAAGGGCTCGCTCATCCTTGACACCTGCTGGCCCACCAACGCCCTCTGGTACACCTCCCAGCGCTACATCGTCACAGCCCAGTACGTGAGCACGGTGCCGACATCTTCTTTGAGCAAGAGCGGGGCGGCTCCCACCCGGCTGCCGCAGGTTGCCCTGCAGGTCAATCTTCCCTCCGGACTGGATCAGGCGAGCCTCAGTCTTTCGGCCAACAACCAGATCATGGGTACGCTCTCCTTCGATGGCGCACCCACCAACGAATTCATCCAGTCGAACGCGCCCCTGCAGTTCGAGGCTTCGGCGCTCACGCTCTGGTTCGCCGCAATTCACACACTCGAGGCGAACCAGCCGAGTTGGTGGAATATGTTCGCTCCGGGCGTTCCCTATCCATCACGGCTGGCCGGGGTCTCGCTTCGAAGCACGGGTGCGTTGGAGATAACCGAGCAGGTGAACGGGACCACGCCGGTGGGCGCGACACTCGTCGGCGCCCTCAATGGCGTGCAGGTCACGCTGCACGCCAAGGTCAGCTCCGGCGCCATCGCCATCGATTCGTACACGCTTTCCTGAAGCCCCGGCGAGCCGGCCGCAGTGAATGCGGGCGACGGGCCAAACGTCCGCGCAAATCAGCCCTGCGACTTCAGCGGCCTATGTATCCTTGGCGATGGGCGGGCGACCTATGGTCCAGGTCACGCACGCTGGTTCTACGCGAGGCGGGGTCGCCAAACTCCGATGCGCTTCACCGGGGCCGGCGGGGCTTGGGTGAATCGCAAGGGGCGCATGTGGCTCGGCCATCCATCAAACACATTGGATAGCCTCATGGCTCACCTGCAAGGGGCAATCCAGCTGGACCACGCCACGCTCCCTCCGTACCTCTGTGCCTATTGCTCGTTGGAGAGAGTGCGAACACCGAGGTGGCGGAGCTGGTCAAGTCGGTCCTGCTCGATGAGATGGTGCATCTGCTCCTTGCGGCGAACCTGCTCAATCCCGTAGGCGGGTCCCCGTTGATCGACTCGCCCGGCTTCCTGCCGCGATACCCGACGACGCTCCCGTTCAGCGATGGGTCTTTTCAAGTCCCCCCTGCTGCGCTTCTCGCGAGAGGCTTTCTAGGTCTTCCGCCGGATCGAGCGCCCGGAGGCGGGGGAGTCACCCGCCGAGGCCGACGGCTTCGAGACGATCGGGCAGTTCTACCAGGCGCGCTCGAGGGGGGCCTGCTTTATCTCGCGGCGACGCTGGGTAAGGACGCGCTCTTCTCGGGGGATCCCGTCCCCCAGATTGGGCCGGAGATGATCGGGGTACGGCGGGCCGGCGGATCGTAGCGGTGACCGATCTCGCATCGGCGCTCCGGGCCATCGACGAGATCGAGGAGCAGGGTGAGGGCCTGAAGCATGCTGAAGTCTGGGACGGGGAGCGCGATGTGTTTCACCTTGACCGCGACGAGGTCGCCCACTACTTCCACGTCACCGAGATTCTCGAAGGCAGGCGCTATAGGCGTGGGGACACGCCGCAGTCGGGACCTAGCGGTACGGAGAACCTGGTCGACTGGGATGGGGTGCCGCCGATGCGCGCGAATCCGCCGATGGGCGACTTTCCCGAGGGCGGCTCGGTCCGCCAGAAGATGGAAGAGTTCAACCGGGCCTATTGCGGGCTTCTCAGGTATCTTCACCGCAGCGTCAACGGAGAGCCCGAGACCCTGGGCGACCTGTTCGGAGCGATGATCTGCGTCCGCGATCTCGCCG
>JAJYNL010000078.1 GCA_021786375.1 Actinomycetes bacterium
TGATCGCCGCCCATTCCGAGGGGTAGTCGCTCCGGTGGTCGATTACCAGCCGGACCGCCTTCTCCTTGGTCTCCTTATCCCATCTTTTTGCCATGATGCCATCCTTCCCTCTAAAGAAGGTGTGCACCAAACCCGGGTTGGTTCAGCTCTTTCTGGTTCGGTTGTTGTTGCAAACTCCAAACCTAGGGAGCACCCGTGCGCACCACGCGAGTGGCCGAGATTGATGGCGAACTCTCGGGCTTGTTTGGGTCACCACAAGACGACTACGGATCACTGGGCCGTCCACCCGGACCAAAAACCCTTGTCCTGCGGGGCGAACCGCCCGGTTGATCTCGTGGAACTCCCCACATTCATGCCGGAAGACCCCCAAAAGCGCTGAACGCGGTTTGTCTTCCTGGTGGGCACGAGCAGCTCGGCGTAATCGAAGCGTGCCGCGAACGCAAGAATCATCCTTAGGGAACCCATCCCCGCGGGCCTCAGGGGATGAGGGCTCGATTGTTTTCGCCGACATGGACGACACGAGGAGCATAAGTGCGAAGCTCTTCCTCGTCGTAGTCGGCGTAGGTGAGGAGAATAACCGTATCGCCGACGTGGACGAGCCTCGCAGCGGCTCCATTGAGACAAACTTCGCCTGATTTGCCAGTGATCGCGTAGGTTTCGAAACGAGCACCGTTATTGACGTCTAATACCGTCACTTGCTCGTTTTCCATGATGTCGGCAGCCACAAGCAATTCTGAGTCGATACTGACCGAGCCAACGTAGTTGAGGTCGGCTCCAGTAACCGTAGCTCGATGAATCTTGGATTTGAGCATCCGCCGTCTCACTTGTACTTTCCCTCCGACTCCCACGACCACCTGCGCATTACCGCAATCAAGGGAACGCCTGGCGAGTCCGCCGTGCCAATTGAAGCACCTCGCACCACCTTGGCCAGAATCTTCCTCGCGGTATACCCCTGGAACTCCCAATCGGAGATTGTCGGAGTTGAGCACGGTCGAGGCCAGGACGTCCCGCGGAGTGGCGACTATGCGGTACGGGTCCTTCGGCGATTCCGACTCCAGCTCACAACTAGCCAGCGAAGCTTCCATCATCGAAGATATTCGTTACGACGTCCGCAACGACCCCCGACAGGACCAATTTGGGAAGCGTTTGGTTAAGGTTGGTGGACCCCGTGGATGACGCTTCGTGTCGCCCACGGGGTCCACCACTGAAAAACCACCTATCAGAAACACCGCGAACACGTCGGTTAAGGCACCCCGGCACCGCCCATTACAGCACCGTGGGCGAATCCAGTTGATCGAGCCGCGGCCAGCCTCGATCATCGACGACACGAGGCTCGCGAACAGCAAAAGAGGGGCGCGGACGTTCACCGCCAGCATCTCGTCGATGATGGCGGCATCGGTATCTACCGCGTCGAGCCGCACTGCCGCAGCGGCATTGTTCACCAAGACATCGACGCTTCCGAGCGCATCGAGAGCTTGTCGTTCGATGACCAGCGGAGCTGCAACCTCGGCCAGGTCGCCGAGCAAGACGACGGGATCGTGATCGAGTTCGCCGGCGACTTCGAGGAGCTGGGTGCCGCTCCGTGCGACAAGCGCAACACGGGCGCCTGCACTATCGAGGGCTCGTGCCGCGGCTGCGCCGATACCCCGCGAGGCGCCCGTGACCACGGCGTGCGGCCCTCCAACGAAAAGCTGTCCCTCCAGAGAGGCTATGCGCGGGATCTGACCCCGACCAACGCCGCGGCGCGATCTCCTCTGAGGCCGAGGACGCCACCAAATCTCCCATCGAGCGTGCGGCCGCGCTGTCTCCGTAGGCCAAAGGGCAGGCCCGGGCACTCGACGTCCAGGCTTAGCCGTTCTCAACCCATGGATGGACGTTGGAGACCCCACACTTGATGGTTGCCAGAGCTACCAACCGCTCACCCGGGAAGCGGTATTGACCCGGGCGCGGCGCGGAGTTCCCTCATCATGGCGCGCAAGCCGATCTCGCGTTCCTCGCTGTGGGGCTCGTACATCCCGATTGCCCGCACAGCCAACCTCGTCGCAAGACGTGTTTGGGACGAGTCGGGCATCTCCAGCTCGGCGCGGGCAGGAATGGATAGGTACGATGGATGAGTGGGCTTCTTTGAGACCGCCCCCCGCCCGAGGTTCAAGCACATGCGTCAAGACGTGGACCCGGATAAACCCTGGGTCGGGCCCCCTGACTACGTACTTCCAACCGTGGCTCCACTGAGCATGATCCTGGCTCGTACCGAAGATGTGGTCGTGGCTGTACTGGGTATATCGGTCTATTTCGACAGTTTCGCCTTCGCGATCTCTGTTCGCACCAAGCCCGGAACCGAAATCGATATCAGCCATGCCTTCAGCGGCCGCTATGGCGGCAGTTCCGAACAGGACCAATTGCGCATCGGGCTTGCCTTTTCGGACGGTTCCCGGGTGACGGATTTGGATTACCCTTTCCGTCCATCCGAGGTTCAAGAACCGCCGGTTCGAGTCCTGCGGCCGATGGGTGGCGGCGGCCAGTCGTATCGTGTCGACCGAGACTTCTGGTCATGGCCACTGCCAAGTCCGGGTTCACTCGACTTCATATGCCAATGGGAATCGCAGGGGATACCTATGACGAGGTGCAGCACGGATACCGCCCCCATCCTTGAGGCAGCGCGCAAAGCGCGCCGTCTCTGGCCATAGCAACGTTTGAAAGTACACGGCGACCAAGTCCCCGGACCGTGGCTCAGCTCACGGGAGAGCCGCTGCAGAACCAGGGTCGCGCGAACCCGCACAGCCTGGAGCCGGCCTGACCCCGGGGGTGTGGTGCTTGGACTTCATCGTCGCAAACCTCCATTTCCATGCTGGAGGCTTCGACCTACATTTCGGCCGGACCAGTTTTCGTGGGGCCTGTCAGTCTCGGTTGCCCCGCTGACTATGGCCTGGATGGTGAGAGTTCCGTTCGAGCTTGAATTGGAAGACTTGATCGAGTACTCATACTCGAAATACTCGACCGTGCCACAGGTGCTGCCTGATTGGCATATTAGCTACGGGGCGCTCGATCTCTCCAACGCCTATGCCGCGGTCTATACCGTCACCCTTCCCCGGGCCACCCAGGTGGTGGACCGCTTCCACCTGATACGGTTGGCCAACGCCGCCTTGGACGAGGTGCGCCGCCGGGTGCAGCGCGAGAGCCACGGACATCGGGGGAGAAAGGACGATCCCCTCTATAAGTCCAGGAAGCTTCTGGTCATGAGAGGCTCCGAGCTGGATGACAAGACCACCGCGCGCCTGGAGTCGCTTCTCTCCCTGGGGGATTCCGGAGCCGAGGTAACCCTGGCCTACCGGCTGAAGGAGGCCCTCACCGAGTTTTACGAGATGGGCTCAGGCGCCAACTCGCAGACGTTGTCGAATTGCGAGATGACGCTCGAGAGCGGGGCTGGGCTTCGGAGATGGAACGCCATCAACGGGTAATCGACAGTATCGAAGGGCACCTCAGGCGCCTGGAAAAACTACCCCGTTCCGAGACTTCTCCTTGATGTGATGAAGGAGCGCCTCGTCGCTCTCGCGTGAAGGCCCGGCTGATCGAGCAGGGCCTTGCGCCGGCAAGAGGAGACTTTCGTGGCACAGTCGCAGAGCACTGAGAACGGCAAGGTCCTCC
>JAJYNL010000108.1 GCA_021786375.1 Actinomycetes bacterium
ACGCTGAACGTGACGGCCGTGTACGCCGAGGTCAGCCCGCTGAAGGTGCGGATACCGGTTCCTTCGGCCGCTTCCATCACCAAGTTCGGCCAGGGGGCGGGTATGCCGCCACCTGGCAACACGCCGACCGCGTCCTAGATGAGGCTTTTCGACATTCTGATCTCGGGAAGCGCGTCGATGCCCGACGGGGAAGGGCCGGCATCCAGGAACCCGTGCCGCCGATAGAGGGCGATAGCGTGCGCGTTCGCTGCGCGTACACTGAGCGCAAGGGTCGCCGCCCCGTGGTTGCGCGCCCAGTCGGCGACTGCCGTAATCAGTGCGTTTCCCACTCCCATTCCTCTTGCGGCCGGCGCCACCCACATTGAGAGAAGCTCGCTTTCGCCGTTTGAAGGAGCGGTGGCGCCGACCATACCCGCCTGTGTGGCGGCGAGTATCGCGATGGCGTTGAAGGGGATCGACTTGAAGCGGCTGCGCCAACGCTCCTCGCGGTCGCCGGGGCCGACCCAGTCCTCGAGGCTGGACGAGAAGGCGTAGGGAGCCTCGGCCAGCGCCGTCAGCCGTAACGCGCGCCACTCGCGCCAGTCCTCTTCTTGGAGGCGTCTGACCCGGATCTCTTCACGCGCGGCGCTCATGTCCCATTATCACGCGAAACCGCGCATAAAGGTGGCAATGGGAGCTCTGCACCGGCGGCTCGGCTGAGCGCGTATTAAGGCAACCGGGCACCGCCCGTCCAAAAAGTCCCGGTGCCGCCCGACAGGCATGCTCGAGCGCTTGCTCTCGTTCGGGCCGGCCGGATACAAGGGCGTGGCGCACAGTACTCAGGACCTTTATGCGCGCAACGAGCCGTGGTTAGGAATCGCCGCCTGTAAAGGTGTACTGCGGCGGTATCACGCCCATCTTGCCGCGCTGGTAGTCCTCGAAGGCCTGCTCGAGCTCTCGGCGCGTGTTCATGACGAAGGGTCCCGCCCAGGCGACCGGCTCGCGGATCGGCTCGCCGCCCAGGATCAGTATGTCCAGCTTCTCCTCGGCATGTTCCACGCTGTTTGCCACCTCCACGTAGTCACCACCTTCGAGCACGGTCAGCCTCCCGGTGGAAATTGGGGCGCGCTCGGCGCCGACCACCCCTTGCCCCGAGAGGACGTATACGAGTGCGTTGAAGTTGCGAGGCCAATTGATGCGAATGCGGGCACCGGGCTCGATGGACACGTGGAGGAAGTTGATGGGGGTCTGAGTCGAACCAGGCCCCCTGTGGCCGTCCACCTCACCCGCCACCACGCGGATCAGGGCTCCGGCGTCCGGGCTCGCCAGCAGTGCGACATCGTTCGGCTCCAGCCCCTGGTAGCGAGGCGGGGTCAGCTTGGAGCGCGAGGGCAGGTTGACCCAGAGCTGGATTCCATGGAAGAGGCCCCCGCTGACGATCAGCTCTTCGGGGGGCGTCTCGATGTGCAGGATTCCGGCGCCGGCCGTCATCCACTGTGTGGCACCGTTTTGGATTACGCCGCCGCCACCGGTCGAATCGTGGTGGACGAAGATCCCGTCGATCATGTAGGTGACGGTCTCGAAGCCCCGGTGCGGATGCCATGGAGTCCCCTTGGGCTCTCCTGGCGCGTAGTCGACCTCGCCCATCTGGTCCATGTGCACGAAGGGGTCGAGGTTGGCCATCTCCACGCCCTGGAATGCACGGCGGACAGGGAATCCTTCCCCCTCGTAACCCTTGGGGGCGGTGGTCACGGAGGTCACCTTGCGAGGCTTGGCCGTAGCCTCGTCCACCTCGTTGATCCTGGGGATGAGGAGAAGGTTCTCCACGCTTACAGCCGGCATGCCGACCTCCGATCAGTAGTTGCGAATGCAACTATATTAACGGCGACTCAGCGCCCCTATTCCCTGCCTTTGCGCACCTGAAGCGCGAGGCGGGTGGCCGCTTTGATAGCTTCGCTTCTATCGAAGCCGCGGAGGCGCGGCGAGGGGGAGAATAATGCACTTGTGGGAGATGGCTGGAGTGGACCCGCAAAAGCCGGCGATGATATTCTCCTCCAGCGGCAGGGTCGTGAGCTATGGCGACTTGGACGCCGCGAGCGCCAGGATCGCCGCGCTTTTCAGCTCGTTGGGATTGCTGCCCGGCGACTCGGTGGCCATCTGCATGGAGAACCGCAAGGAGCTGATCGAGGCTGCTTGGGGTGCCCAGCGCTCGGGTCTTTATTACACGGTTGCCTCCACTCGGCTGCGGGAAGACGAGCTCCGCTACATAATCGCGGACTGCGGGGCCAAGGTGGTTCTGACCTCCGGGGCCCTGCTGGGTGAAGTGGATGCGGCCACGACCGCGAACCCCGCCCTCGTGGCGCGCCTGATCGCCGGTGCTGATGCTCCAGGATGGACACGGCTTGACGTGGCGTTGCACGGCTTGGATCCGGCCGCGACAGCTCCCGAACTCGAGGGCGCCGACATGCTCTACTCCTCAGGCACCACCGGCAGGCCAAAGGGGGTCAAAGTCCCTCTGTCGCTCGACCCCTTCCCGGGTCGCAACGGGCTCGCGGATCTGTTGAAGGCGCTTTACGGCTTCGATGACTCCACCGTGTACCTTTCGCCCGCGCCTCTGTATCACGCGGCTCCGCTTCGGTTCAACCTGGTGAACCATCGCCTAGGTGGAACGTCGGTGATCATGGATCGTTTCGACCCCGTGGAGTTCCTGCGTCTGGTTGGCGAGTTTGGCGTGACCCACTCGCAGCTGGTGCCGACGATGTTCGTGCGGATGCTGAAGCTCCCCGAAGATGTGCGGCTCTCCTTCGACGTCGGCTCCCTGAGGGCGGCGGTACATGCCGCCGCTCCCTGTCCGGTCCAGGTCAAGAGGGAGATGATGGCGTGGTGGGGGCCGGTCATCCACGAGTACTACGCCGGTACCGAGGGCAACGGGTTCGTGGCCTGCTCGCCGGAGGAGTGGCTCTCGCATCCGGGTTCAGTGGGCAGGGCGATCCTGGGGAAGGTCCATATCGTCGGCGAGGACGGATCCGAGCTGCCGGCGGGCGAGGAAGGTACCGTCTACTTTTCCGATGGCCCCCAGTTCGAGTACCACAATGATCCGGACAAGACTCGCTCCGCCTACAACGAGCAGGGTTGGAGCACGCTTGGCGACGTGGGGAGGCTCGATGACGAGGGGTTCCTTTATCTGACGGACCGCCGATCCTTCGTAATCATCTCGGGCGGCGTCAACATCTACCCGCAAGAGGCAGAGAACGTGCTGGTCACACACCCGCGGGTGGCTGACGCCGCGGTGATTGGCGTTCCCAACGATGAGTTCGGAGAGGAGGTCAAGGCCGTTGTCGAACTGCTCGATCCCGCCGATGCCGGGCCTGAGATGGAGGCAGAGCTGATCGCGTATTGCCGAGCCCGTCTCGCTGACATCAAGTGCCCGCGGTCGGTCGATTTCCGGGCTGAATTGCCGAGGATGCCGACGGGGAAGCTGCTAAAGCGGCTGCTGCGCGACGAATACTGGCAAGGCAGGGAGTCAAAGATCATCTGACGCGCCAGGCTGCTGTCCAGCGTTGGCATCGTGGTCAGCCCTTTATGGGCGGATCCACTTGTACCTTTCCGGAGCGCGTGACCCTCGCCGAATC
>JAJYNL010000113.1 GCA_021786375.1 Actinomycetes bacterium
GCGTATTGGGCCTGGACGATCTGGTAGCCGATGGTCTCGGCGTATTTCCAGGGGTCTATCCAGGTGACGATTCGTTCGTTCACCTGACCGAAGAGCTTGGAGGCCACGACGGCGCCAACCCCAAACATCACGCTTCCCGCTATCAGGTAGGAGATGCGGGAGGTGGCGACCCAAAGTGTGATGATAAAGACCAGGAAGACCATCAGCGAGAAGCCGACGTCGCGCTCCGCCGTCATGATCAGTAACGATCCCAGCCAGGCCGCGAGCAAGGGACCGAGGACGCGGATGTTCAAAGTGAACCTGCGGCCCGAGGTGCCCAATCCCCCCGAAAGCAGGTCCTGCTTTTCGATGAAGTAGGAGGCGAAGAAGACCGCCAGGGCGAGCTTCGCCAGCTCGACGGGCTGGAAGCTCATCGGCCCCAAGTGCACCCAGAGCCTGGCGCCATTGATGTTCTCGCCGATCCCGGGAGCGAGCGGGAGCACCAGGAGCCCCAGGCCGAGCAAGGCGAAAAGATATCTGTACTTGTCGAGGGTCTCTATGCGGCGGACGACCAGAAGCGTCACTATGTAGGCCGCCACGCCGACGGCGGTCCAGATCCCCTGAAGCAGCGCCTCGGGGTGGTCGAGGCGGGTGATCATCACGTAACCGAGGCCGTTCAAGAGCGCCACCAGCGGCATGATGATGGGATCGGCGTGCGGAGCCAAGTAGAGGTTGGTTACGTGGACCACGCCCATCATGGCGATCATCGCCACCAGGATGGGAACCAGGTTGGCAGGCATAGTTGAGTACTTGCCGACGGCAGCGAGCACGTAGGCGAAGATGGTTATTGCAGCCGCGAGGATCAGCATCCCCGCTTCTGCCCTCCTCTCGCGCGTATATCGCGGGAGGCGCCGGACTCGGCCGGCGTTTTGCTCAGCGGCTGTCAGCGTCGTCATCCCAACCTCCGCCCCTGATAATAGTCCAGGACCACCGCGGAGCTGGGTTTGGGGTGCTGGCGTGGGGGTCGGTGGCCTGTTTACGCAGCGGGAAATGTCCGCGGGGACACTTATTAGCCGTCGTTCCAGCCCTATCGTGGATGCATGGAACCTTTGACGGAGGATGTCCGCGGGGACACTTATTAGCCGTGGTTCCAGCCCTATCGTGGATGCATGGAACCTTTGACGGAGGTTGCCGAGATGCTCGGCCCCACACGCTTTGTCAACCGCGAGATCTCCTGGGTCCGCTTTGCCGAGCGCGTGGTCGAGTTGGTCGAGGACGAGCGCGTCCAGCTCTTGGAGCGCATCAAGTTCCTTGCGATCTTCTCTTCCGGATTGGATGAATTCTTCCAGGTCAGAGTAGCCGGGCTCAAGGATCGGCTGGCCGCGAGCGTACGCTCGAACTCTCCCGACGGCATGAGCACCAAAGACCAGTTGCGCGCCATTCATGCGCTGCTGGTGCCTCTCCTGGACCGTGTAGGCAGGGCGTACAACGAGGTGATTTTGCCGGAGTTGAAGCGCCATGGGGTCGAGATACTCAGCTTCGAAGAGCTTGGCCAAGAGGACCAGCGGCACTTGTCGGAGATCTTCGAGAAGAAGATCTATCCGGTGCTCACACCGCTGGCCGTGGATCCGGCGCATCCTTTTCCCTACATTTCCAACCTTTCGCTCAATCTGGTCGTAAAGGTGGAGGATCCCGGTACCGGCGAGAGCCGAATCGCGCGGGTCAAGGTCCCCCCGTTGCTTCCCCGCTTCGTCGAGCTGCCGGGAAGGACCCGGTTTGTACGGCTGGAGAGCGTTATCGCTGCGCATCTCGGACGGCTGTTTCCCGAGATGAAGCTGGGCGAGCTGCTGGCCTTTAGGGTGACGCGCAACGCCGACCTGACGTTGGAGGAGGACGAAGCCGACGACCTGCTTGAGCTGGTGGAGATGGAGCTGCGCCGTCGCCGTTTTGGCCGTGCGGTGCGGATCGAGATCTCCCGGGGCGCCAGCGACGAGATCAAGGGCGTGATGCTGGAGGAGCTGCGCCTGCACCCCGACGATCTCTACGAAGTGGATTTCCCGCTCGACCTCTCCGGGCTGTGGGCGGTGTATGGGCTCGACCTGCCGGAGATTTCCGCCGCGCCGTTCGCGCCGGTGACTCCGCCCGAGCTCCAGGAGACAACCTCGTCCCGGCGGGTCGACATCTTTGAAGTGCTGCGAGACCACGACATCCTTCTGCACCATCCTTACGAGTCCTTCTCCGCGACTGTCGAGGCGTTCATTGATTCCGCCGCCGACGATCCCGCGGTGCTGGCCATCAAGCAGACCCTGTATCGCACCTCCGGAGATTCGCGCATGATGGCGAGCCTCATCCGCGCGGCCGAGACCGGCAAGCAGGTGGCGGTGCTGGTGGAGCTGAAGGCCCGCTTCGACGAGCAGGCGAACATCTCCTGGGCCAAGCGGCTTGAGGAGGCGGGAGTGCACGTGGTCTACGGCCTGATGGGGCTGAAGACTCATATCAAGGCGGCATTGGTGATAAGGGCGGAGGACGAGGGTACGCGCCTTTACAGCCACCTTGGGACCGGCAACTACAACTCGCGAACGGCACGTTCCTACGAGGACATCGGCCTTTTGACGGCCGATTCCGAGATCGGGCGCGATCTCACCGAGGTATTCAACCTGCTGACCGGCTTCTCGCGACCTGGGGACTTTGCCAAGATGATCCTTGCCCCCTCCTTCTTGCGGGCGCGGATCATCGAGCTGATCGACGAACAGGCCGCCTTGGGCGAGGCCGGGCGGATCATCATCAAGGTGAACAACCTCACCGATCCGGCCATAATCGATGCTCTGTACGCGGCGTCCCAGGCCGGTGTGGCCATCGATATCATCGCCCGGGGGATTTGCTGTCTCAGGCCGGAAGTACCGGGACTGTCGGACCGAATCCGGGTCCGGTCCATAGTCGGGCGCTTCCTCGAGCACTCCCGGGTCTATTGCTTCGGCGGCTCGGCACCGGATAACCCTCCACGTATCTGGGTGGGCTCAGCCGACCTGATGGAGCGCAACCTGGACCGCAGGGTGGAGGCGATCTTCCCGATCGAGGCCGAATCCGACAAGGCCAGAGTGCTCGAGATCCTCCGGCTGGACTTGGACGACGATCTCAACTCCTGGAGGATGGAGCCCTCCGGCGACTACGTGCGGATTCCGTCGGTGACCGGGCTGTCGGTGCAGGAAGTTCTGCAGAAAATGGCAGCCGAGTCTGCGCGCAAGGAGTTCGGACCGTCGTTGTAGTGTTGGTGCCCAAGGAGGAGCCATGCCCTTAGAAGACGAGGTCAAGCTGGAGGTGCCACGCGATTTCACGGAGCCCGCGATCGCACCCGATGGGGGGATCGACGAGATCGAGCTGATTCCGGAAGTCCGTACCGTTACGATCTACTTTGACACCGCCGACGGCCGGCTGCAGCAGGCCAAGACCGCTCTGCGATTCCGCTACCGTGTTGGAGCCGAGAAATTTCCTGGTCAGCACGACCCGGTTAAACCTGAGCCCGGCCAGGAAGGTATCTGGGCCACCAAGACCAAGGGACGTCTGGTCGAATCGCAAGGGGTTACGGCGACCGAGCGGCACGAGCTCGAGGTGCGCTCCACCTTTGCCGAGCTGCCGGACGCCGCGATGGAGAGTCTCGGTATCGAGGTGAACCGTGCGGAGCTGCGGGTGATTGCGGCAATGGATGCTCGGCGGAGCAGCCGCCGCATCGTCGCCGATACCGTAGAGGCGATGCAGATAGATGACGACCTGGTGCATGTGATTGCCGGGCCGGCGGCCGGGGAGGTGTTCCGGGAGATCGAGTTCGAGCTGGCCGACGCACGTTTTGCTCAACTGCGCTCGCGTCTGGTCGAGTCTTTTATCGCCTCCGGTGCGAAGTACTCCTCGGCGGGCTCCAAGCTCGAACGGGCGCTCGGCCTCGGGCGTTGACCGAGGCACTGAGGGCGGCTCAAGCGTGGCGCGAAATCTCGCGTCCGTTCTGGATGAGGTGGACCGAGCGGCTGAAGACGTCTTCGAAAAGCTGCCGCTTTCGCCTCAGGCCGTACTCCTCGAGTTCGACATTGTCGTGGGCGTCTACGAAGATCAAGACCTGGGTGCGCTGTATCTGTACCTCGATCCTGTCGACCAGCCGCGTGTGTGAGCGGTCGAGCGCGTCGGCGAGGCGGAGTATCGCGGCGAGCTTGGTCGCCTTTGCGGCCCCTTCTTTGGAAAGTGCGGCAAAGGGCGCGTAATCGGCCTTGGGCACACCGCGGCGGTGATACCGGACGACGGAGACCAGTTGGTTGCGCTCTTCGGGGTCGAAGCCGGGAAGGCGCGAGTTTTCCAGCAGATAGGCTCCGTGGCGATCGTGGCCTTCCACGGAGATGTACTCGCCGATGTCGTGCACGAGAGAGGCCAGGTAAAGCATCTCCCTTTCGGCGGTACCCATGCGATGGAGGGGGCGCGTCTGGTCGAAGACCGCAAGCGCCAGTGAGGCGACCTGGCGCGCGTGTCCTTCGTTCCATCCGTACCGGGAGGCAAGAGCCACGATTGAGGCTTCCTTTACGGAGCGCTCGTCGCCGCTGAACTCGACCGGGGAGCGTTGAGCCAGCTCGCCTAAGATGATGCCTTCGCGGAGCGCCCATTCGCTCATCAGGACCTGAGACGGGCGAACTTGGCTGAGGAGCTGGTCGAGAACCACGGCTGCGCCGGGAAGGAGATCGAGGCGCTTGTCGTCGATACCGGTGAGCCTTGCTCGCGATCGGGAGTCAAGCCGTATCAAGTCGGCGTTGACCGAGGCGAGGGCGTCTTGGGGAACACTCACCTGGTTGAGAG
The DNA here is from genome assembly GCA_021786375.1 of Actinomycetes bacterium. GTDB lineage: Bacteria > Actinomycetota > Acidimicrobiia > Acidimicrobiales > Acidimicrobiaceae > Acidithrix. The sequence goes on from JAJYNL010000113.1 coordinate 4,813, forward strand.
AGGCCTCCGACCAGGCGGTGCCATAGCTTCGGATCATCGCCATGCGCGCGATGTTGAGGAAGCTACCCGAGGAAAGCACCATCAGCTGGGGGCCGAAATCCCGCTTGAGGCGCTTGAGGCGCTCGTTGAGCTCCGATTCCAGAAAAGCTCGCAGAGCCTTCGGGTCCACCCCGGATGGGTCCTTTGGGCTGGCAAAACGTGCCCTGATGCGACCGACCCCGACGGGGTGGCTCTCGGTGTCGAGCAGGCTCTCCTGGTTCCCGACGGAGACCTCCATGCTCCCGCCGCCAAGATCCGCCGAGAGGGCCACCTGCCCTCCGAAGTCCACGGCGCGGGAAACGGCCAGCCAGATGAGCTCGGCTTCGCGCCTGCCGGAGATCACCGAGACCTTGATCCCATGAATCTCCTCGATGGCATCCACGATCTGGCCGGCATTGCGCGCGTCGCGGAACGCGGCGGTGGCGAGGGCCACCAGTTCTGTGGCTCCGACACCCCGTGCAAGGGTGGCCATGGTGCCGACAACCTCCAGGATCCGGTCCTGGCTTGCCGGGGAGAAGCGACGAGTTGCCGCCACCTCATCCCCAAGGCGCATCATCACTTTTTCCTTGAGTAGCACCTCGAAGTGGGAGGAGCCGAAGCCTCGCGCCGCCACCAGATGGAACGAGTTCGACCCCATGTCCAGCGCCGCCACGATGACTCCTGCGTGGGAGGCGGGGGAGATGGGGCTGACCTTGGCGAAGCTGTCAAGCGAATCCGGCACCTCGGATTAACCTAAGGCGTCCAGAGCGCGGCCAAGGCTGCGCCTGTGGGCGTCACTGGCTCTCGGGCCGGTTGACGTCCAACACCACGCGCCGGACGCCGAGTACGTTTGCGATGCGCAGGCGCAGCCCGACGAGGCGCTGGCCGGTCCCAGCACCTCCGTTACCGTCGGTCTCCTCCTCGGGGATCAGGTGCCGGAGCATCTCCCGCCCGCCCTTGCCTCTGTGCCGACGGTCCACGCTCAGGTAGCAGAGGCCGCCGGCGGGGATGGGAAGCCAGAAGTTGATGAGCCGGTAGGCGATCACGCCGAGGATGGCCACCGCCCGCGGCGAGCCGAAGCCGACCAGGGTCGAGGTGAGTACGCCCTCCACAATTCCCAGGCCGCCCGGAGTGATGGGTATTGCCGCCAGAACGTTGGCCAGCCCATAGGAGACCAGCAGGGCATCGGGGTTCACGTAGTAGCCGAAGGCGGCCATGAAGACCCAGAGCGAGGCCGCATCCAGCAGCCAGTTGGCTGATGCGTAGAGGATGGCCTTCTTGAGCAGATCCGGATGGCTCTCCAGATCCGCAATGCGATGGGCGATCCGCCCCAGGATGTCCAGCACCCGATCGCGGGGTATGAAGCGCAGTTTCGCGCTCACGGTGTTAAGCATCATTTCCACCCGCTGCTCGCCGCGGGTGAAGAGAATCAGGAGTGCGAAGAAGACCGCGAAGACGAAGACGCCCAGCCCGGCAGCGACCGCATAGAGCGGGTCGAAGCCACGCAGGGGGATGGAGATGATGAGCGCAAGCCAGAGGATGATGTTCAGTACCACCGCGGATCCGATCCCCTGGAGGGCGATGGCAAAGCCGGCATCAGTGGCCCGTACGCCCGAGTTGGTGAAAAGGCGCATCGACACCCCGGTGCCACCCGCGGTCCCGGCCGGTATGACGTGGGAGAAGGCGAGCGAGGCCAGGTCGATGCGGAAGATCTTCCACAGCGAGGCGTTCCCGCCGGGCAGGAGCACTTCGGTGAGCCGTGCGTAGGCCGCCAAGGCGAGAAACTCGAGAATGATGCCTGCGCCGACCCAGGCGATGTTCACGCTCGCCAGTACGCTCAGTGACTTCCGGGCGCCAGCCAGCTGTGGAAGTACCAGGTATTCCAGGACCAGGACGAAGGCAGCGCCCTTCACCCCGCGGATGGCAAAGCGTCGAAGCCGGAGCCGGAAGCGGAAACCCTTCTTGCGAGGCGGCAAATTCCCCTGCGAGTCGGCGCCTTGGCCTTGGTTGTCCGCGATCAGAGGCCTCCGGATAGCCCTATAGTAATTGCAGCGGTAGGCAATCGTGGATACCGCCTGACTTGCGCTAATTTAGCATAACCACTCAACCGTGCACCCAAGGTGCGAGGGAGACCGCATGGCCGACACCCCCGAGGCGAGGAGAATCTTCCTCCGGAGGGTGCTCGTTGTAGAGGGTACCGCGATTGCCGGCGCAATTCTGGTTTGGCTGCTCCTTTCGCTGCACGCCTTCCTGCTCGACTTTCTCATCTCAGCCATACTTGCCATAGTCTTCAATCCCCTGGTCCGGCTGCTGGGAAAGCTTCGCATAGCCAGGTCGGTGGCGGTGGTGATCGTGGTTTTGCTGGGCGTTTCGGTGATGTCGCTGCTGCTCTATCTCTTTACCAAGCCCCTCTATAGGGCGGGCGTCACCTTCGCCCATGACCTCCCTTCCCTGGTGGCCCAAGCCCAGAGCGGAACCGGGAGGATCGGCTCGCTGATCAAGACCTTGCACATCGAGAGCTTGGTGAATCAATCCAGTGCGAAGATCACCTCCGCTCTGACCAACTTCACCGGCCCGGTGCTCTCGGCAACCAGGACTGTGCTTTCGGGCATTGGCGGGTTCGTGACCATCACCCTGCTGGCGGTTTTTATCCTCTTAGAGGGGCCGTCGATCGTGAACGGGATCAGCTCGCTGTTCCCGCGCGAGACGGCGGAGGCGATACGACGGACGGTGCAGCATTCCCAGCGCTCGGTGGCCGGTTTCGTCCTGGGAAACCTCGCCACCTCGGTGATCGCCGGTGTCGTGGTCGGTGTTACCCTGGCGCTTCTCGGAGTGCCATTCGTAATGCTTCTCAGCCTTTGGGTGGCACTGGTGGATCTGCTGCCTCTGGTGGGCGGCCTGTTGGCCGGAGTCCCGACCGTAACCGTCGCGCTTCTGCATTCGCCGGTGGACGGCTTGATCACCGCCGCGGTTTTCATCGCCTACCAGCAGGTGGAGAACCACGTCCTGAATCCGCTCATAATGGCTCGCACCGTAAGGTTGAAGGCCCTTTGGATCCTGGTCTCCGTCATTGTCGGCGCGGATCTGGCAGGCTTCCTGGGGGCCCTGATCGGCATTCCGGTCGCCGCGATCGTTCAGGTCGTGGCCATGGAGATCTGGGGCTATTACCAGGCCGGCCGTGCTGCGGCCTCGAGCGCGGAAGCGGCTGAGGAGCTACCGGAGGCGCCCGCCTAGGCGGAGGTTCCAGAGCCGGCCATGACTGTTCGCAGGCCGCGCTCCTGGATGGTCTCGAGCAGCTCTGCGAGGGCTTGGAGCATTGCGTGCGTCGATCCCGGTGCCGAGGTGCAGTCGGAGTCGTGCAGCAGCACGGTTGCGCCGTCGATGCCGTGGCGCATGACGTCGGAGACGATGCTCTCCTTGGTTGCCACCGCTCTCCAATCCCGCCCCCACGAAGTCCAAAGTAGCGGCTTCAGGTCGAGCCGGCGGGCATGCATTAGAACGGCGGTGGACAGGACGCCATAGGGCGGACGCATCAGGTGCACGCGCTGTCCGCTGGTGTCCTCCAGGAGCTCCTTACCTCGCTTGAGGTCATAGCCGATGGTGGGGTAGGAGCGGAAGAGCGCGTTGCGATGATAAAGGCCGTGCAGGCCTACCTGGTGTCCTTCTTCGGCCACCATGCGCGCCACTCCAGGATGGCGTTTGGCCATGTCGCCGAGCATGAAGAAAGTGGCTTTGACCCTGTGATGCGCGAGCAGGTCGAGCACGAGCGGGGTGGAGACGGGGTCCGGCCCGTCGTCGAAGGTTATCGCCACCTCGCCTTCCGGCCTAACTCCGAGCAGGGAGGGCGCCACATGCTTGGTGACAGGGAAGAACCAGGTGAGTGCGGGTGCCGAGTGCAGCACCGCCGCTGCGGCAAAGAGCGCGGCCGCCTGTGCCCTCGCGCGCACGGCCTCAGTTGCCCAGACCGGAGGAAGGCAGCAGCGTGAACTGGCTATTGCGCAGTTCCTGGGTGAGCCAGGAGATCTCGTTCAGCAGCTCGGCCGGGGTGATGTTGGCTCCGTCGATCTCGTAGGCGTTGCCCGAGTGGGCCCGGAAGCCCGCCTTTCGATCGATCATCACCGGCTTCACCAGCGCTTGATGGTCTATAGACGCCCAGGCGATGTCCGCCGAGTTGACGAGCCCCTGCGGAGCGTAGGTGACCTGGGTGAGGCCGGTCTCCTCGGTGATGAGCCGGGCGGCCTTGGTGGCTGCCTCGATCGGAGCCACCAGGCGGAGGCCCGAGTTCATCGGCCAGCCACCGTTCAGGATGGTGATGCCGCTCGCCTGCAGTTCGGCGAGGTCGGCCGGGTACTGCTGGGCCAGAGGCCCGGTAACCACCGCACCGATGCCCAGCCGCGACATGGTGGCCAGCACTTGCGGATCGGCAAAGTCCTGGTTGCCGAGTTGCACCAGCGCGTAGGCGAACGGCGTCTTGAGCGCGGCCCTGTCCACGTTGATTTGCTGCGTGGCGGCGTTCACGGTGATGTTCAACGCAGTGATCGCCAGAATCGTCCAGGCTGCGAACCTGAGTGCCAGGCCGGCGGGGCGCCGCCGCGCGTGGTTGCGGCCGCGGGCTCGCATCGCACCGATGACCAGGGCGTCTTCCAGCGCGGCACCGGGGTCGCTATGGAAGACGCCGGCTGCCCGGCGGGTGGTCAGCTCGGGATTGGCGCCGAGTTCGTGTACAGTCTCGATCAGTTCGGCGCGGGTCCTGGCCCAGAGGGAGACGCCTGCCGCCTCCATCTCCATGACGTTGCGCAGCCCGTGGCCCTTTATGGGGTTGTAGGAGATCACCGGGACACGGGTGGCGAAGGCCTCGAGGGCGGTCAGGCCGCCGGCGTTCTGAATCATGACGTCGCAGGCGCGCATGAGGGAGGGCATCTGGTCGGTCCATCCAAGGACCAGGCCCACCCCGATCCGGGACAGGCTCGCCCGCAGATGCTCGTTTCGCCCGCAGACAACCACGGGGAAGATGTCGTCGCTGGCGCTTAGTGATAGGAGCGTGTCACGCAAGTCGCCCACGCCCCAGCTGCCCGCCACGATCAGCGCACTTGTCTTGTCGGCAGGGATGCCGAAGCGTGCCCGCGCCTCGGCTCTGTCCAGGGCGCCGGCCTCGCGGAATGTCTGGGCTACGGCCGGGCCGGTCACAACAGGGGTCATTCCGACCAGCCGTTCGACCTGGGCGACGGAGATGTTGTGCACGGCCATATACGTGTCGACACCCTCGTCGACCCACATCGTGTGGACGCTGAAGTCCGTCAGGAATGTGTAGGCCGGGATCTTGAGCGGGCGCAGCAAGGCCCGCCGCGCTCGGCCCAGCACCAAGGAGGCGAATGGGTAGGTGGTGATGATGGCGTCCGCGCCGGTCTCCTTAACCCAGCGGCGCATGCGCGGAAAGAAGATCAGATAAAAGAGCGTTACGATCGGCGGCTTGATAGGGCGGAAGGTGGCAAAGAGCCTGAAGAGGGCTTCGTAGCTCCAGGGTGCGTGGTCGAGTTGCAGCTCGTAAGTGCGCTCCAGGAATCGCCCGACCACGGGTGCCGCATCGAGGAAATCCCGGATTTCAACCTCGTAGCCCCTCTCGCCGAGGAGCCTTGCCAACTCTTTGGCTGCCCCGTCGTGACCCGCTCCCATGCGGGCGGAGACGAGCAGCACGCGTTTGGACATAAAGCTGTAACCTATCCCTCGTCGACGCTATGGTTTACTTTCTGGCTATCTGCGCAGCCGTCCTCTACTCGCTAGCTGCGTTTGTCCAGCATCGGGAGGCCCAAAAGGCCCCGGCAGGCGCAGCGTTCAGGCTCTCCCTGCTGTCGCGTCTTGCAAGAAGGCCCATTTGGATCATAGGCGTCGCGCTGGACCTCTTGGCCTTTCTGGCGCAGTTCCTCGCGCTCAAGGGCGGTTCACTGCTGCTTGTCCAGCCGATCCTGGCCTTCGGGCTCACGTCCACGCTGGTTCTGGAGGCGGTTTTCGGCGCTCGTCGAGGCTTTGGGCGCGTGGCGGCGCTTTCGCTCCTCTCCGCTGCTGCGCTGGCGGTCTTCCTTTTCAGCACAAACATCAGCTCGACTAACGCCATCCCCTCGGCTTGGTGGGGATTGATTATCGGGGCCGTGGCGGTTGGAGGCTTCTTTGCCTTCAAGTGGTTTTTCGGAGACCTGCAGGGAAGGGCGAGAGGCGCGGCGATGGGGCTTTCCGTGGGTCTCCTGCACGGCGCGGCAACTTTCGTGATCAAGGCGGCGGCCAACGCGGTCTTGGTGGACGGCGTGCTCGGATCGCTTGACTCCTGGCCGGTTTACGGCCTGGTGGTGGTGGGCGCGATCGACTTGATACTGACGCAGTCGGCGTTTCAATCCTCCCCGCTTTCGGTCACCATGCCTTTAATCACCATCCTCGAGCCGACCGTGGCCATGCTGATGGGTGTGGCCATCCTGCACGAATCCGTCTCGAGCCGCTTGGGCGGGGTTTTCCTTGCCGTCAACCTGGCGGCCATGGCCGCGATAGCTCTGGTAATCTCGGTTGCTGCTTCGCGTCTTGTCGAAGCGGTGGAGGAAGAGGTATGAGCGGACGAGCAACCAGGTGAAACTCGTCGAGCAGGCCGATCACTTCGATCCCAACCCCGAGGCGCCAGGTGGCAATCGCGCATGGCTTTACGCCCACACGGGAGATCGCTGGAACGCCGCCCCGGCGCTTCCGGCAGGGAATCGGCAGGGTCCGGTGATTCTCCTGGTGCACGGCCAGCCTGGAAGCGGCAGGTTTTGGGGGGCGCTGCCGGGACATCTGAGCCGGTTGGCGCCGGTGTACTCCTATGACCGCCCAGGCTGGGGCGTTCACCGCGCGGCGCCGGGGGATCTGCGCTACAACGCCCAGTGGCTATGCGCGGTTGCCGATGTTCTCGGTGGGCGGCTAACAGTGGTTGGCTACAGCTACGGTGCTGCGGTGGCCTTGGAGGCCATCGCCGTAGGCTGCAAGGCGATTGACGGGCTGGTCCTGGTTGCGCCGGCAGCGAACGGCCTGGCTGTGGGACCTCTGGACCGCGCCTTCGAGCCTTCCTGGATATCGAGTGCGACGGCACACGCTGCGGCATGGGGAGCTTCGGGCCGGCTTCCCCCCCGGCTCGAGCGTGTTCTTCTTGCCGCCCACAGCCTGGCGGTGGAGTCCGGAGCGCTGAGGGGCGACCTGATTCGGCTTCGCACTGGCGCGGCCGCGGCCGTTCCGGTCGCCATTGTTGCCGGCCTCGCCGATCGAACCGTTCCCCCCACATCGGTGTCAGCCCTTGCCTCCGCGCTGGGAACGGAGCGGGTGCGTTGGAGCAGCACCTCAGGGCACCTGCTTCCTCTGCGCCGGCCGCGCCTCGTGGCAGAGGCGGCCGCGTCGGTGATCCGGGCGGTGCACGGGTAATCGTGCCAAAAAAACTTTAGAAATTGCTTCTGGTGATGTACATGTCGAAAGGACTTGTATTAGAACTTGTATTATCAAGTTTTGGCTCGAGCGGGCGCACAACCGCGGTGCCTGTCGAGAACCGTGTCCTTGAGTTGGATATCCGGGGGAGCGCTAACCAGATAGCGCGGAGTATCCGAATGGCTAATTGGCTGGGGGGCTAGTGGCCGATTGCCGAAGGTTTGGTGCGATTACCAAGACCGGAGGTTTTGGGTTGGAAACGGCGAAGCAGGCGACGTGGAACTACGAGTATTGGCGTCCACGAGCCCGGTGCAAGGATTACGATCCTGCTCTCTTTTTCCCCGTAGGTGTGACCGGCGACGCTGAGGTGCAGATCAAGACGGCTAAGCGCGTCTGCACCAATTGCCCGGTCTCGATGCTTTGCCTGGAGTTCGCGCTTCGAACCAACCAGGAGTACGGCATCTGGGGCGGCAAGGACGAGGAGGAGCGCCGGGTCATTCGCCGGATGCGCCGCCAGAGCCGCAAGCTCGCCGCAGCCTCCTAAGGCAAGATCGGCGCAGGGCCCCTTTCAGTTCAGGCGCGTATTCGCTCGGGATGCGAATATAGGTTGAAGTGATCGGGCCCAACGAAACCCGCCAGGGTGATGTTGCACTCCCGGGCAAGCTCGATCGCCAGGCTGCTTGGTGCGCCCACCGCCGCGATGATAGGTATCGATGCGAGAGCCGCCTTCTGCACCAGTTCGAATGCGATCCGTCCGGATAGGACCAGGACCTTGTTCTGGAGTGGCCATTCTCCGTCCATGATCACCTTCCCGACGAGCTTGTCGACCGCATTATGGCGGCCGACATCCTCGCGGCATAGAAGCACATCCCCGGCGAGGTCCGCAAGGCCGGCGGCATGCACGGCGCCGGTCGTCTCGAAGAGGCGCTGCCGCCTCCGTAGCCGCTCGGGCAGCCGGGTTAGCGTACCGGCGCTGACGGCTGCATCTGTATCAATCGGTGCGACGCGTTGGCGGACATCGGCGATGGTCTGAGATCCGCATACCCCGCATGCGCTCGAGACCGAGGTCGTGCGGGCTCTTCCGCCTTCGGGGGTGTTTCGGAGCGAAACGGTAACGATGTTGTAGCGCTGCTCCTCGGTCGCAGCGAGCGTGCAATAGCAGACGGTGGAGAGATCCCGCCTGTCGGCGATAACGCCCTCGGAGGCGAGGAAGCCCACCGCCAACTCGAAGTCGTTCCCGGGGGTGCGCATGATTGTCGCATATGGCTCTGGGGGGAGCCCAGGAGCCTCTATGCGTATTTCCAGGGGCTCCTCGGTTATCACCTGGTCCGGCATCTCTGCTCCTAGGAAACTGGAGCGGAATCTAACCACGCGCGCCGTCGCGGTCGCGTGGCGAGGTTCGGAGTCGACTTTCACACTCAATTTGCCCCCCTTAGCCCGCCCCGGATGCTCTTTTCGAGTATTGACAGGTCTTCGTCCGTGTCAACGTCGAAGAAGGGGGAGAGGATTCCGTCTTCTGCCCAGCGGCTGTCCCGCCAGGTGATGTGGCCGCCGTCCAGAGCAGCTCGCACGGCATGGGGGTGTTGGTCACGCCCCAGCTCCACCGCCGTTTCCAGGGCCGAGCGGGACCATCGCGCGCACAGAGGCTGATACGAGCCGTCGAAGGGCACCACCGAGGCCGCCCCGGGAAAGCGGGCGAGGAACGAAAGGGTGGAGGAGTCGATGTTGCCAAGGTCGCCGGAGACCACCAGCATCGAGGCCGGCCTTTGACCGAGGAGAGAAGTCACTCCCTGCCAGCCGGCACCGACCGCGGTCAGGGGGTTGCGGCGCTCGGTCCCCCCGATCCTTGGGAGTGACGTATAACCCGGCCCGATTTCGAACGCGCTTATTCCCGCCCGCAGGATCGCACTTGCCACCCATTCCACCAAGGGCCGGCCGCCAAGTTGCGCCCGTAGCTTGTCGCCAGGGAACCGCGAGGAGCGCCCGCCTGTCAGGAGCATTGCGTAGAGCGGTTTCGCTTCGGTCGTCACACTCCACAACCTACGCCGCTGCTAGCGCCGCTGGTTCATCCATCACGTGGGCCGGCACCGAATCATCGTATGCAGAAGAATGCGAGAGCGGGTACGAGGCGCCCTGAAAGGGGCCTGAGAGCCAGGCTGTCCCAGCTAGGGGCACCAGACTCCAAAGCCATGAAAGCGCTCCTATATTCATTGTGAAGCCGAGTTGGGGAGGGTGCCTTGGCGCGCATCACTGAGTCCTTGCGCAAGAGTCCTGGTTGGATGCTGCTGCCCTTGCGCCTGTTCCTGGGATTCACCTTCACCTTTGCCGGACTCCAGAAGCTCGCCAATCCGGGGTTCTTCAATGCGTCGAACCCTGCGTCCATCGATGCCCAGATACGGGCCTACCAATTGCGCAGTCCGATCCATCTGCTGCTCGGCATCGCGGCGCACGCCCCGGTCGTCTTCGGGTTGCTGATAGCCTTCGGCGAGCTGGCGGTTGGTGTCGGCGTGCTCCTGGGGGTCTTCACCCGCCTTGCAGCACTGGGTGGCATCACCATCTCCTTCATCCTCTTCCTCGCCGTCTCCTTCCACTCCAACCCCTACTACATCGGATCCGATATCGTCTTCGTCTTTGCCTGGACCCCGCTGGTTATCTTCGGGGACGGGCAGGTGGCCTCGCTGGAGGCGAACGTAAAGCGGCGCCTTGGCGTGATCGCTCCGCTTGGCACCACGGTGGGTATCGACTTTGGCACAATCACCCGGGTCTGCGGGCATTACGAAGCGGGCCGCTGCCGCGCCAACGGGCGGGCGATCTGCCAGATCGGCGCCTGCCCGGTGCTCAACGGTGTGATTTCCCTCGGCCAGCAGCGCGCGCCGCGGCCGGCAGCTCCTGCCTATGATCCCGAGCGCAGGCGGTTCCTGGTGCGGGCGGGCACGGTTGGCGTGGCCGGCGGCGCCGCAGTGGTTCTGGGCGGCCTGAGTGCGGGAATCGGCCATGCGCTCTACAAGGCTCCAAAGGCGATTTCCTCCAGTCTGACCAGCTCTTCAACTGCCGCGCAGGATCCACCTGCGGGAAGTGCCACCTCCACTTCCACGACCACGCCGTCGTCGTCGGCAGGTGGTGGCGCATCAACTCCGGCCGCGAGTGGAGCGACGCCCAAGGGCACTGTGGTGGGGCCGGCAAAGGCGGTGCCGGTTGGTCAGGTGGCTTCCTTCACTGATCCTGCCTCGGGCGAACCCGCCTATGTCCTGCACCCGGCCGCCACGAAGTTCGTCGCCTTTTCGGCGATCTGTCCTCACGCCGGCTGCACCGTTCAGTATGCGGGGAGCGACCGTTTTGTCTGCCCGTGCCACGGCTCGGCCTTCAACGCCCTTACCGGCGCGGTGCTGAACGGCCCTGCGCCCACCGGCCTCACACCCATACCCATTGCCGAAGGGCCCAACGGACAGCTCTACGCCGATGGTTAGCCCGCGACGATAGGACGCATGGAGGCCAGCTTGGCCTTGACCTCGGCCGACTCCGAATCGGGTTCCGATTCGGCGACAAGTCCTACTCCCGCCTGGAACTCGGCCTCATGGTCGCTGATCGCCACCGTGCGGATGACCAGGTGCCATTCGCCATCGCCATCGACGTCCTCGAAGCCGATCGCGCCTGCGTAGTAGTGCCTCGGCTCGTCCTCGATCTCCTGGATCGCATCGATAGCCTGGCGCTGCGGTACGCCTGCGACGGCAGGCGTGGGATGGATGGCGAGCAGAAGGTCCAGGGAAGATGCCTGGCCTCCTTCTGCGAGAATTCCCTTGATGGGCGTGCCGAGGTGGCAGATCGGGCCGAAGCTGGTGATCGATGGCAAGCCTGAGGCCTCAAGGCGCTGCGTGAACGGAGACAGGCGGGACTCGATGTGCGAGACCACCACCTGGTGCTCATGGTTGTCCTTGCCGCTACGCAGCAATTGCGCTTCCGCGCCTGCGGGAGCGGTTCCGGCCAGAGGGTGGCTTTCGAAAGAGTTGCCTGACTTCCGCAGCAGAAGCTCGGGAGTGGCCCCCAAAAGGTGCAGGAACGAGAAGGTGAGCGCACCGGGGTACATGGAGGCCAGGCGGGCTAGCGATTGGCAGCGGTCGGTTTCTTCGGGCAGGTGCACCCGCGCGCGCCGTGAAAGAACGAGCTTTTCGAAACGCCCGGAGCGGATCATCGAGATCGCACGGTCTGCCTTGGCGAGCCAGGCTCCCTCGGTCTCGGTGAAGTCAAGCTCTCCCAGCTGCGGTCCGGGTCGACCCGAAGGCGGTCCAAAGGTTGCCGCAGTGGCGATTTGGCAGCCGTCTTCCAGCAGCGCGGCGGCCTCTTCCGGCGTCGAAGCGACCGCGGAGACCAGCACGCTTTGGCCGGCCACCCTAAGAACCACTTTCGGCAGGACCATGATGGAGGGCAGGCTGACCGGGTCGAAGGGGACCAGGCCCAGGACGCAGCTGCCGTGAGCGCCCGTGCCGCCCGCAACAAGCGCACGGTGCAGTCGGGCGCGGAAGCCTGCCGGATCCGTGCTGAATTCGGCTGCCGCCGTCCCCAAGCCGATGATTGCCAATCCCGGGCGCATGATGACGGCGAGGCTGCCGATCGGTGAGCCGGCAGCTGTGCTGAGCAGCGTTGGGGTGTCGGCAGCGGTCGAGAGATGGCGATGGGCGACGTGGAGCTTTGCCGGCAGAGGCGTCGATTGCAAGTGGGCGTCGATCAAAGCCTGCATCCCTTTATCGGGCCCGGGTGGCGCTGATGACCTGGGCGGAGTGGAGAAGGAAGTATTTGATGGCGACGCTGCGGAATCCCGCTTCTTTGAGCATGGAGCGCAGCGCAGGCTCGGGTGGAAGGTAAACCGTTGACTGCGGCAGGTATCGATACGCGTCCGAATCCGAAACCAGGGCGCCGATGCGGGGCACGACGTGGTCGAAGTAGAAGCCGTGGCCGGCCTTTATAAGCGGCTGGTCGGGTCTGGCCACCTCGACCAAGGCTATGCGGCCACCAGGCTTCACCACCCGGGCCATCTCCGCCAGCGCCGTTGGCAGCGAAGTGAAGTTGCGCAGGGCGAAGCCACAGGTGAGGCCGTCGAAGGACGCGTCGGCGAACGGGAGACGGGCGGCATCGGCCTGGAGCAAGCCGTCCTGGTGAGCAGCGGCGAGCATGCCGTGGGAGAAGTCGGCGCCGATTGTGCGATATCCCATCGAGCGCAGCAGGCGGACGAAGTCGCCTGTACCACAGGCGACGTCGAGGATTATCCCACCAGGCTCCATCGCCAGGCTGCGGGCAGCGTATTTTCGCCAGTGGACGTCCATCCCCAAGGTCATCAAGCGGTTGGTCAAGTCATAGCGCGGAGAGATCCGGTCGAACATGTTCCGGACGAAGTCGGCCTTCTGCTCGGCGGAGGGGAGCGCGGAGCGCGGGTCCCGTTGCAAGCTCATCGGTCCTGCCTTTCCTTGGCCAAGCGCAAGACGGTCTCCATCTCCTTGGTGCCGGCGGTTTGGAGGAATCGTTCCTCGGACTTGGTGAAGAGGAGCCGTTCGAAGTGCAGCGCCACGAGCTCCGCCACGGCTTTGCTGAGCTGGGTGAAGGTTTGGTATTGGTCGGCGATTTCGTCTTCGTCAGCGGTCCCGGGATCGACGCGGATGTTCTCCTCGAAGAGCTCGACCGCCTCGTCGACCGTCTCCTGCATGCGCGCGTGGTGAGACTTGGCAAGCGCCAGAACCTCGGCGAAGGGGAGACCCAAGCCCAGGAGTTGCAGCGCGAGTTCGGCCATGCGTATGTCCTTGACGCCGAACACCTGCCGGCCGTCCTCGGTGATGGGGATCAATAGTCCTTCGGCGATGAGTGAGCGGACGATTGCGGCAGGCAGGCCGATCCGGGAGGAGAACTCGCCGAAGTCGAGGCGAAGGTCCTGCTCGAGTGGCTCGGCACCGTTGCCCTGGGTAAGACGGCTTTTGATCTCGCGGAGCGGTAGCCCGCGCTCGCGCAGTGACCGTATTTCAGCCAGGCGCTCCAAATGCGCGGCGCCGTAGTACGCCTTGCGTCCCTGACGGGCAGGATACATGAGGATGCCCCGGCTCTGGTAGAAGCGGATGGTGTCCACGCTGAGCCCGCTCAGACGCGCGAGTTCGCCGACCTCATATGTGGCCGGGCTGCCGGTCCCGCCTGCGTATGTGGTCGGTGCAGTGTCCACTCAAACCATGCTAGCGAACGCTCGTATTGAATGAGTAATCAGCCCTTGACCGGTGACCCGCAGTGCCGGCACCTTTCGTACGCACGTGACGTCGGCCGTCCGCAGCTAGGGCACTTGTAAGGGGAGATGCCACGGGATCGAAGCTTGCGAACGGCCGAGGAGAGCATGCCGCCGATGGCGATTACGAAGAGCAGTTCAAGCGCGTCGCGAAAAAACTTCATGGTGGTTGACGCCGCTATCGGCGTTACAACCAGGCTAATCCGAGCGCTCGCATCATCACTCGACGACGATATTCTCGATTCCTTCCGCGGCGGGCGGGTATTGAGGGTTCATTGCGTCGAGGGTGTCCACCAGAAGGTTGATAACCGCCCAGTCCCTGTACCACTTGTGGTCGGCGGGCACTACGAACCACGGAGCGAAATTGTAGGAGGTCTCTTCGATGATGTGGCTGTATTGGCCCATGAAGTCACCCCAGCGCTTGCGGGTCTCCAAGTCCGCGGTGGAGAACTTCCAGCGCTTTGCCGGTTCGTTGACTCTCTCCTGCAGCCTTTCACGCTGCTCGTCCTTGGAGATGTGCAGGAAGATCTTCACGATGACGGTGCCCGACTCGACCAGGTGCTTTTCGAAGGCTTGTATCGTCTTCAGGCGGCGCTTCTCTTCTGCGGCGTCGATCATTCCCAGTACCCGGGTGGCGACCACGTCCTCGTAGTGGCTTCGGTTGAAAATTCCGATCTCGCCGTGGCGGGGCAGCGCCCGGTAGATGCGCCAGAGGAAATCGTGCTGCAGCTCCTCGCCGATCGGCGCGCGAAATCCGCTTACGGTGACCCCTTGCGGATTGACCCCACCGAAGACCCGGCGGATGGTGCCGTCCTTCCCCCCGGTGTCGAGTGCTTGTAGCACGAGAAGCAGGGAGCGTTTCGACTCGGCCCAGAGCCTCCCCTGCAACTCCTCGAGCCGGAGGTGGAGGGCCAGGACCGACTGGTCGAGCTCGGTCTTGCCCTGCGTCACGCCCGGCGTGGCTGAGCACTCCAGCTTGTTGAGGTGAAAGCCCGAGCCGGACTTTACGCGCAGGTGTTGCTCGGAATGGGTGAGTTTCGTGGCGGTGCCCCCTGAATGGAGTAGTGCCCGGGCCTCTTGGAGGCGGGCACTATTACGGGATTGGTTCGTCAGAGATAGTAGCGGAATACCAGCTGCGCCACAAGAGAGGGCTTGGATGCGCCCTCAACTTCGATGGTGACATCGACCAGGTTCTGGACGCCACCCTGGAACTCCTCGATCCCGGCAACCGTTGCGCCAAGGCGGACCCGCGAGCCGGAGGGGACCGGCGCTGGGAAGCGAAC
>JAJYNL010000070.1 GCA_021786375.1 Actinomycetes bacterium
CAACTGGTGGGCAGGCACCGGCGCCACGCCGGCGTGGAACCGGCGCCACGCGCTCTGGCGGCTCACGCCGTTCGCCTTTGCCCACGCAAGACAGCTTCACGGCCACGATCATCCGAGGACCCTGTGAAAGTCATGCTCGAGGGGAAGAGAATCACGCGAAACCGCCAACGGTTGGCAACCCCATCACTCCGGAACTACGCGCCCTCTTCTTCGGTGGCGTGGTCACCGAGCATCTTGGCCAGCTCGCTTTCGGTCCAGGAGATCTTCCGTTCGCACAGGGCGATCAGCTCCTTGGCCTCTTTGACGTCCTCGACCAGCGAGTCGAGCGACTTGCCCGATTGGATTCGCTTGATGATGGTATCGATGCGCTCGAGGGCCTCCTCGAAGGAGACTTCTTTTGCGTCGCTCTCGTTGCTGCTCGCCAACTACTGCTCCGTTCCGTCACTTGGGGTCGGCTCGGCCGCGATCGCAGTGATCACAGCTCCGGCCGACCCATCCATAAACCTTGCCCGCACCGTATCGCCCGGAGCCAGTTCGGCTACCGAGGCGATTCGTTTTCCACCCAGGAGCACCATCGCATAGCCACTGGCCAGGATTCGCGCCGGATCAAGTCCTTCGATCTTGCTTTGGATAAGGTGCACTCTCGAACTTTGGACGCCGAGCGCCCCCATGGCCGCGACGCTCAAGCGGTCTCGCATCGAGACGAGCGCCGCCAATCCGCGTTCCAGATTGTCATGCATGCCGCTGCGCTCGAGGGCAACAGCACGGGAGTTACTGGCGTAGCGTGCACGCATTACGCGAATCCGCGCCGCTGACCTGGCTTGTCCAGCGACCTCGGCGACCTCGGCCCTATGGCGATCGAGACGCCCTTTGACCGCCATCTTGAGCTCCCAGCCGAGATCAGCCGGCACTGCTCGGAAGTCGGCCAGCCGATGCGAAGCCGAGGAGTAAAGCACGGACCGGGTACGTTCGAACCGCGCCCCGCCGATATCCGCGGCTCTGCGCGCAACCACCGCCAGTTCCTGGCTCCGGTGGGCCAGCATCCGCTCGAAGGCGGAGACAACCGAGTTGAGCTCGGAGGCTGCATCGTTGGGGTTGGAAAGCGATCGATTCGCAACCTCGTTTACGAGCACATCGTCGGTCGAATGGCCGATTGCCGCCCAGACCGGAATCTTGCAGGTGGCCACGGCCCGGACCGGCCCTTCGAGCGAGAAGTTGGCGAGATCGACATGATCCCCGCCGCCGCGCGCGAGCACCACCAGATCGAACTCCGCCGCGCGCTCGTTGAGTTTTGCCAGGGCGTCCGGAACCGAGAACGAGACGTTCTGGCCCGAGGTGTTCACGTAGACGCGCGTCACCCTGAACTTGTATCGGTCGGTCGCAAGCTTGGTCATGAAGTCCGACTCGGCTGCGGAGCCCCGTGACGTAACCAGAGCGATTCTCAATGGAACCAGCGGCACTTTGAGCTCGCGGTTGAGGTCGAAGACCCCCTCGGACTTGAGCTTGGCCCGAAGGATGTCTTTTGCACCTTCGGTGATTTGCTTGGTCCGTTCGATGTCGATGCCTACTACCACCAGTTGGAGCTTGCCGGTGGGCTTATAGATCTCCAGATATCCGAGGAAGACCGCTCGGAGGTCGGGGGCGAAGTTCATGGAGATCTGGCGAAGTTGAGAGGAGATCACCGCGAAGCGGTTGGCAAAGATGACCGCCTCCAGTTTTGCCAGCGGCTTCCCCACCGGGAGATTGGGATCCGAGTACTGGCACAGGCTGAAATACTTGTGGTCGTAGCGAGCAGTGTTCGCGTTGAAGGAGACGAAGCCCTCAACCATCAGCGGGCTGCGGGTGTCGCCAAGCTCGGCCAGGCGTGCCTTGGCAAGATCGATCAGGTCGCCGACCCGGTAGGTGTTCTTGGTTTGCCCGATGGGGGACATTGCTTCTCCAAGCCAGCGATGTGGGGCCGCTCTTAAGCCTACCCGCTGCGCGTTGCAGGTTTCTGGGGCCCCAAGCGGGCGAATCGACTACCCGGGGGCGCACAGGTCCCTCTCAGCTTCGCTGCTCTATCTTGCTTCAATAGGCGTTGGGTACTCTGCTACGCGTGGTGCACGTGCAGCGGGTTCTCGCGGTATTGTTGGCTTCGTATCAAGGTGGAGGGGCGATGAAGGCAGCAACGCTGCTCAAGGCGTCGGCCGCGAAGCTTATTGCCGGTGGGATGCTCGTGGTCGGCCTCGCATCCATTTCGACCGCACTATGGATCATGCACCGGCAGAACGCGTGGATCAAGCCACAGCACGTGGCGGTGGCAAGATCGCTCGGAACGCGCGTCGTTCACGTCCACGAGCAGCGGCCGCTGATCTTCCACATCGATGGCCAGGTTCAGGTCGGTATGCCCAATCGAGTCGGCGTACTCGCCGTGGTCTTCTCGGGGCGCGGGCTTGCGGCGGCGCGCCTGTCGACTCTCCACTTCATCGCTCGGGGCACTCCGGAGCCGAATGGGACACTCGCGCTCCAGGGTTCGCGGTTCTCCCTGGCTCTCGGGCGTGGCGGCACGATTTTCGGCAGGGCGACGTCCTTTGATTCCACCTCTATCGGCGTAGTGGCACATTCGTCAACCGGCGTGCACTACCGGGGGGTCTTTTCCACTGAGGTCAACGCTGTAACGCACAGGTTCACCTCCACCCTCACCTTGCGGCCGGTCCCGGCGCCTTCACTGGCGCTGTAGCCGGCGCCGACTAGCCCTTGGTGCAGGCGGCGACCTGGAAGCCGCAAAACTGCTCCAACCAAGGCCGCCGCCCGCTTTGACCGCCGGCAAGAGCCAAGATGGCGTGTCCGTTGAGGGCGACACCGGTGATCCGGGTTCGCCCGAATGGGGTTAGTTCGCTGACCAGAGAGCGCCGCGCCGGAAAGCGAGCCTCGTTCCATGGGGCCTGGTGAATCTGCCTAAGTAGGCGAATTCCCCAGGGGCTGACGGGATTGAGGGAACCGATGACGATGCGCCCGCCGGCCCGGGTGACCCTGGCCATCTCTGAGACTGTGGCCGGGACGTCGTCGACGAATTCAAGTACGGTCATCGCGACAGTAGCATCGAAGCAGCCATCCGGGAATGGAAGCATCTCGCTGTGAGATCTGATCAGCGGCCCCGAACCCCGGTGGACCGCGAGCTTCACCATTCCCGGGCCCGGGTCGATGCCTGTCACGGCGGCGCCTGCCGCGGTGATGGCCTCCAAGAGTCTCCCGGTGCCGCAGCCAACTTCCAGGATGGTCTGTCCCCGGGCGCACAAGAGTTGGCGGAGAATCGCGGACGACTCGATGCGGAAAAGCACGGTGCCACGCGCGCTCTCGAACCAGGCGTCGTATGCTTCGCTGTCCCAGATGCCGTCGTGTGCCGGTTCCCTGGGAATATTCGGGGGTATTCGTTAGGAGCCATGATCCGAAAGCAATTCGATCAGGACTAGGGAAGTATGTTTACTGCTCGGCCGGCGACCATGACCACCGTGATGACCGAGATCAACGCCTGAGCGGTCATCAGTGCTTTCGACGCG
>JAJYNL010000096.1 GCA_021786375.1 Actinomycetes bacterium
CGCTAAACGCCGTGGTGGAAGAGACGCTCCTGTTAACAGCTGGCTTAGAAGAAACAGGGCAGTTATGGGCCCCTCTTTGTCCCCTCTGCAATCTGCCCTCCGCCCCTGCTCCGCCTTTCTCAGGCGCCACAATCGCGCCGTCTGGCCCCGCTCTCGGCTCGAGCGTCCACTCCTCGCTTCGGCACTAACCGGGGTAGATGGGGTGAGGGGCCCACGGTTTTCGGTCCAGTCCTTATGCGAGCCAGAGCCTCGGATTCGTTGGGCAAGATTACCCGAGGGTGGTGCCGTTGTCGGCGCTTGCATCTTCGTGATTGCCATCGTCGTTGTTGTATTTCCGGTAAAAGCTGATCGGCTGATGGACTTGTGGGCGACGCGTCAGCGTCGCCCACAAGTCCATCAGCCGCTAAGCGGCCCTCAGCTGCAGAGGCGCAGCCCAACCCTTGTACTTGGCGGCGCCGGCAAGTACCTGCCTTTGCTCGGTGGCATCGAGCGTCCTGAACTCCTCGGGCGTCAGATAGCCGAGGGAGCTATGGCGGCGGTTCTCTTTGGGGGAGCTGCCTGTGCGTATCAAGGAAAGACAGCGTTCCCGCTGCTAGGTCGTACGCGGCTGTTCAAGCATTCGGCCACGCCATTTTGCCAGGGTTAACCGGCTAATCGACTCACAGCCTCCGGCGCGAGTGGCGCCGCCGCTCAATTGGCCTTGCGGCGACTGGGGAGCCGCCGCAGCTGCTCCTCGTGCCGACGGACACCGCCTTGCCTATAACATCGCCGTATCCGGGCCTGCGCAGGGCCCGAAAAGAACCTTTTAGCCCACGGTGGACCGACTGCGGCAGGGCATCCCCGTCGCCCGCCTGTCTTAGCCCCCTAGGTAGAGGTTGCGAACCCGCTCATTGGCAGTGAGCTCCTCCGGAGTGCCTTCCAGCCCTACCCGCCCTTGACTCAGCACGTAGGCGTAATCTGCCAAGTGCAGCGCACTACTGACATTCTGCTCGACCAGCACGACCGTGGTTCCCGCCTTGTTTATCTCGACCAGTGCGTCCAGCACTCGCTTGACGATCAAGGGAGCAAGACCCAAGCTTGGCTCGTCGAGCAGGAGCAGCTTGGGACTGCTCATCAGGGCACGCCCAATGGCGAGCATCTGCTGCTCACCGCCGGACAATGACCCTCCTGCTTGGCCGAGGCGATCCGCCAGGGCGGGGAAGAGTTCCAGGACCTCGGCGATCTTCGAATCGAGCTCCTTCTTGGGCGCCAGCTGCCCGCCCAACATGAGGTTCTCTTTTACCGTCTCGTTGACGAAGATCCTGCGGCCCTCGGGGCAGTGTGCGATACCCAGCTTCACCCTCTTGGGAGCGGATACATGAGTGATGTCCACGCCGTTGAAACGAACGGATCCGTGTGAAGGCCTGATCAGGCCCGAAATCGCCTTTAGCGTGGTGGACTTGCCGGCGCCGTTGGCCCCGAGTATCGCCACCACTGACCTCGCGGAAATGGCGATATCCATTTCACGAACGGCGACCACCGATCCATATGAGCAGGTAAGCCCCGAAAGAGACAAGATCTCCTCACGAGCAGGCAACTCGGCCCCGGTCATGATTCCTCACCGAGATAAGCGGCGATGACGCGGCGATCCTGACGAATCTCGTCCGGTGTGCCCTGGGCGATCTTGCTGCCAAAGTCGACCACCACCACCTTTTGCGACACTCCGAGTACCAGCAGCATGTCATGGTCGATAAGGAGCACGGCACAACCAAATCTCTCCGGGATCTCCTTGATCTTGGTTGCGAGCCAGGCCTTGAGGCCCTCGGAAGTTCCTGCAGCAGGCTCGTCCAGGAGTAACAGCTTGGGCCGGCTGACCAAGGCTCTGCCCAAGTCGACGAGCTTTTGATGCCCGTAGGAAAGCGTCCCCGATCGCCTTTCGGCGATGGCCTCGATATCCAGGAACTCCAGAACCTCCTCCGCCTCCCGGCGTGCGTCCCGCTCGTGCTTGACGGCGCGCGGCAACCGGAACATATTGGAGAACAAACCCGCCGAACTGCGGTGATCGGTTCCGATCTTGAGATTGTCCACCACGGAAAGATCCTTGAACAGCGCTACGTTCTGAAAACTCCGCGCGATTCCCACATCGATTATCTCTGACGGGGGGAGCTGCAAGAGATCCTTGCCGTCGAAGGTCACCCTCCCGTGCTGGGGTGTATAAAAACGACTGATCACATTCAGGATCGAAGTCTTACCCGCGCCATTGGGGCCGATGAGTGCGGTAATCTGTCCATCCGGTATCTCAAAGCTGAGGTTGTTCACCGCGCGAACTCCTCCAAAGGAGAGCGAGACGCCGTCCAATTCAAGCATTTACGCCACCTTGATGCTCGCCCGGGTCTGCACCGGCGATGATGCTGCTCACCTCTCCGGGCTCGACTGCATCAGGGCCGGGAAGCTCCGCGACGCCCCGGGTCAAGTGCAACCTACGCCCGAGCAACGCGGGTATCGATGCGAGTCCTTCGGGAAATAGCATCAGCACCACCACCACCGCGGCACCAATGATGAATTCGGAGTAACCACCCACACTGGCGGATCTGGTCTGCACGTAGACCAGCACGAGTGCTCCGACAATCGATCCACCCACACTTCCCAAACCCCCGACAATCACCGCGGCCAGGAAGAAGAGTGACAGCGCCAAGGTGAAATCAGCGGGAGTGACCAGCCCTTCGAAATGGGCGAAGAGATCTCCGGCAATGCCGCAAAAGAACGCCGACAAGGTGAAGACGATCACCTTGGTCCGTGCCACCGGGATTCCCATCGCCAGCGCGGCAGCCTCCGAGTCGCGAACCGCCATGATGGCCCTACCGCTCTTTGAGGCAAGCGCCAGGAGAATGAGCATCATCGAGATGGCAACCACCACAAAGGCGAAGTAATACATCGCCCTCGGGGAATTCATCACAATCGGACCGAACTGCGTATTGGAGATCGACAATCCGGTAAACCCGTTGGTGATATCGGTGGCCTCCAGTGCGATTTGGGGCACCGCGAGACCGAAACCCAGGGTGATGATCACCAGGTAGTGTCCTCTAAGCCGTCCTGAGGGAAGTCCCAGGATGAATCCCACAAGCCCCGCGAGTATGCCGGACAAAAGCAGCTCGAGGGGAAGGGCGAGGTGCAGGTGGTTCGCCGAATAGCCGGCGGCATAAGCTCCCACCGCCAAAAAACCCGCTTGACCGATGGAGACGAGCCCGGCAAACCCGACCAGGAGGTTCAGCGACACCACCACCAGGGCGTAGATCACCGCCTCGGTGAGTATTCCCATCGTCGTGACATTCGATCCGACGAAAATGGGGGCCAGCGCGAATGCCAGGAATCCCACGGCGAGGCCGCCACGCCTGGCCATGTGGCCTTTTCGCAATCGTGAGAGGGGGTTTGGCATCATTGTCTCGACATCACGCGCTTGCCAAAGAGGCCATTGGGCCGGATGTAAAGGACCAGGAGAATCATGAGAAAGACAAATGTCAACTGAAGATTGTTCGAAAGGTAACCGGAAATCAAGTTCGACATAACCCCGATCAGCAGTCCCCCGACCAAAGCGCCAGGGAGGGAGCCAAAACCACCGAGAACCGCCGCGGCGAACGCGAACACGGCCACATTCTCCATGAAGGTCGGGGTCAAAGATATTGACGGTGCGATAAGTATGGCGGAGACTCCGGCTAACAGCACGCCGATCGCCCATGACAGGGAGACCATGCGCTGGGTCTGTATACCCATGAGCGAGGCCACGTCACGATCGGAGGCCACCGCACGCAAGGCGAGACCCAACCGGGTGCGTTGGTAAACCAGATATAGAACCAAGGTAAGCACCAAGGTCAGGCCAAGGATGAAGGCGTCGTTACGATCAAGGAACACCGAGCCGATAGCGATCGAAGGTCCATGAATCACATGAGGCAGCGTCTTCGGGTTGAACCCGTAGAGAGCCCCGTCCAAACCTTCGATCGCGACGAGCAGTCCCAGTGTCATGACGATTTGCACGATGAGCGAGGACCGCTCCACCCGCCTTAGAAACGCCGCCTCCACCACTGCTCCGATCACCATGGCGGCCACCAAGGCAAAGAGCCATGCCAGTACCACTGAAAGATGCAGGCGGACCAGCGCGAGCCACATCAACAATGCCACCGCGCTGGATAGCGACGCACTTGCGAAGTTGACCACGTTGGACGTGTTGAAGATGACCGTCAGGGAGATCGCACCAAGCGCGTAGACCGCTCCAAACCCCAACCCGGATACGATCAGCTGGAAAAAAAGAGTCAAGTGGCCGATGCTCCGTTTGGCTTAATCGTGACCCGTAATAACAATTCTGGCCCAAGCGTCCGACCGCCTCGCCGTCGAGACCAAAGCGATCACGAAATGGCTAGCGGTTGCCAAGGCTGCCGTGCGGGCCAATGGTTTGCACGGCAGCCTGACTTCGCGCGATCCTACTAAGCCGTAGGCCTAACGCGATGACCGTTGATGTTCTCGAGTACCGTAACGTTCTTCAAACCGGCATGATCGGTGGGCGAGTACGAAATTGTCCCGCCAAGGATCTGCAGGTTGGTGAGCGTATTCAAGGCCGCGATGTAGCTTGCCCTGGTCAGGGGACCGTGGACCGCCTTGAGACCGGCCACCGCGGTCTGGGCCGCTTCCCAACCCCACGCTGCGAATACAGAGGCAGGCGTCGATGGCTGATACTGCTTCATTGCACTGAGGAAGGTGGCCACCTGCGGATTGGTGCTGTCGGTCAAAGGCGGGATAAACGCCGATATGTAACTTCCATTTATCTCCGAAGAATTCACTGCGGAATAACTGGACGGCGCCACCGATACCTGGCTAAGAAGCAATTTCGGATGGAAGTTTATTGCAGCCATCGCGTTCATGATCGATATTGCCGGGCCAGGGATTGCAAAGATAACAACTCCGTCAACTCCAGCTGACTTCAGTTGGGCCACCGCCGAAGAGAAGTCGGTTTGGGTTGGGTCGTAGGGAATCGAGACCGCCGCTGTCGCACCGGAACTCTGGAAGCCCTGATAGAGGCTCTTGCCGAAGTCATCGTTCTGATAGATGACCCCAATCTTGTTCAACTTGAGCGTTTGGGTCGCGAACTCACCAAGCTTCTTCCCCTCCACCGTATAGGCAGGCCACACGTTGAAGAAGAAGGGACGCAAGGTGTCGTAGAAGAACGCCGCGCCGGTACCCGCCCCCACGACGGGAACGCCGAATTGCTGGTAGATGGGCATGTTCGCTTCGGTCGTCGCCGTCCCGTTGGTTTGCACGATCGCAAAGACATGATCTTGCTCAATCAATGTCTTGGTGTCCTGCAACGCCACCGGCGGAGAGTACTGATCGTCAAGGGCGATCAGCTTCAGTTTCCGCCCCCCAACGCCGCCTTGGGCGTTGATGGTGTCAAAGTACGCCTGAATCCCAGCTTGCTGCTGACCGTACAGTGCCGCCGGACCAGACTTCGGAGTCGTCTCCCCAAAAAGAATTGAGTTGGCGGTGACTCCCGGCGTCGCCGCCGCTGCGGTGGTCGCGGTAGTGCCGGTTGAAGAGCTTGACCCACACGCGGCAGCAACGAGCCCCAAGGTGGAGCAAGCCAGAACCACTTTTGGCCATTTCACGTTGTGGCCACGCCACCGACTACGGTCCGAGCCTCTTCGGAAATCCAGATTTTCAAATTCGCCTAGCATATAGACGCTCCCCCGAGTGCATTCATGTTTCTCAAATAATACTTGGCTGCCAAACACCCCATCGTCACAGCGGCTACCTGCAACCCCCGGTAACCTGCCGACTTTGACGATATCACTTCGACTTGCCACTTGGAGCCTCACCGGAATCTCGTGGGTTACCCCTTCGGGCAAACCACTCCGAAGTGGCCGCCTTTATGCTCCCCGCCCGGCTCAGGATCCCTTCGTGGCAACGTCAGATGCGAGCGTAGCAGTCCTCCGGCGACGCCGGGCCGCAGCTTGGTTCAACCGGCAGAGCCGGGGCGGGAGCCGGGGCGGTGACGAAACGGAACACTCCGCCCCGCTCCCCGGCACGAGCGGAGATGCCCCCTCGGGGTGTTCGCTTAGGCAGGCACCTTCACCGGCACCAGGAGGGCACTCGCCGGCAATTTTCGCCGCCATGACGCGGTCATCACGCAGCGGCCTTGACGCGATCACGCACCCACTGCGCCACCTGCGCGTGCGCCGCTACGTTATCCGCTCAAGGCGCAGTGCCGACCGAAGTCGAGCACCACGCGCATCGGAACGCCTGGTCGGCAATGACAATCGCGGGCGAGGATCCCACGGCCGGCTGCCGCTTCAGCGGATGGCCCAACCGGCCGGTGTTTCGGCTACGCCCACGATGAAGCGCGCACCGCGATCACAGTGCCAAGCCGCTCGAATCCGTTGATCCACCCCCCGGAGCTCGCACCCGGTGTTGCCACAGTGGCGTCATGGCGCGGACAGTACCACCGCGTCGAGTTCGGCGGCCACCGCATCCACCAGCAGGCGGCCAGGGCCTTCGAAAAGGTTGCGTACCCCCGGGCCGGTAAGCGCCCACGAGCCTCGACCGGAGGCCAAACCGTCGCCGAATACTACGCAGACCTCCACCTCGGGGCCGTCGAGCAGTTCGGCCTGGCGGGAGTTCCAAAGCATGCCGTCGACACGACGACCACCGATCTCCCGAGCGTGCAGTTGCCGCGCCAAGCGCCTGGTGCAGGGGTAATGCTCAGCAGGAGAGGAGACCACTTGCTCACGCAGGATCCCATGCCTGTCGAGCTCGGGATCGCGCAAGTCCGCCAGCCACAAGTCACGCGGAACCAGCAGGTGGGCCAAGGCCCTCTTGCGCAGGTCGCGCTCGTAGACGTACCGGCTCGAGCGGTGGTGAACCTCGTGAAACACAACCTCCAGCAAGGCGGCGGCCTCACTGGAGGCCAGATACATGGTCGGTACCGCCAGGCCGGTATCCACCGCCTCGAAGGGAGCGAAGCGCGTGCTCCCCACCCCCGGGTTGAACTCGTCGTAGCCCCAGCGCAGTTCATAGCAGCGGTACTGGGGCCGGCCCGCGGCCAGCGTTACGCCGCCAAGCGGTGGGAGCTCGCCGACAACCGGGCAGCGGGCGGGATCCGGGCAGCTCGTATGCCGGCCGTAGGGAGCCTCGGGGCGCAGGCTCAGTTGGCCACCTCGGCGGAGCCGGCGAATTCCTGGGCCGCACGCAGCACCCGCTCAGGCTGGGCGCCTGCCAGCTCTTCCGGGACCTCCCCGCTCAGCCAGCTCGACGGGGAGGTGAGCCAGGCCCAAAGCTCCCAGGCATCGACACCGGCTTCGATCAGGACGGCCAGCACCGGCTGCAACTCCGGGCGGGGGCGCCCGGCAGCCGCGAATTGGAAGGCCGGCAGGATGGCCTGGCCGGCGTGGCTGACGCTGAAGAGGCGCCTCTCCTTGCGTTGGCGCGTCACCCAGGTGCGCGTGCTGGACACCCGTTGGTCGCCGCGCAGGGAAGCCAGCATCTCATAGGTGAGCACCTCGGTTGCGAGCAGCGCATCGCGGTGCGCCGCCAGCCGTTGTGCCTGCACCACGCTGGCCGGTGGGGTGAGCGGCACCTGGTGACGCATGAGTGCCCTCAGCAGGTCGGGACGGGCCTCGGCGGTCGCGCTGGCCTGCATCTCCTGCACGATCGGCAGCAGGCGCAAGGCCTCCTCCAAATCCCGGCGGGTTACATCGGAGACTTCGAGCACCTCCCCGCGTTCGGCCACCTTTGCCATCCCGATCACCATCCTTCATCGTTGATTGTAGCGACTGAAACCTTTATCACATTCTATACTCAACGCTTCACAGCTGGCCAAGGCAGGCCATGCTTCTTCGCGTAGCTCTCATGCGAGGCGCCAAGGCCCCCCGGCCACGGCGAACGAAGTTTCAAATGCCGGTGGCGCAGCGCGCCGCAGAAGAATGAGTCGACCAAAGTGGTGGAGAGCCGCGCCGCGCGGCCCACATGCTCCTGGCACTACGCGCGCCCGAAGGGGGCACTCTACGCCCGCCGGCAAGGCTGAGGCACGGGGCCATCCGGTCAAGGCGGGTGCAGTCATCCCTAATTGACAAAGGGGAGAGCGCTCCATATCGGCGCGCGAGCGCCTGCGTGCGCTCCTGCTAAAGCCCGAAGACGGCCCGCGCGTTGGCCGCGGTGACGTCGGCCAGCTCGGAGAAGTCGAGCCCGCGCTCTTTGGCGATGAACTCTCCCACTAGACGCACGAAGTGAGGGCGGTTCGGCTTGCCTCTGTAGGGCACCGGGGTCAGATAGGGCGAGTCCGTCTCCACCAGCATCCGCTCCAAGGGGCACAGCCTTGCCGCCTCGGCGTTCTCGCCCGCGCTCTTGAAGGTGACGATGCCGGAGAACGAGATCAACGAGTCGAACTCCAGGCAGCGCTTCAACTCGGAGGGGCCACCGGTGAAGCAGTGGAAGACGATCCTGGTTCGGGCGTGCTCGCGCAGGAGTTCGAAGGTGTCGTCCCATGCCTGGCGCGTGTGGATCACGATCGGCAGTGCAAGCGAGTTGGCGAGGTCGACCTGGCGCACGAAGATCTCGCGCTGCGCATTGCGGTCCGAGTAGTCGTAGTAGAAGTCCAACCCGCACTCGCCGATCCCGGCCAGCACCACTGAGGGCGCCTCGACCACCACGCGGGTAAACGCATCCCAGCTCCCGGCCAGAGCCTCGTCGGCATCGTGCGGGTGGATCCCCGCCGTTGCGGCCACGGAGAGCCGTGGGAAGAGCGGGCGAAGCTCAGTGGCGACCTTGATGGCGCGCTCGGTTGTGGCGGCCGTGGTGCCGATGAGCATCATCCCCGCCAGCCCGTTTTCCAGGCCCTCGGCGGCGGTTGCGCCGGGATCCTCGTCTTCGTGTGCATGGCAGTGCGAGTCGAACCAGCGAGCCTCAGGCACCGGCGGCCTCCAGCCTCGGGAAGAGCGGCGCCGCCTTGGCGATGGAGGCTCCCCCTACGTACTGCCCCACCCCGAGCGCCTCGGCGTAGCTCCCCTTCGCCGAAGCGGGGTCTATGCCGATGGCGGCAAGGATCTTGGGCGAAGCCTCGGTCAGCACCGGTGCAACCAAAACGGCGACCAGGCGCAGGATCTCCAGCGCGTCTCCGAGCGGCTCCGCCGCTTCGCCGGGATCGGCCGCCTTCCAGGGTGCGCGCTCCTCCAGAACCGCGTTCGCGAGACGGACCATGGCCTGCACCTCCTCGAGCGCCTGAGCGGTGGCAAAGCCGTTCCATCCATCTTGGGCCCTGGCGACGTGTGGCTCGATGCGTTCTGCGGCGATGGCCCGTCCGGTGTATGCCGGCGCGATACCGCCGAGGCTCCTGGCCACCACGTTGGTGACCCGGGAGAGCAGGTTGCCGATGTTGTTGGCCAGCTCGACGTTGTATCGGTGCTCGAGCGCCTCGACCGAGAAGTCCCCATCGGCGCCCAGAGCATGCTCGCGAAGGAGGTAGTAACGCACCGCGTCGGTACCGTAGGTTCCGACCAGCTCTATAGGGTCGACCCCGTTGCCCCCCGACTTGGCCATTTTCTCACCTTTGACCAGGAGCCAGCCGTGCACCAGCAGCTTGGACGGTGGCTCAAGCCCCGCAGCCATCAGCATGGCCGGCCACCAGACGCAGTGGAAGCGGATGATGTCCTTGCCGATCAGATGGTGCGAATGGCGCCATAAGCGCGAGAAGCGCTCGAAGTCCTCGGCGTAACCCGTCGCGGTCACGTAGTTGATCAGGGCGTCGAACCAGACATAGCAGACGTGTCGCTCGTCCCAGGGGAGCGGGATTCCCCAGTCGATGGAGGTGCGCGAGATGGAGATGTCCTCCAACCCCCCTTTGATGAAGGAATAAGCCTCGTTGCGCCTGAAGTCCGGGAAGACCGCGTCCGGCTCCCGGTCGTACCACTCGATCAGGGCCTCCTGAAAGGCGGAGAGGCGGAAGAAGTAATTCTCCTCCTCCATCTCGGTTAGCGGCCGCTTGTGCACCGGGCAGTTGCCGTCAGGCGCGTCGTTGGCGGTGTAGTAGGCCTCGCACGAGACACAATAGGTCCCGCGGTACATCCCCTTGTAGATGTAGCCACGGTCGTAGATCGCCTGCAGGAACTTCTGCACCGCCTTGGTGTGCCGCTCCTCGGTGGTACGGATGAAGTCGTCGTAATCGATGCGAAGTGCCTCCCAGGCCGCCTTGAAGCGCTCCGAGTAGGTGTCGGTCCAGGCCTGGACGCTCATGGCGTTGCGCGCGGCGGAGTCGGCCACCTTCTGGCCGTGCTCGTCGGTCCCGGTGAGGAAGTAGACCTCGTCTCCCAGGCCACGATGCCAGCGGGCGAAGGCATCGGCGTTGATCATCGAGTAGGCGTGCCCCAGATGTGGAGCGTCATTCACGTAGTAGATCGGTGTGGAGATGAAGAACTCGGTCACGGATTTCCCTCGCTCGATGTCTACGTCAAGACTAAATGCGGGTCATGCAGCCTTGGTCTGAAGTGCCTCAGTGCAAGCGGGCGTATATCTCCGAACGCGGCATCCCGGTCAGCGCCGCCAGGCGCTTGGCGCGCTCGGAGCGGCTGAGCGAGAGGTCAAGGCATGCCTCCAGAACCCCGCCGAGCGCCGCCGCGCGGTCCTCGGTCACGGACGCGAGCGAGGCGTGCGGAAGCACCAGCACGTATTCGCCGCGAGGATCCTCCACCCGCTCGGCGTGGGAGAGTTCGCCGAGCGTACCCGCCATGCGATCCTCGTGCACTTTGGTCAGTTCCCGGCAGATCACCGCCTCGGCATCCTCGCCCAGCGCTTCACCCAGCGCCCGCACCACCTTGGCGACGTCGTGCGGAGAGACGTAGCCGACCAGGGCCGCTCCTCCCTCGGCGGCGGCGCGCAAGGAGCGTTCGAGTTCGGCGCGCACCGGTCGGAGGAAGCCGGCGAAGAGGTAAGGGCCACCCACGACGCCGGAGAGGGCGACCGCGGCCGACTCCGCCGTCGGTCCCGGCACCACCGCCACCTCCAGGCCCTCGGCGGCGAGCCGGTGCACCAGCGCGGCTCCGGGATCGGAGATGGCCGGCATTCCGGCGTCGGTTATGAGGGCGATGGAGAGACCCGAGGAGACCTTGGCGGCGATCTCCTCGGCTGAGCGTGAACCGCGCTCCTCGCTGTGCCGGTGCACCCCCTTGCCCCGGATGCCCAGGTGGCTCAGGAGCGCCCTGCCCCTTCGAGTGTCCTCGGCGTATACCTCGTCAACCTCGGAGAGGACCCGAACCGCTCGAGCGGTGATGTCCTCGAGGTTGCCGATGGGCGTTCCCACCAGATAGAGGCGGCCACGGAGTTGCTCAGCCACGGAGCTCCAGCTTGTCGCCCACGTGAATGTCGGAGTTCGCCGAGACACGCGCCGGGATCATGACGATCGCTCCGGAACGGAAGGTCAGCCCGCCGATCCGGTTTGGGGCCAGGCTGCGCAGCGAGATCACGTTCATCTCCTTGTCGCATACCACCACCAGAACCTTCTCGCCGGCCAGGAACGAGTGAAGGAGGTGCCTTCCTTGCAGCACCACCGACTGTTCGCGAGTGAGCACAGACCCCCGCTCCCATGGCCAAGCCCTCGCCTTGGGAGTGAACACGACGGCGCTAGAGAGGACGTTGGCGTCCTTGAGCAGCCAGCTCACTTCGATTCTCCTTGACCGACGCCATCCGGCGAGCCGTGCCCTATTTGCTTACGTTGAAGCGAATCTCCAGCACGTCACCGTCTTTGACTTCGTAGTCCTTGCCTTCGAGGCGAATCTTACCAAGAGACTTGGCGGCGTTCCAGGATCCGATCTCCAGCAGCTCGTCCCAGTGGATCACTTCAGCGCGGATGAAACCCCGTTGGAGATCGGAGTGGATCACTCCGGCGCACTCGGGAGCCTTGGCGCCGGCCCGGAAGGTCCAGGCGCGGGACTCCTTGTCGCCGGTCGTGAAAAAGGTCCGCCGGCCCAGGATGTTGTAGGCGGCACGCGCCACGCGCGGCAGGGCACCCTCGCCGAGGTCCAGGCCCTCCAGCATCTCGGCACGCTCTTCCGCCTCCAGCAGCGCCAGCTCGGCTTCCAGCTTCACCGAGACCGCAAGCACCAGGCTCTGCGGTCCAAGTGCCTCGGACACCGCCGCCTCGAGCTCCGCGGCTGCTGCCAGCTGATCCTCGCCCATGTTGACCACCGCGAAGACGGGCTTGTCAGTAAGGAGGAACGCGCTGCGCAGGCCATCCATGGTGTCGGCCGGGAGCCCGGCACGGTAGATGGGAGTCCCCTCCCCCAGCACACGGGCCGCCTCCTCGAGTATGGCCACGCCCGCGGCCTGGGACTTGTCGGCGCGGGCGCTCCTGCGCCGTCGTTCCAACTGGGTCTCACATGTCGCCAGATCGGCCATGACCAGCTCCAGCTCCAGCACGGACAGGGCCACTACCGGGTCATCCTCACCCGGCACGTTGGGATCTTTGAATGCCCGCACCACCAGGCAGAGGGCATCCATTTCCCGCACCCCGGCCAGGAAGCGATTGCCCAGGCCCTCCCCGGTCGAGGAGCCGGCCACCAGACCGGCGATGTCGGTCAGCTCGAAGTGTGCGGCCACCACCTTGCGGCTCTGGGAGATGCGCGCCAGGGCATCCAGGCGCGAGTCGGGCACGATCGCCACACCGGTGGTCGTCTCGGTAGTGGAAAATGGGTGCGCGGCCACCGCCACGGCGCCGTTGGTCAGCGCGTTGAAGAGTGACGACTTGCCCGAGTTCGCCAGGCCCACCAAACCGATACGTTCCAAATCCAGCTTCCCTTTGTCAATTGGCATCCCGGCCGTAGCCGGGCCCAATCAATAGTAGGGCGTGGCACCCCGGCATCATCTGCCCGGCTGGGTAACCATCAGCACTGCCGCCAGCACGAGCGCAAGGTCTGAAACCAGGCTCCGCTTGACAAGCCTGGCTCCGGCCGCACGAGCCTTGGCCATATCCTCGGCTCCGGATGCCAGCGCTTCGCGGATGCGGGCCTCCAGCGGCCAGATGGCCATGGCCACGAAGGCCGAAGCCGCCAGGTAGTCGAGTACCACGATGCGAAGCCAGGGGTAGCTGGCCAGGCGTGCGCTGCGGTGGTTTAGGAGAAGCAGTGCCAAGCCGAGGATGCCGGTCAGCCACACCATCGAACGAGAGACGGTGCGCTTGGAGGAGAAAAAGCGCTCGGCCTCCTCCCCGGGCATCCCCAGCCGCCTGGCGTAATAGCCCGCTAGCGCGACCGATCCGAAGCCGATCAGCGCCGCGGTGGCGTGAGCCAGAAGCAGCACGACGTAGGCGGGCTGGTTCGCGGTCACGCGGCTCCCCTCAAGGCACCAGGCGGCGATAGACCTCCGCCAGCGCCTTGGCGGCCAGCTCCACGTCCGAGAGCGAGGTGGAGGTGGAAAAGGAGAAACGAACGGTGCTCTTGGCAAGAGCGGCCGGGACCCCCATGGCCAGCACCACGTGGCTCGGCTCCAGCGCCCCGGAGGCGCAGGCGGAGCCGGCTGCCGCGGCGATACCCGCCTCGTCCAGCAGGAAGAGAAGCTCCTCGGAGGTGGCCCCGGGCAGGAGAAGGTGGGTGATGGCGGGTGAGCGCGGAGCACCCAGGCCACTAACCACGGCAACAGGAACCAGCTCGGCAACCAGCGCCTCGAAGCGATGCTGCAGGGTGCGCAGGTGCGCCACCGAGGACTCAACCGAGGCCTGGGCTTCTTCCAGTGCCAGGGTCATGGCGGCAATTCCCGGCAGGTCCTGAGTCCCCGGGCGCAGGTCGCGCTCCTGGCTGCCACCCAGGACGAGCGGCTTGAGCGCGCCCCTTTGCTTGGCCAGCAGGATCCCGCAGCCCTTTGGCCCGCCAAACTTGTGCGCGCTCAAAGAAAGCAGGTCGGCTTCACGCCCGAGCGGCTCCAACCGCTCGACCACGGCGGCCTGGACCGCATCCGTGTGGAAGAGCGCACGCGGCGCGTGCTTGCGCACCATGCCTGCCAGAATCTCCACCGGATACAAGACCCCGGTCTCGTTGTTGACCGCCATCACCGAAACCAGCGAGAGCGCAGAGGCGCGCTCCTTGAGGAAAGCGCGGAAGCGGTCGCGATCCATCGAGCCGTCCGCCTCCACCGGAATCAGCTCGCCTCCCGCATGAAGAGCAGGGGCGAGAACCGCCTTGTGCTCCACCGCGCTCGCGGCGATCAGGCCGGCGTGGGCTCGTCCGGTCACAGCCATGTTGTCGGACTCGGTGGCACCAGAGGTGAAATAGACCTCGGCAGGTGCGCATCCGAGCAGGACTGCACAGCGCTCGCGACACTCGTCCAGCTTGGCCATGGCCGCCCGGGCGGCGCGATGCGATCCTTGCGGGTTGGCGGGGTACGCTTCGGCCACCTGCAGGTACTCCGCCCTGGCGGCGGAAGTCATGGCGGTGGTGGCCGCCGAATCAAGGTAAATCGCCACCTCTCCAGACTACCGGCGGCCCGCAATTGGGAAATGGCGCCGCTCGTACCTCCTGCGGTGGCGCTGGCTACACTCCCACGCATGACAGCGCGCATCGAGACGGCCGTGATCGCGAGAAGGCCTCGTGCCACCGTGTTCGAGCGCCTGGCCAGGCTGGAGCCGCACGCGGATTGGATGGGCGATGCCGCCTCAATCACGTTCCTGACGGCCCAGCGCCAAGGAGTGGGGACCGAGATGATCGTGGAGACTCGCGTCGGCCCGGTGAGGAGCGAGGACCGGATGCGCATCACCGAGTGGCGCGCGGACCAGGTCATAGGCATCTCCCACCTCGGAGAGGTCAGGGGCGACGGGATAATGGAACTCTCGGACTACGGGGCGGGCTGGACACTGCTGCGCTGGACCGAGCGCCTGAGCCTGCCGGCGCGTTTTGGAGGTGGCCTGGGCGAATTCGTTGCAGCTCCGGTCCTGAGGCGCATCTTCCGCGCCGACCCGGCTCGCTTCGCCAGACTGGTGGAGTCGGAAGGTGGCCTACGCCCCGAGCAGGGATAGCATTGGGATTTATCCACACTTCTTGCCAGGACGAGCCATAAGCTCAAACGTTTGTCCCGGGCAATAGCTCACAGACGGGGTACGAGGCGATGGCAAAGACCGCGGAGGCAAAGGTGGCGCCCTGGCGGAGGCCGGTCGCCGTTCTCACTGTCTCCCACGCGATCCAGCACCTCTATAACGCGGGAATCGCGCTCACCTATCCTTTCGTGATAATTGCCTTCCACACCAGCTACACCACCCTCGGCCTCTACCTGACCATCGCCGGGGTGCTGGGCGGCCTGCTGCAAGGAGCCACCTGGCTGGTGCGGAAATACTCGACCCGCTCCGTGCTGGGTGCGCAGAACTTCGGCCTGGCGGTGGCAACGGTAGCCGGCGCCGCGTCGGGGACGCTGGGCCTCTTCGGCGCGGCCCGCGTCTTCTCATCCCTGGTCTACTGGCCGCAACACCCTCTCGGCAGCGCGTATCTGACCAACCGCTACCCCAAGCGCAAGGGGTCGGTGCTGGCTTGGCACACCACCGGTGGGACCATCGGAACGATGGCGGTGCCCATCCTGCTCTCCGTCGCCATCGCCGCCTACGGCTGGCGTGACGCGCTCTACCTCCTGGCCATCCCGCTCGCCTTGGGCGGCGTCTACGTGGCCACCGCACTCGCCCGCGACCGGGTCGACCAGGAGCAGCACGCCGTGCCGGCCCGGCCACTCTCGGCCCAGATCCGGGCGCTCGCCAACCGCTCCAGCGCCACCGTCCTGGCCGCATCGGTGATATCGGCCGCCGGCCGAGGGCTGGGCGTGCTGGCAGCCTACGTCCCGGCCTTCCTG
Source organism: Actinomycetes bacterium (assembly GCA_021786375.1). GTDB lineage: Bacteria > Actinomycetota > Acidimicrobiia > Acidimicrobiales > Acidimicrobiaceae > Acidithrix. Next base: position 15,835 of record JAJYNL010000096.1, read on the forward strand.
CATCACCAGAGGACATTATCGACGGTGGAGGTCGGCGTCGTCTTCACCGTCATGAGCGTCGGCGGGATCGCCGGACCCCTCTTCGCCGGCTGGCTGGCCGACCGCATCGGCAAGCGGGTGGCGCTGCTAGGCACCTACATCATCGGGGCGGTGATGATCGCCGCCTTCATGCTGGTGGGAAGCTCGCTACTGGCGCTGTCGGTCATGGCTCTGCTGGTCGGCATCTTCGCCTACAGCGAATCCCCCCTCTTGCAGGCCATGTTCGCCGATACCGTCAACCCGGCCGAGTCCCGGCAGGCCTTCGGCCTCTTCTTCGCCATCGCCTACGGGATAGGCTCCTTCTGGCTCTTTGTCGTGGGACTGCTGATAGACAAGGCCGGCTTCCACACCGCCTTCTACGCCATCGCAGCCTCGTTCGTAGTGGCCGCCCTGGTCATCTCGACGCTTCCCCGGACCAAGACCGCGGGGACTACGATCGCCTCCGCCTAGGCCGGCTTCCACACCTCGGCCGAAATGTACGGACATTATACCCCTTAGGGTATAATGTCCGTAACAGCGACCAGAGGAGGATACCTTGAGCTTCCGCCACCACCCGGCCCACCGAGCAGGTGAACTCGTGGCCGACGGATATCTTGTGATCGATGTCCGCGAGCCCCACGAGCTCGCCGCAGGAGCACTTCCTGACTCCACGAACATCCCCTTGAGCCAGCTTCGCCAGCGTATCGGCGCCTACCCCCGCACCTCCCGCATCGCGCTGATCTGCCAGACCGGCAATCGCTCCGTGGAGGCGGCCGACACCCTGGTGCGGATGGGCTTCACCAACGTCGTCAATCTCCTCGGCGGGGTGACCGGCGCAGCACGCCGTAGCGTGGCCGCCTAATCCAGGGCGGAAATGATCCGGTCCGAGAATGCCGGCCAGGCGCTTTTGGCAAAATCGTCAAAGGGGCGGTCGGTGAGTAGCACCAGAGCCGCCCCCAGCGCGGCATCCACCCACAGGAAGGTGCCGCTCTGGCCGAAATGGCCGAAAGTGACCTCGCTGTTAAGCGATCCGGTCCAGTGCGGCCACTTGCCGTTCCTGATCTCCACTCCCAGGCCCCAGGCATTGTTCTCCTGGCCACCGAAGCCGGGAAGCACACCGGGAATGGCGCCGCACTGCAGCGAGGTGGCCTCGGTGATGGTGGCCGGCGAGACCAGGCGCGGCGAACGAAATTCCGCGGCCAACAGGCCAAGCTCCTCTGCCGGGGCCGACATTCCCGCCGCGGCTCCATGGGGCCCCGCCGCGGGATAGAGCGAGGGGTCGACCCTGGACCCTTTCATGCCCAAGGGTTCAAATACCGCCTGTGCCACGTACTGTGCAAAGGGCATAGCCGCCCGCAGCGAGAGCATTTCGGCGGCGAGTTCGAAGCCAAGGTTGGAGTAGACCCTGCGGCTCCTGGGGGGGCGCACCCCCGGGAAGGAGGCGGCACCCACGCCGATCAGCTCGGTAAGGTCTCCCTGTCCCACCAGGCCACGCCGATCGCCCGGAAGCCCGCTAGCGTGAGCAAGGAGTTCGCGCCAACTCGCGCCCAGGGGTTCGATCACCTCGTCGAGCTCGAAGAGGCCTTCCTCCATCGCCACCAGGAATGCCAGCGCGGAAATCGCCTTGGAGACCGAGGCCAGTCGGAAGGGCTCCGACGCGTCGGCGGTGGCATGTGTCTCCGCCACCTCGCCGGCCGGGCCGAAGCGCACCAGGCAGGCGGCGGACGCCCCCACCGGCCAGGCCGCCAACTCCGCTTCGATCAACTCCGCCAAAGACACGGGCTCTCCCTTTCACAGCGGCAAACCTTCCTCAAGACCATATCCAGCCGGCAACGTGTCAGCGATACGATCTTGGGTGAGGAGCTTCCCGTGACAGGACCAAACACGACGATCGGGAGGCTGCAACGGTCGTGGTGGGCCGGGCCTTACCCGACTCGCCGTCGGCGGGATGCTCATAGCTGCTTGTGGCCCAGTGACCCTAGCAGGATCCGGGACTGCACCGACCACGACCACGACCACCGGCGTCGTAGGGGGGTTTTAGACATCTTAGATAACAGAACCAGGGGGGTCTGGAAATGATTGGACGACAGAGGGTGGGGGGTCTGACGCTAGCGACGTGACAGAACCAGGGGGGTCTGGAAATGATTAGACGACAGAGGGTGGGGGGTCTGACGCTAGCGACGTAACAGAGGGGGATGGGTACGTCGTCCGCCAACCGCGCCTGTCCCATATAGGCACGCCCCTACAACCATCCGGGACGAGACCGGTCACTCACCTGCGGGGCCCGCGGTTTTTGGTCCGGTCCCAGTGCGGGCCAGAGCCTCGGATTCGTTGGGCAAGATTACCCCAGGGCGGTGCCCCTGTCAGCGAGGCCGTCGTTGACCTCGAGGGCAGCGTCGGCATCGGAACTCCGTGGTCGTCAACCTCGGAGTTCCCCCCTTCCCGGCTCGCTCCTACTCGCCGACGCTTCGGTAGCCGCCGGCACGGCGGCGCTGGTAGCTATGTGTACAAGATCGGCCGGCGCTGGTCTGGCCGTGCTCGCCCGTTCCTCGGCTTCCGTACCACCTCAACTGGCCTCGAACCTCTCCAAATGGGGCACTCCGGCATAGAGCTCAACCACTTGAGTGCCTCACCTCCGCCGTCGCGCGGAACGAGCACCCCGAGAATCAGCAAGCCCTCGGAGGCACCATCAGATCGCCCCAAGGGGATTGCCGGCTTCTGCCGTCAGGGGAATCGGAGCTCGGGGCTGCGCCCCGAGCTTGCCGGTGAGAGTCACGCCCCGGCTGTAGGTTGACCTGGTCATGTTGGATGCTCGCTTTCGTCGCTGCCGCGGTGGGGTCACGTCGCTCGGCCTGCACGCCATGTGGTGCCCGAAATACCTACAAAGGGCTTCTCGGCGGCCGGGTGGCACCACGCCTGAACAAGATGCCCGAGGACGACAACGCTGCCCGCAACATCGGTCGGGCTGGACTGAGCCGTCCGGACGCGCAAGCGGCCTGAAAGGAAATTGGCGGCTTCAGCCGTCAGAGAAGTCACCCGGTCTCACCATCGCCCCAAGACTGTCGAGGGCTCGGGAAGCGGCTCCTGCATCAACGACGAAACCCCTCGCCGCAGACCTCCACGGACGTGCGGCGAGGGGTTTCGTTTCCTCGAGGCCCTCACTTTCGCAAGGAAACCGCCGGTACCCGGAGCGGGACTTGAACCCGCACGGCCCTTCCGGGCCCGGGGGGTTTAAGCCCCCTGCGTCTACCGTTCCGCCATCCGGGCTGGGCAACACTCAGCCTAACGCAGTGCGACCGGGCCGATTGCCGGGACCGGCCGCTGGGCTCGCGTAGCCCCGAGATCAGTGCCGACGTCCTCCGATAGGAGACCTTGTAACTCCCGTCTGAGGCGTTCGCAGAATGACGTCGTAGCAGTTCTGCGGCCTTGATTCCGCAAAGCGCAAGGGAAGCTGGCACCCAGGTAGTCGTCGTTGGTGATTTCACAGATGAGCCGGCTTGGCAGCAGGTCCTTTTCGACCTGGGTGCGCGACGGCCACGGTACGCCGACGGCCCACTGGTTGATGGCGTTGGCCGGTATCACCGATCAAACCCCACCTCGGTGTTGACCCGGACCCGCGTGCCCGACGTCGGGACTGGAAGGCGAGAGCAGGTCCGGCGGGAAATGGTGGCGGGAGGTAACGGCCGGTTTGAGAGCGTCAGCGATGCTGGAGGCCTCCACCGCGTCGAGGAGATAGCCGAGCCCGCGGACCGTGGCCAGGGAGAAGTGGCCGGATGCCTCCACCGACCGCTGGGGGTCAGGGCTGCCTCCTCGGCGAGCTCGCCGACCACGGCGGCGATGTTGGAGATTCCCGCGCCCAGGTCAGTGTCGGCGCCA